>JBDWTN010000006.1 GCA_039984955.1 Marinobacter alexandrii
TTGTTTTTAAATTGTTTGATAATTCAAAAGTCCGAAAATGTGCAGCCGGAATTGAGAGTGATTTTCGGATTCTAACTATTTCCGAAAATCACCGAGAAACGTACGAGAGGTACTTATCGTGGTAGTACGTATTGAATTGCGAAGATTGCGTATAGCAATATCACGTAAAGAATTTTACGTGATATAATTAGTAGAGAAGGCTTAATTGAATAGCGTAATGATATTGGAACAATAGAGACAAAAAAGTATATCAGCTTCCAAGCTGTCTCACTTGATCTTCCGAGATAGCTCTCAGCAATTCTGAATGATTGATTGGTTTTGTAAAGTAACGATCAAAGCCAGCCTCAAGAAATCGTATCCGATCTTTGTCTAGCGTATAGCACGTGATTGCATACATGGGAACTTCCTGATAGTCATCCTTATCTTTTAGGATACTCATAACCTCAGAACCATCCATCTGACCGCTTCCTAAATTAATATCCATAAGAATTAGATTAAACCGATCTTGAGAAGTGAAGTTCAATGCTTCTTTTGCACTAGTGGCAATGGTATTTGTAAAATCAAAAGTCAGGTCGTTGAGGATGTAATCCATCAACTTGGCATTTATCTCATTATCCTCTACAGTCAAAATTTTCATCCAGCTAGGTTTTAATTATTCAGATATCAGCTCAATGGCTGGTAATTTTATTTCAAATTGTGATCCTTCATTTACAACACTATGAACGACAATTGAACCTCCCATCAGTTGAATAAACTTATTTGCTATTGAAAGTCCAATCCCTGCTCCTTCGTATTTATAATTGAGACCAATGTTTACTTTTTCAAAATCCTCGAAGATTCTCTCATAGTTTGTTGAATCTATACCTACACCTGTATCCTTGATTTTGATTTCAGCCCATTCTTGCTCATCAAGATTACATTCTATAGATACTTGCCCACCATTTGTATACTTGATCGCATTATGAATTACGGCATTGAGAGCAGCAGCTATCATATCTTGATCTACTAATACAACTGCTTCGCGATCAGATTTTTGTAAAGTATAGCCCAGACTTTTTTTGTTGGCCATATGATGATAGGTATCAAATGACTTTTGAACAAGGTCATTAAGTTTGCATTCCTTGAGACGCATGTTAAGCCTCATCGAATCTAAATCACTCAAAGTGATTAGATCATTAAGTGTTTTTAATAAACGTTTCTCACTGTCTTTCTGCATTTGTAAAAGCTCGTGCTCTTCCTTGCCCAGATCTGTGGCCATTAAGAGTTCTGTTGTCCCCATGATTCCGTTTAATGGGGTTCGCATCTCATGACTTAGATTCGAAAGAATACCAGATTTTAGCCTATTGAGAGACATGGCATAATTCTTAGCTTCCTTGATAGACATTTCAGCTCTCTTCCTTTTTGTTATATCCGAGAGATTTGTTAGGACATAAGTAATCTCCTCATCTTCATTCTTAATAGGTCTGTACATGACATCCAGCCATTGCATAGATCCATCTGGCACTGGGCGTTCTATCTCTTTGCGGATTGTCATCCCTTTCATTGCTTTTTCAAACTCCTCTCTATATGGCTTCTTAAATACATCTGGCATCACATTTTCATACTTCACCTCCTCTTTCCTCGGATTTACTCCATATTCATGTTCTATAATTTCTATAGACCGGTAATCAGCCATTAGTATGGTTCCGTTTTTACTCAAAAGTAGGCTGTAAATAAAACCATTATCTACCATAGCTTCTAAGCTATTCTTGGTTCTGGTCTTTTCTTGCTCTGCAAGTACTCGATCGTTTACATTGATCAGATTGCCCACCATACGGCTGGCTATACCTTCTTTATCCTTTTTCCTCCAGGCATGCACTTCATAATACTCATATTCTTCATGCCTGTTTTGAAGTCTGTAATGGTTAAAGTAATGATTACCTTCTTTGTCCAGTTGATCCATATGACGCTGGTATGCCTCATCTCGATCATCTGGGTGGATCATTTTTCTAAATTCTGCCTCAGGAAGGTATTCACCTTCTCTAGACAAGCCCACCATATCTTTAAAATCTGGACTGTAGAACACCACGTCTTTCTGCAGGTCATGGTCAAACAACCCTGACTTGATTCCTTTTAAAGCAAGTAATCTTGTCTCAGATTCCTTTTTAATTCTCTCAAGATTATTATGGAGCCGGGTACGATCAGCTGTTACACCGCATATATAAATAATCTTACCCTCATGAATCATTGGTTTAGCAATCGTCCGAATCCATTTACTTTTTCCTTTCGCACTTGTAATTTCTCCCGTGTAATCATACATCTCAAAATTTTCATAAAGCTTTTTGACTAGCTTGTCTATTTCATCTTTATGCTTGCCGGTATAAAAGCTTAAGGCCATTCCTGCATTTACATCTGATCCTACTGGAAGGTCGTGGATGTTATATACTTCTTCAGACCAATAGGTTTTATCGCGAATAGGATCATAGTACCATGCTCCTGTGTTCGTAAGTTTGGACATGTCTACCAATGATAGATGTTCCTTTGCATGATCAGTCACATCAAATCCCACCAAATAGATCTCTCCTTCTTGGTATGTCAAATCGAACTGAAACGAGAATGACTGCAAATCCTGATCTATTAGGGATATTACTTCATGGCATATTTGTCTTTCCTCTACTGCTATTTCTATTAGTTCAACAAATCTCTGTTCTTCACTATCATGTATGAGTTTAGTAATGGGTCTCCCCACTAAGTCCTCTTTCTCAATTTTGAACCTTTTAAACCATCTATCATTTGCCTTGACCACAACACCTTCAATAGTGAGTATTGCCATAAAGACTTCAGTGCCATGAGCAAATTTTTCCAGCTCTTTGATGGTAAATTCCATTTTTCTTTTTTGGTGTCTAATAAATTTAATGATTAATCTGGCATATCCTTATTCTGTCACAAGAATCTTAATTTCATTATTAGATAAAGAAAATACAGTCGATAAGGTTTTAAACTTATTCCATTTGCAGAAAACGCTTCGATTATATAATCAGGGTGGAATTACCGATCATTAAAGCTCATAAAGTCTATTTTTGAGACTTACATCTTAAATAATAAAGCAATCAGTTCAACACGCAGAATTGGTATCTTACCGAATATTCAATCAAGTCAGATTGTCAGTTAATTATGTTTACACCATTGAATACAATCTGAATCTTAATTTCATTACTAAAAACCCAGAAAAATGACAATATCTGTGACTGAACAAATCTCAAGGGAGAAAAGCATTGAAATGAAGAAGTTTGAAAAAAAAGATAAAAGTTTTCTACACTTTGTATTTAGGAATAAGTTTACAGAAGATATGTCCACTGAGGCGACACAAGTCTGGTCAAATTTCTGCGATCTGAATAGTACAAAAAAATTCATTCACATTTGGGATTGCCAGAGTATGGGTGGCTTTGATAATAGTGCAAAAAATAAATGGATATCTCATCTGAATAAATACAAAAATCAAACAGAGAAAATCATCCTCATTTCAGACAATATAATCATCAGAGGTGCTGGTAGAATTATGTCAAAAATATCAGACCATCACTTAAGTGTATATAGGACGTTTGAAGAAATGACCTTAAAAGAAATGTAAGCCCTTCCTTATATATTATATAGAAGGAATTACTGACTTTTTACGAAATCACACTCTCATCATAAGCTTCCGGGTGAGAGATAGAAACAGCATCATCAGGCTGTATACTAGAGTGGTGAGTAACTATCTTATCGTCTTTGATCACAAAAGAAAACCTAAGCTTATTAGTTTCCTCAAAACCTTTAGACTTCCAATCCAATCGGTATTGTCCGCTATCTACTTTGAAATCATTTACTTTTTGTGTGGATACCTCCTCTAAAATCAAGTGAACATCATTTTTCACAAATAGGTCACGATATAAGTTCTTTACATCTTCTTTTGTATGCCGGGTTTTGGTTGAAAAAGCGGGAATCATAATCACATCATCAGAATAGAGACCCATTAGTGCATCTAGATCATGACTATTTATCGCGTTAGCCCATTTATTTAACACAGGAACCGCAGGTTCTTGCATTATGTCAGCATTTTCCAATGCTTCATCACTTTCAGGTTTGAATGTACCAGAAAATTGTGCTAATATCTCAGAGGTGGACTTTCCAAGTCTACGCATAAATACATATTGGATTCCTGCATGAACAAGTAGTAGAAGTAACAAACCTTCAAAAATGCCTAGCTCGAAAACAAGAAATCCGCATGCTGCTGCCATAATTAAAGCATATCTCCCTTCGGATCTAACATGCGTAATATTCGCAATCATTTTCCAACCTGAATACACCATAATGATACCTAGTGCGTATTCTGGTAAATGTTCAAGAACTGACGGGAATAGGACTACTAGTAAGAGTACAATCGAAGTAAAGAGGTTTGATAGCTTCGTCACAGCACCAGCAACTGTATTGGTCGTACTTTTCGCTAACCCGTCCAAATTCGTCATTCCCCCAAAAAAAGTTGCTCCAAAGTTAGCTATCCAAATGGGTAATAGTCCACTATTTGTATCCGCTTTCCTTTTTCTTGGGTCCATTTTTTCAATGGCTACATGACTCATCACTTGCTCAATTACATCTATACTTCCTAGCATTAAAGCAAATCCCACCATTTTCAATAAAGTCAGAAGCGTTTGACTTTGATCCATACCATCCAGGTGTGGCAAGGGCATTTGAATTTGAAATGGAATTGAATCTATGGAGACTCTGGGCAATGGCAAGAAGAAGCTTAGTGCAAAACTGGTTACCATAATTACAAAGTATGGTAGTGCGGGCATTCGTTTTTTGTAATACTTAAAAAGCATCACAAAAAGTGCAAATGAGACAATACTTAAGGCAATTACCATCTCACGCTCCCAATTGAGCCAAGTTCCAGTTTCATGTTCTATATCATAGAGGAATGGAACAAACTTTAAGGCTATTTTCAATCCTACGCCCGCTAGCAATCCTTCCACCAAGTAATGCGGCACAACTCGTAGAATATACCTTTCCCATTTAAAACTCCAAACCAATGCTTGAAACAATGCTGTAAGCATAATTACAAATGGCATGTTTTCCATACCAAATGAACTTACTCCAAGTGCTAATGCTGGAGCTAAACCGGCGGCCACTCCCGGCATTCCAGTATAGTTTCCAGGTCGAAATAGGTAGGTAACAAAGCTTACTACTCCAGCGAAAATCACTGTGTAGAGCCCAGTCATAACTGGGTAATCAGACATTAAACAAATACCAATGGTGAGTGGTACGGCCATTATACCCGTTACTGTACCTGCAAGTGCATCTCTTCTCAGATGCATAAATATATTCTTCAATCGATCATTCATGATTGTTCTGTTAATTTCTTAATAAGTAAATAGGACATATGGTATTGACTCTGTCGCAAAGGCGAGAGCAATACAGAAAAGAATCAGCTTCTAAAAAGCTTGTGAACTAACAGAATGGGATTTTAAGACAGCAAAAAGCAATGAAAAGAGATACACCAGAAAGAGACTTTCGAGGAGCCTTTACTGAATACTGGTTTTGTACGTGCGAATAGAAATTAAGAGCTACCGAAGTGGATGTGGAATCTCCCCAGCTTCCAGAAAGCAGAAGATTTTCTTTTAATTCTTCTTTTTCTTTTAATTCTTCCTTGAGTTCTCGTTCTTCCTTAGTCTCCTCCGCTTGCTCATCAGATAGCAATAAGCTTACTTCTGAAAGGGTAATTAAACCCATCAGAATGATGGCGAGGTAATTAAGAATGTATTCTCGGCGCAACATAGGTAGTCTGCTTGTGAAGCAATTTACCTATTTATCTTATTTGGACAAATGTATTTCGATTAGCATGTCGAAATTGACGGATAACATTAATGCATGAACATAGGTTAACATCATGTAATCATACTATCTTCCTTTTTTTGAATAATGCTTTTAGGTTTTTACTACAAATCGGCTCTTCTTGCCTTCTTCTTCGTTCAGGGAATTATATTCTCTACCTCGCTATTAATTCACTCTGTGAAGCACCGCGATGTTTCTAGCAAATGGTTAAGTTTACTGATTTTTTTGAGTTGTCTTTATGTAGCTCCATGGATGTTGGGGCACTTAGATTGGTATGCTATGGATGGCTATCGAGAATTTCTATTCTTCGTCCCTTTCCAACAATTCTTTCTCATCGGTCCTGTTATCCTATTCTATATTAAAAGCTTGCTTGACCCTGATACCAAGGGATTAAAAAGGGAAGACTTTTTACATTTCATTCCGGCTGCTCTCTACCTACTCTATAGTTTGATCGTATTTGTAACCGATTTTCTCATTTTAGATGAATTTTATTTCTACGCAGATGGTCGGGACAAAGATTTATCCCCCTGGTATCAAATTAGTGGACTTGCATGTATTATTACCTACACAGTCTTTGGAATCAAACTCTACTCACAATATCGTAAAGAAATCGTCAATCAGGTCAGTTATGCTGAAAATATCAAATTTGGGTGGCTTAAGAAATTCCTCATTGCCCTGTTAGTCATACTTACCATTCGAATTCTTTTCTTGATATTTTTACCTAATTGGGGTGATTTCGGTATCAAGTGGTGGTATTATTTCTTCTTTGCATGCGTTTTTTACTACATCGCACTATCAGGCTACAAGAATGCCATTCAATCATCTATTCTTTTTGAACCGGGCTGGCGATTGATAAGTCCAGATAGAACTGAGGAAAAATTAACTATTTCAGCTCATGAAATTACCTCCTGGAAAGAAAAAATACGGGTGTTTATTGAAGAGGAAAGAGCTTATCAAAATTCAAACCTAACACTCAGAGATGTGGCCAATTCTCTTGGCACCAATACCAGGTTAGTTTCTCAGGTAATCAATCAGGGATTCAAAATGAACTTCAATGACTTTATCAACGATTTTAGATTGAAGACCTTAAAAGTGAAACTCCAAAATGGTGAACATAAACAATTCACTCTCCTAAGTCTCGCTCTGGACTGTGGGTTTAATTCTAAAAGTACTTTCAATAGAGTATTTAAGAAAAGTACAGGACTAACTCCAAATCAATTCATTTCTCATATTGAAAGTCAAAAAGAATAGGTGTCAAATCATTATTTGACGCGCTGGATATACTTTTTCGATCCAGATTTGATATAAAAAATCAAAATGAAAAAGCTCTTCTCGTCAATCTTAATGATTGCTAGCCTATTGGTAAATGGCCAACTTAATCATTCTCAAATCACTGAGATCGATTCTTACCTTGAAGAACTCGTTAATGATAAGGCTCCTGGAATTGCCGCAGGCATAATCAAAAATGGAGATGTCGTTTATGAAAATTATCTGGGTCTGTCGAATCTCGAACACCAAGTCAAGGTTAACTTAAAATCAACGTTCAATATAGCTTCTGTTGCAAAACAGTTTACAGCTTTAAGCATACTGAAGTTATCATTAGATGAAAAACTTGACCTTGAGGATGATACTCGAGAGTACATTTCACAGTTATATCCTGATGTAGAGGAAATTATTCGCATCAGACATCTACTAAATCACACAAGTGGAATTCGTGATTTTTATGATCTCTTAAGCATTCAGCAGAAGCCATGGTGGAGAGAAGAAGGACTAGACAATCAAGCGGTCATAGAAATGCTCACAAAGCAAGAAGATTTAGGGTTTAATCCTGGAAGTACTTACCTCTATAGCAATTCTAATTATACCATACTAGCCAAGATAGTTGAAGTTGCATCAGGACAACCATTCCATGAGTACACCAAACAACTTTTTGAAGAATTAGGAATGAATCAAACATTCTTTTTGAAAGATTATATGAATGTCATACCCCATAAAGCTAGCCCCTATGCTGACTGGGGAGATGGTGTCTGGAAAGAATACCCTATGATGACCAACTTATATGGAGATGGATTTCTATTCACCACACTACAAGATCAATTGACTTATGAAAAAGCCATGCAGAATGCTACAACCAAAAATGAACTTTTATACCTAAGTCAACAATCAATCACGAATGCCGAAATTGTTACTTACGGATTTGGGCTTGAGCTGGAAGATCGTATAGGAAGGAAAGCAGTTCATCATTCAGGAAGCACTGGGGCCTATCATTCCCAAATAGTCCGCTATATAGATGATGAAACGTCTATTGTAATAATGAGCAATAATGGAAAACTTTGGAGTGGGGCTATTGCAGACAAAATATCAGAAATTATACTGCCTAAACTTGAGGATGAAAAGAAAGAGTTCGCTATCAACACAGAAGCTTTCACCAGAAACCTACCAACTAATGAAATCACTGGAGAGTACTTAAGCCCGAAAGGAAATGTGATAAGGATAACTAAAGATGCTGAATCTTTATACTGGCAATTAGATAATAATAATCCGATACCGCTGGAATTCAAGCAAGGAAGCCTTTACCTATGGAATGCGAATGAAAGTGTGAAGATAGGATTCTCTGAATCCGCGTTTACCATACTTCAGCAAGACAAGGAACCTAGAATCTACAAAAAGTTAGATTCATTCATTCCATCTAAAAATTACATTCATAGTCTAACTGGCACTTATTACAATGAGGAACTCGATCTAACTTTTGATCTTTCAAAAGACAAAGATTTCAACATCATCATTTCTGACAAACAAACTGGACAAAGCGGTGCTTTGCAGATCATTCAAAAAGATCGGTTTATGTTTTCGGATTACAAGTTCAGAACAACATACGATGAAGTAAATAAGGTTTCGACATTACTTATGAGTTTCAGTAGGGCTAAAAACATTCGGTTTAGGAAAACAGATAGTAAGCTGTCTGATCAGTTAAAATACACAGAAGATGGAGGATATATTCAGGTAAGCACTATTTCTAGTGAAAGAGAAAAGGATCAAATATTGTTGACAAAGAACTACTCGAATGACAATGAAGAGTGGTCACAAATCTTTGGTGGTAAAAGCTATGATAGGGTTAGTAGCATTGAACTAACTCAGGATGGAGGATATCTGATTGTTGGATCTACCAGTTCCGATGGTGAAGGGAATTATGATGTACTAATCATCAAGACTGATAAACAAGGTAAGAAAGTTTGGAGCGAAACTTTCGGACAAGAGTTGAATGATTATGGTTTAAGTGCTCAGCTATTGGCAAATAATCAGATTAAGGTTAAAGGAACAAGGCAAAAGTGTGAAAGTAAAGATTTCAGTGATTGTACGGATGAAAAGTGGATTTTCACTACACAATTAGATAGTAACTAAAATGAAGAATCCATTCAATACGTTTACATCGTAAATGAAATGAATCGATAATTATTTTGGTAGTTAATAATTAGCCGATCCTCTTCATAGGATCGGTTTTTTTATGATCGGACTATCCAATACGTACTGATTTCACCATTGTCAGAAGAAGTCTGAATGCAAGAGAATTCTATCTAGTTGGCATGAAATTTTGTACGAAGCTGCGGACATTGAATCCAATACTTGGGAAATTGATCAAATTAGACTAAGTAATGTTTAGATTTAAAGTGCCATTAGAAATTGCATGGTTGAAACCAAACAAGATGAATTTTCAGAAACAGTTTTAGCAACGAAGCTGATGCCTTTTACAGGTAAGATTGCCTATCGTACCATTTACCTTTTTCTATTCAGTCTGATAATCTATATCACTTCGTCTTTGCTAGGCTTCCAGGGCTTTATCCCACTTTGGGTAACCTGCATAATCAATACGGTATGCGCCTACTTACTATTTACACCGCTACATGAGGCTTCTCATCAAAACATTAAGGGCAAAAAACGAAAACTGAAGTGGCTAGAAAATCTCATTGGGTGGGTTTCCGGATTATCGCTAATGGCTCCTTTTCCGATGTTTAGATATCTACACATTATGCACCACGGGCATACTAATCATCCCGAAAAAGACCCTGACTATTGGGTAGCTTCTCGTAATCCCATTATGATGCTCTTGAAGTGCATGACTACTTATTTTGCTTACTATAATCATTTCAGAAAGGATCAAAAGAAGTTGTGGACAAACGTCAAAACCAGGAAAGAGTATATAGTTAGTACAACCACAATTCTGTTTATTAATGTAATCATCATCTGGTCAGGAATAACCTTCGGATGGACATTTCCCTTACTTATCTATGTTGTCCCTGGATATTTAGCTCTTGGATTTCTTGCATTTGCATTTGATTGGCTTCCCCATCATCCGCATGATGTACAACAACGTTATCTGGATACTCGAATCATTCTGAAACCTGGTTTGAATACCATTTTAGTGAGTCAGAATATGCACCTGATCCATCACTTATATTCAGGCATTCCATATTACCATTACGGTGATGCTTTGAAAGTTCTAGAAGCAAAACTCCAAAAAGAGGGAGCCCGTATAGAGAAATAAAATCGTTTATAGATGATTTTTAATCATCTCTTCTACCATTTCGGTGGTGAGTGGCTTGATTTTAAAATCAGTAGTTATGTTATGCTCTTTGGCTCTTTCAAAATCATCCGGATTTTCGCTTGTGGTCAACATTACCACAATACTTGCTAGTTGAATGGATGGGTCAAGTCGTTTGTACGCCTCTAAAAATTCCCAACCATTCATTCCTGGCATATTGATATCAAGCAATATCAAATCTGGATTTACATTTTTAGTATCCTTAATTTCCTCAAAATAGGCTAGTGCTTTTTCAGCATCTTCAAAAACAATTATCTCAGGGTTATCTAATGTTTTTTTAATAACCCTACTGTGAAAAAAATTATCATCCTCATTGTCATCTATGAGCATGATAGTGATTGAATTAGTCATATTAAGTTACTTGGTAGTGTAAAATAAAAAGTACTACCTACTCCTTCTTTGGATTTAACCCATATTTCTCCCTCGTGTAGCTGTACTATTTTTTTGCAATGTGCAAGGCCAATACCATAACCCTCATACTTGCTGGATGTTTGCACTCTTTGGAAAATTTTGAATATACGATCAAAATATTTTTGTTTAATTCCTATTCCATTATCTGAAACAGAAAATCTCCATGAATTTTCAATCAGTTCGCAATTCACAAAAATTTGAGGTTCTTCATCGGGTTTTTTAAACTTAATAGCATTGATAACTAAGTTTTGGAATAGCTGATTTAATTCAACTTGATACCCATTGATTTTTGGTAGGTTTTCAATTTTTAAATGAGCATTATTTTCTTCAACTATGCCCTTCAAATCCACCATAAGTTCACTCATCAAGTCATTCGTATCAATGTATTCGAGCTCTGAACTCTTTCCTAATCTAGAGTGATCCAGCAGACCCTTTATCAAATTAGACATCCTTCTGGTAGCTCGTTTCATAGAAGATAGGTATGAAAATATAGTTTGATTCAACTCATGAGCATGGTCCTCTTCTATGACCTGAACATAGTTGGATATGGTTCTTAATGGTTCTTGTAAATCATGAGAAGCTATGTAGGTGAACTGCTCCATTTCCTTATTCTTCATTTCAATAACTCTTACTTCTTCTGCTTTCTTAAAATCGGTCAAGTCATGCGTAATATTTCCATAACCAATGATCTTCCCGGCAGCATCATTGATCGTCATTATAGTCTTACTGGCCCAAAATCGTGAACCATCTTTTTTTAGAACCCATCCTTCGTATTTAGCTACTTGGTTATTTCTTGCATCTAGCAGTAATTGTTCTGGAGTTTTTTGGATTTGAACTTCTGTAGGGTAAAAAGTACGATGATTACTACCTTCTACTTCCTCAGAAAGATAGCCTTTCAAGTTTGTGGCGCTATCAGACCAAGTCTGCACGTTACCCTCAAGGTCCATGAAAAAGATAGCGTAGTTATTTAAGCTGTTTATCACCTTGTTAAGGTTAAGGAAATCAGCTTTAGTTCGATCACCTTGTTTTATGAGGGGTCTAAAAATCAGAATAATCTCAGTTATTATAATCAATAACGTGATAGCTAGTAGGGAAAACTCTACTATCGACATTTTACTAATCCTGGCGACTGATAAATCCTCGAATAAGTTCGTGATGCTGTCCATTAGGACTAAAAAAGATTTCTCATTATCCCTTACTTTATTCGCATACATTGCTATTGAATCTCCCGATTGAGAGAATCTCAGTGCTAGTAGTCGCTCCGATGCTATATCTATTTCTTCGAAAAGAGGATCTAATTCAATGAAGAGTTTTTGTATAGGTTCATGGTCCAAAACATCCTCATGTTTCTTAAGGTAATGATGAGCTTGTTTCCAGGAATCATGTGCTTCTGCTAGTTCTTTTTTGTACTCCTCAAATCTGACAGGATCTTCTTCATATCTTAATTGAAGAGACAGCTTAGCAATCATTTGGCTATGCATTCGCTGCTTTCCCGAGATATTAACAACAGTCGCGTCGTTTCTACTTTCGATAAGTGTCTCCTGCAGATATACCTGACTAAAAAGCAGTATTAGTGTTAATACGCCTAGCAGTAAGTAATAAATGTTCTTACGGCCGAATTTTAAAAGCTTCAAACAAAGTTCCTTTCTACCGCATACATCACCAGTCCTGCTACATTTTTACATCCGGTTTTTTCAAGTAAGTTTCGTTTATGAGTCTCCACGGTTCGTATACTTATGAAAAGCTTATCCGCAATTTCCTGATTTGTATGTTCATTAGTAATCATCACCAAGACTTCCTTCTCCCGATCAGATAGTTCTGCTTCAAGTGTAAGCCGTTGTTTAGGTTTTCTTCCAGCGATGTTACCAATGATCGTCTTATATACTTCTGCGGAATAATGATCTTTGCCTGCAAGTACTTTTTCAATGGCTTCTACTAATTCATTCTTGTCTGATTTCTTCAAGACATAACCGTTGGCTCCTAGAGCAATCATTTTGTTTATATAACCTGCCTCATTAAACATGGACAGCACAAGTACTTTTTGATCTGGATAGTTTTCTTTGAGGCTTTTCATGAATTCTACACCATCCATTTCTGGCATATTGATATCTGTTAAAATGATATCATATTCATTATCCTTGAGAAGCTCAAGAGCCTGCAAGCCATTTTCAGCTTCGTCTTTGATCTCAAACTTTTCATCGTTATCAAAATAAAATCTTATCCCATCTCTGATGATCTGATGATCATCAACTAATAATAATGTGTGCATAGACATAAAAATTAACTTACAGGCATTTTCACCGTTACTCGTGTCCCTTTTCCTTTTTGCGAATCAATATTTACCAATCCATTGCTATGACGAACCCTATGAGTAATATTTTGAAGTCCATTTCCATTCAAAACCTGATCCACGGCAAAACCTACTCCATCATCCTCAATATTTAAACTAACAATCCCCCCATCTTGATGCAAATCCATTTTGACTTCTGAAGCTTCGCTGTATTTCGCAACATTGTTCAACGTTTCTTGAATAACCCGATAAATCTGCGACTTAACGAATGGGGAAAGTTCATCTTCCGTGATTTTATAATCACTCTTGACTGTAATAGACTCGGGCATGTATCCAATCAACTTATCAATTGCATAATCCAAGCTATGTTCTTCAATCTGTTTGACTGAAATATTGTTGATCAGATAACCCAAGTCATCAATCGTTTCGTGTACCAGATTCTTGACTTTTAATAAACCCTTATTGTCCGGTGTATTATCAGAAATTTGACTTATAAACATGGATATTCCATTCATTTTCTGACCGAGATTATCATGAAGTTCTCTTGCAAGATCTTTACGATCTCGTTCTTGTTTGTTCATTTGATATATCTGATTTTCGTGATCTGCTGTCACATCCACTACTGTCCCGTAGTATCTCACTCCTTTATCATCCTTATAATCAGGCCGTAGTACGACTTTGAAATGACCTATGATACTATCGTCTTTTTGATTGATATTGAACCGATGTTCGCTATGATATTCTTCATGCTTATTGATACATCTATTGATTCCTTCAGCAAAAATATCCCGATCTTCTTCTTTGATTAACTGAGAAAATTTGCGGAAAGAAATCTTATCTCCTTCAATATTAAGGTTCATCATACGCTTAAAGTTTCCGCTGCAGCTTAATACATCTAAGTCAGCGTCATATTCAAAGCTTCCCGAACGTGTCAATAACTCTGCCTGACTAAGAATTGATTTAGCTTTTATAGTCTCCTCTAGGGAGGTTTTCTGCTTGGTGATGTCTCTGCATTCACCTACAATACCATCAACTTCTCCTTCATCAATGATCGGCGTTTTAGTAATCTCAATAATTTTCCTGGAGCCATCATGGATAAAGTCTATTTCATATGCTACAGACTTTCCAGTAAATTTGACGAACTCATCATTTTCAATAGCCTTATCTGATATATTTTCCGGAAATATTTCTTCCTCTTTTTTACCCACTATTTCATCTGCATGGACTTTGAAAAAATCACAAAAAGCCTTGTTAACTTTCAAGTATTCCCCATCATTATTTTTGAGGAAAATCATATCAGCAAAACTGTCAAAGATGGTATCTAATATGAGGTTCTTTTCAACTAACTCTCGTTGAAACTTTTGTTTCTCCTTACTCATAGAGCACTCATGCAATGCACGCTCTATAGCTATAGGAATCTTTTTCAAATTAGATTTAAGAATGAAGTCATTTGCTCCAGCACGAAGCAAATCTGTTGCTAACTCCTCACCCACTGTACCAGATAATAGAATTACTGGTTTTGTGCTATCTAACTCGCGTATCCGCTTAATCGCGGAAAGTCCGTCATAATTTTTAAGATTGTAATCGCTGATCACAACATCAAAATGAGTCAGGTCCTCTTTTTCAAAATCTTCTTTGGTAGAGATACTCTTTAATTGATAATCAAGATTCGATCGTTTCAGCGTAAGGCTTAATAAATCGATATCATCCGGGTTATCTTCTAGATGAAGAATCTCTATTCTATCTTTCCAGGTGGTCATAAGTTGGCTTTTGTTTTAGGTGGCTAATTTTTTTTCATATCAAACAATTTAAGAATTTGGAATTTGGTTAATCAATACCCAATACATGCTTATCTCTTTGGTAACTTCCATGAATTTTGAAAAGTTTATCGGCTTTACTACGTAACTGTTCGCTCCCAGTTCATAGCACCTTTTCAAATCACTATTCTCCTTAGATGAAGTCATGACTACTACAGGTATTTTATCTAAATTTTTGTCTTTTTTTATTCGCTCTAATACTTGAATTCCACTCAGTTTCGGGAGTTTTAAGTCCAGTAAGATGAGTTTAGGTTTTATGGTAATATCTCTGTCAGCATATTTCCCCTTGCCTTGCAAATAGTTAATAGCATCCTCACCATCCTTTAACCATGTTATTTCATTAGCAAAATTTGAATTCTTCAATGATCTCATAGTTAATTCAGCATCATCAACACTATCTTCTACAAGCACTACCTGAACATCATTGGTCAATCCCATATTAGGTCTTTTTAAATCTTAAATAAAAAGTGGCTCCTTTTCCTTCTTCTGCCTCAGCCCATATTTCACCATGGTGCGCTTTCATGATCTTGCCACAAAGCGAAAGTCCAACACCAGTTCCTTCGAATTCTGTTTCACTATGCAGTCGTTGAAATACCTGAAACAACTTATCGGAGTAGTCCATATTGAACCCAACGCCGTTATCTTTAACTGATATTACATAAGATAGTTTTTCTTCAATAGAAGAAAGAATAATATTAGGATTTTCTTCCTTCGAACTATACTTTATTGCATTGGACAACAAATTCACAAATACTTGCGCAAGCATTTCTCTATCTCCATTTATTTGTGGAAGAGTCTCAACCGTCACTATATCCACTGAATCAAGAAATAGATCATTCATTAGCTTTTCCACCAATTTATTCAAATCAATCTCTGAGAAATTGGCTTCATTTCTATTCATTCGACTAAATTCCAAAAGATCATCAATGAGCTCACCCATCTTATTGCTGTTGGCAGAAATTCTACTTAAGTATTGGTTTGCTTCTGCTGGAAGTGTCTCTGCATAATCTTCTACCAAAGCTTCAGAAAAACCACTAATAGCTCTTAGTGGTGCTCGTAAATCATGGGAAACCGAATACGAGAAAGACTCTAATTCTTCATTTGCGGTTTTAAGATCAAGGGTTCGTTGATTCACCAGATTTTCAAGGTTTTTCCTCGATTCTATGATCTCCAATTCATAACGCTTCTTTATATCTATGTCTTGAAATAGTCCTTGTAGCTTAACTATTTCATCTTCTTCATAAATTGGCCTGCCTAATGCTCTAACCCATCTTTCATTTCCTTTTGTAGTAATGATTCTCAATTCAAGATCCCAAGAAACCTCCTCTGCAATGGATCTATTAATAGCTTCCTGAATAATATCTCGATCATCTGGATGATAATAATTTATACCTTCTTCTACCCGAATTTCTTTTCTTGGATCTTCCTCATGAATTTCATACACTTCATAGCTCCAAGCACACTTTCCACTGTTGAGATCTACCTCCCAAGTACCAATTTTGGCGATTGATGAAATCTCCGTAAAGAGGTTATTGAACATCTGAGCCTTTTGCTCCATAACTTTTCCTTTTTGCAGTGCCTCCTCTGTTTTCGTCAAGTCTTCCACCATGGCTAATGCATATTGATTATCTGTACCCGGCTCTACAAGGGTCACATTTAACTTAGCAAAAACCGTATCTCCTCCCTTTGAAAAATATCTTTTCTCAATGGTATAACTATCAATTTCTTTCTCTAACAGTTTGGTATATAATCCCCAATCTTTTTCAATATCTTCCGGATGTGTGAATTCGGTGAATGGCATTTCTGCCAGTTCTTCTTTTGAATATCCAAGGATTGTGCACAGCTGATCATTTACTAAAAAAGGCTTTCCATCACCACCAACCAACGCAATTCCAATCATTGCTTTGTCAAAAAGGTTTTCAAATCTTGCCTCACTATCTTTCAGTCGTTTCTTAATTATCACTTCATCCGTCAGTATTTCAGTGAACATCATAATGCCTCCTACAGAACCATCTGCCTTCATCCATGGCCTTAATTGCCAGCTTAAATAGGTAACATCATCTCCATTTCCGAAAGTGTCCAGGTCTTTTTTAAGCGTCTCTCCAGATAAGGCTTTGCGGTGGTCATCCAACCAATTCGGCATTTCTTTGATTTCGGGAAAAATATCATAGTGTGATTTACCGATGATATCTCTTCCTACCAATCCATAATCCTCGTACCATCCATCATTAACCATGATGTATTTCATATCCTTATCCAGCATAGCTATAGCTCCTGGTGAATATTTTACAAATAATTCAAATTGATTTTGAAGATTTTTTCTGTCATCAATCTCGGCTTGAAGCACATCCGGGCTTTTAAATTCCAGCGCTTTTGGTATCACGAACCCTAGCACAGTAGCTGTGGTTACAGACACTAAGCCTGTTAATAACTTAGAAAATCCGCTTAGACGGTACATAGGTTCCCAGAAAAGTACCACGTCAATAAGGTGGGTAAAACCGCAGAGAAGAATAAATGCACCAAACAAAGCAATGAGCCACCTGGTCCTCCCCAACTGTTTCTTTCTAATAAACCATAAAAGCATAATTGGAATAGATAGATACGCAAGGAAAATGGAGATATCCGCTGATATGTATAACCAGCCCTCCGTCTGAGACCAATTTCCACATGTCCAGCGGGCAGGCCAGTTTTCTGTAATCAGTAATCCAGAAAAATAGGAGGTGAATGTAGGGTTAGCCACTTGATCAAGTGTAGTTGAACAAACAGCAACATTACCTGATAGATTGATGGGATCTACAGATTCCTCTAGCGGAGTTTTTGCAATTTTTTTGCTTGCAACGGAGTAATGCAAAGAAAACACCATTACAGCACTAAATAGTATTGTTATTCTTTTCATTAGGTGGTAGCTAATTCTTCGTCAAAGTATTTCAAACAAACCGTTTTTGCAACGGTCTGCAGTAAAATGTCTCTTTGTTTAGATGAATCAATTATTTAAATCGTCTAAAACGGGTTCCATCAATTCTCTAATTATTAGATGGTCTTCAAAGTAGTTTTCTTAACAAAAACATCAAATCCGCATATAAACATAATAATGATCTTGTGTAGATCTCGAAAGAATCAGTTTAACTAACTATTATCCTCGTTGAATCATTCAATAATCCAGTTAAACGTCAATTTCCTTTCAAATACTGGATTTAAACTCAAACTACTCACAGAGTATTTAGGAACTACTACTTAATCTTTGGAATGGTAGATTGATTACCATCCCTTACCGCACGATAGTGCGGTGACATTATTTCAACACCAGCTTCATTGAATTTATCCTGAATATTGGCATGAAGATCCGAATAAATTCGAGGCATTTGTTCTGGAACATCAGTGAATGCATTGAGCTGATAGGCAACATACCAATCATCTAGGCTCGTTTGTAAAACAAACGGCTCTTTACTGATATTCACTCCTTCAGTGGCTACTGCCGCCTCTACCAAAAGTTCGTGAACTTTTCGCCACGGCACGTCATAACCAATGGTAACAGAAGTGTGTAGGATTAATCCTAGTTGCTTACTGCTAGAAGTATAGTTGACTGTGTGTCCTGTAAGAATAGCTGAATTGGGGACAGTGATATCTTCATTTTTTGTTGTTCGCACTCTTGTGACTAAGAGTGTCTTTTCTACTACTTGTCCAGTTATCTCTCCTATTTTGACTCGATCTCCTAATCGAAACGGACGCATATAGGTAATAACCAATCCAGCTACAGCATTGGCAATCGCTGAAGAAGATCCTAATGAAAATAGAATCCCTAGAAACACGGAGACACCCTTAAAAATATCTGAATCTGATCCTGGCAGATAAGGAAATATGACCACAAACATGAACGCATAAACCAGAAATTTCACAATGTTGTAGGTAGGCATAGCCCAGTCTTCATGAAATCCTATGATTTTAAGTCTACTAGATTCTATTTCTGAAGAAATAAACTTTAAGAACCGAATAAGGTACTTAGTGATAACATAAATAACAGCAATGGTAAAAGCATTGGGCAGGTAGTTCCAAAAGGACATGAAAATGTTTTTGGCTGGACTCAAAACCCAACCCATCAATGTCTCTGCCCAATTTTTTGTAAATGGAAATAGTCCAAAAATGACAGGCAGTGAAAAGTATAGTACCACTGCAAAAAATGCCCACTTCAATATTCCAACAGTTCGAACACTTGCATCCAACTGCCTTTCCGGAGGAAGAAATTCATAGTTACGAACTTTGATCCCAGTGAAATATTTTTTCTTATTGATTACCATCCAACCTTGAAGCCCTGTAAACAGCCTATTGAGAAAGTAAATAATCAATATTGCTACACCAATAATGAGAAACACAAGCCCTATACGTGCTGCAATATTTTTTACCGTACTTCTGTTTCGCTCAGAAGTAACGAAAGAAACTATTCGCTCTTTATAAGCCAATGCTAGGCTCTCTTTTGATTCTCCATCTATCCACAGGGCATCCCAGTCAGAAATACTGGTTACTATAAGATTCTGGTACATCAGATCAATCGTACCTTCTTGTTCTTCTATGTATAAAGAGTCTGAATAGAAGTAATCGTCACGAATGAGCAGTTCAATTTTCTCAGTAACATTCGCTGCTCGGGCCTCAGCCATCACAGGCCCAAGCTTAGTATATATGGTAAATAAAGAATCACCATAAGGGGTCACACTAAACCCTTTATTACTTTCTTTTAGTTTGAGAACCCTATTTTTTTGCTCAGCATTTCTGATAGAATCTCTTCGCTCTATTTCTTTGATTTGCTCTTTCAGGCTAGCCTGATTCACCTCTCCACTCTCTTGGAGTAATTGAATTCTCTTCATGAGATCTACTCGAGCAAGAGAATCTTGTTTTCTCTTTTGTCTATTGCTCAATAGCAAACGTTCATATGTACTCAACTGCTGATTGAGACTTTCAATTCTACGTTGAACACTGTCCATTGTTGCACTGTCCAAGCTTTGTTGCCCTACGAGGTTCAAGGAAACAATTATTGACAAAAAAACAAGAAAAACGTACTTCATGTATGTATTTGATTGCACTAGCAATGGAATTAGGAAAGGTAGAATGGAATTTACAATAAAAATTACATAAAAAAAGAGGCTAAATCATTAGCCTCTTCGAAGGTCTATTTACTTAGTGAACCTATGCGATCTCAACTAGTTCTATATCGAAAACAAGATCTTTACCAGCTAGATCATGATTGGCATCTACTGTGATTACTTCTTCTGAAACTGCCGTAACATTCACCTGTGTCTGATGTCCAAGATCATTTGTAGCAACCAATTTCTGTCCCACTTCTGGCTTCATTTCTTCAGGAAGTTGATCCTTAGGCACCTCTTGTATTAATTCATCTTTTCGTTCACCATAAGCTTCTTGTGAAGGTATAGTCACCGTCTTCTTTTCGTTTAATTCCATCCCATCTACTGCTTCATCAAACCCTTTAATCATTTGACCTCCACCTAGTGTAAACTCCAATGGTTCACGTCCCTCTGAAGAATCGAAAACCTCACCAGAAGTAAGTTTTCCTGTGTAATGTACTTTTACCTTGTCGTTCGCTTTAGCTTTCATTGTATTAATCGGTTTTAAAAAATCAAAATATAATTTCTATTAAGCAATAGAAACCTCTTCTTATCTCTGAATCTATTCAACGAATTGTCAACAACAATTCATTATTATTCATTCTTTTGAAATTATTCCACAAAGGTATAAAAATTCTAAAGGGTTATTTATATGTAACTACATATAATGTAATTACGTATAAATATTCATCATTAAATAAAAGAAAGGAAAACAATGAAAACGGTTATTCATAAAGCAGATTCGAGAGGAACCGCCAATTTTGGATGGCTAAATAGTCAACACACATTCAGTTTTGGTCAGTACTACAACCCAGAACGTATTCACTTTGGATTACTTAGGGTATTGAATGATGATATTGTAATTGGAGGTGCTGGATTTCCAAATCACCCCCATGACAATATGGAAATTGTATCTATTCCTCTTAAGGGAGCATTGGCTCACCGCGATAGTACTGGAACTGAAAAAGTGATTAACGTAGGTGAAATTCAAATCATGAGCGCAGGAAGTGGCATAACACATTCTGAGTACAATGCCAGTAAAACAGATGAAGTCAACTTTTTACAAATCTGGATATTTCCTAAGGAAAAGAATATAGTACCTAGATATGATCAGAAATTCTTCCATGTTGATGATAGGAAGAACGCATTTCAAACGGTAGTATCTCCCGGCGATGATAGTGCTCTTTGGATCAATCAAGATGCTTGGCTTTCGCTTGCTGATGTTGATACAAACAACACTATCAATTATCACATAAATAAAGAAGGTAATGGTATTTATGTTTTTGTGATTGATGGAGAAGCGGAAGTTCTGGGGGAGAAGTTAGGAAAAAGAGATGCGATGGGTATTTTAGAAACTTCATCCGTTGAAATAAAATCTAAGACAGATGCTCAGTTGTTGGTTATTGAAATTCCTATGAATTGATGTTGTGAATATTATTAACTCCGCAATCTTAATTGCGTATCATTGATCTATGGTACGCAATTCTGTTCTCTGCATTATGATCTTTTTATGTTCTAAAACTTTAATTGGTCAAATACCGACCTTAAATCCATTCTTTTTTGGTAAAAATTCTTTGGTAACAAATGTTGTTCCATCTCACTTAACTTCCATTGGTCAGTTCTATGCGGATGAAGAATGGAATGCCGGAAACATTTTCCTTAAGAATGGTGATTCACTAGTCGCTTATTACATGAGGTATGACCTTGTTCGAAATCATTTAGAAGTCATTATAGATACTAAAATAGTAGCTCTAAACGGGAGCTTCATAGATCAATTTGAGTGGTTTAGTGTTCAAAGACTCAAACCTGAAAGATTTATAAATAAGGATCATTTTCATTTTACAGAAAGCGAAGAAATTTATGGATTTTCAGAGTTATTAGAAGATGGTGAAATAAAGCTCCTAAAATCGAAGGTAGTTTTCGCACCACAAAGAGCTACTTCTCCAACATTAGTCAATAGTACTGATGAAAAAATTCAAGTGATTGAAAAATTCTTCATAGAAAAGGAAGATGTTATCTATGAAGTCTCTGGCAGCAAGAAGAAGAACTTAGAAATACTAAACTCAAAAGAACTTAAAGAGTATATCAAGGGCTCTAACCTTCACTTCACAAATGAAAATGACTTAAGACGTATCATCAAGTTTGTGAATGTAGATAACTAAAAAAGGCAACACGTAAGTGTTGCCTTTACTTTGAAGTAGTTTTTAATCTTATTGATTTTCTGCAAAAGGAGTAGGGAATGCATCTAATGCATTGTCTCCATCACGGTCAATTGGAAGATCACTCAATCTATTGTATCTTCTCAAATCGACCCATCTGTGACCTTCTCCAAATAACGAATACCTACGTTGCGTAAGCATTTCATCTTCCACTTCCGCTTCGACTGCAGCATTAGCCGTAGATGCACCAAGTCCAGCAGCAGCTCTAATTATATTAAGTACCCTTAATGCCTCAGCATTGTTAGTTCCAATATTCGCTTCTGCATAAATAAGAAGCAATTCTTCATTTCTAATAATAGAAACTGGAGCAGTATTACTTGAATACAAAGCAACTTGAAGATTACCTGAAAGTCCATCAAAGGAAATAGAAATTGGGCCCAGATCAGGATCATCTTCCGGATCAAACAAATTTGTTTTAGAGGTAACACGTGTATCTCCTCCTTCTGCATCAGCCTCAAATGACGGATGAGCCATATAACGCTGTTGGTTTGGAACATAAAATAAAGGATTGGCAATATCATTACCTGTCAATCCGAAAACGTGTGCTGGGCCTAAATCCAAGCTCGCTGCTTCATCCAAAAATGAGTCAGTTAACAGTGTGAGTGCCCCAGCTTTATCATCTTGATATATAGCAACTCTAGCAGCTATTGCTCTATTAAATAGCGTTAATGTACCAGGTTGATCAAAACCTGCAAAGCCTCCACTCAAAGCAAAATCAAATTCGCCTAGTGACTCATCAGCTGGCGTATCTGTATCATCTTCAAACTCACTTGCCGCATTCTGAAGCTCTGTATTTGCATCATTTAACATTGTTCTAATCTCCGTCAATGCATTTGCATATGAAACAAATTCTCCTAAATCATCAGCATCATTTACATCTAATCTAATTCCATTAGAAAACTGTCGAGTAGCAACCATCAACAAAGCATATGCTTTCATTGTTCTTGCATATCCACGATAACCATCCAATGCTTCTGTACTTAATGTAGTTACCGAATTGTCAACTGCAGTCAACAATAGATTCGATGATTGAACAATCTTATACCAAGCTGCATAGGCACGTGTTGTAAGGAATCCGTTGTTATCTAGAGGTCCTTTTAGAATCTCACCTGTATACCTTGGATCAACTTGAGTCAGGTCATTGTACTCTCTTCCAAGAATACTTACTGTTTGATAATGAAAACCAAGATCGTTCCGCATAACTGCCTCAAGACCTGTAGTTAACAACCTTAAATCCTGTTGAGAGGCTCCTTCTTCAAAACTTGTGACTGTGGGAGCATTAGGATTATCTACCTCATCCAAAGTGCACGCTGAAAGCGCAACCAGGACAAATAAGAGTAATATTTTGTTATATATTGATTTCATAATTATAAGTCCTTTCTATTAAAATTTAATATCTAAGTGAAAGTTGATAAACTTGCTAGCAGCATATGGAGTTACCTCCACCGTATTAGCTAACACGTTATTTCCAAAGTTTGAAGCTTCAGGATCATAACTATTGTAATCGAAAATATTAACTAAGTTTCTTCCTGACACGCCTACCTTAACCTGAGATAATTGAGGAATTAAATCACTTGGAAGTGTATAAAACAATCCAATCTCTCTTAGTCTAATATATCCTGCATCTTCAATTAATGGATCAGGATTGGCAAATGCTTGACTTGCTCTATAATCACCATTACTTAATGTTCCGGAAGGATCTATTCCAGTATCATCATAATCCCATGTAGTTCCAGCTAGATCATACAACAATGTTGTCAAGTTGATAGCATCACCACCTTTTTTCCAGTGCCATAAAAATGTTAAATCAAAGTTTCCGTAGCTGATCTGGTTAAACCAAGACATTTGAAAATCAGGCTCAGCATTTCCATAGACTGCAAACCCATCGCCATCAGGATCACAATTATCACAATCCGCAGCGATGTAAGTCCCAACAATTTGCGTTGCACTTTCCCCCTCTTTGATTAAATAAGTTCCTAAAGAAGCTGCAAATCCACCAGTAGTGAATGAAGGAACATCAAGTTTCGTAACTGTTGACTTATTCTTCCACCATCTTACAGTTGAATTCCAGGTAATATTATCATTTTGAATAACAGTAGCATTCAATCCTATTTCTATACCCTTGTTTTCAAGTTCCGCACCATTCACAACTCTATTAGTAAATCCTGAAGAAGGCTCATTCTGTGCCTGAAGCAATACGTCGTTGATTTTCTTGTTGTAAAGATTAACAGTTAATCCAATTCGGTTATCAAGTAATCCTATATCCGCCCCTACTTCTAACTCCGTCTGTCTTTCAGGTTCAACATTAACATCCCCTAGGAGATTCCCAGGTGATACACCTGCATTTCCGCCAATAAACTGCGGATTTGTAAGAATGAAACGCTGATTAAATTGAGAAAATCTCCCAGCCTCACCGTAAGCAATTCTAGGTTTGAAATTATTCAGTATGTCTATATTCCAGAAATCAAACTCATGAAGATTGATCGCTAAACTTGCCTTTGGATAATAGTATAATTTATCCGCATCTCCATTATTTGTAGACTTATCTCCTCTAATTCCCAAAGTCGCAATTAATTTATCTTGATAGTTAGCTTCTTCCTGAATGAAGAATCCTTGATCTTCCTGTGGTGTAATGATTTGCTGTACACCCACATTTGCAGACTGACCTAGGTTGACCTGAGATCCATTAAGCCCCGTCGCAGTAGTAACAACAGTATTCTTATCAAAGTTTTGAAGGAAGTAACCTGCTTGAGTAGTCAAGCTTAATCCATTATCTAGGAAATATGAATGTACTAGTGATGCAGTCATATTATAGTTTGTATTAACTGTGCTTCCTGAAATAGAAGCTCCTCCTAAAGATGTTGTTGGTCTGAAATAAGAGATTGTTCCAGGAAATATACTTGTTGTTCTTAGAGAATATTGATCTAGTCCCCCTTGTAATACAAGTTTTAGCTGGTTATCATCCTTAGTAAGGATTTTCACATTGGTTGTAATTCCTCCAATGTAACGATTCACTTCTTCCCTATTCGTTGTTACAGCCACTGTCTCTAATGCATTTGATCCCGCAGGACCTGCAGGATAAACTCCATCAACAGGACTCAAATCTTGCCATGGATAAGTAAATGCCAATGCATACCCTACGGTTCTGTTTTGATTTCCGTTGTTAAAGAATCCTTTATCAGTTTGAGAATTGATGTAATTATTGGTCACATAGATATCAATCCAATCATTGAATTTATGTCCTACATTAAGCCGTACAGATTCTTTTTCGTAACCTGTGTTGTCAACTAATCCTGGTTCATCTTTTACCGTCAAACCAAAGAAGAAATCTGTCTTCTGATCTCCGCCAGATACTGATAACCTAGAAGTTCTTGATACTCTAACGTTATCAAATATTTCAGCTTCATAATCTCTCACTCCATTATTATTAAATGCAGCTATTTGTGCTTGCTCAACGGCATCTGTTGAAGCTGGATCATCAGAGTCTTCGAAGATTGCTCGTATCCTATCTTCATTATATGTTCGTGTTCCCAATAGCTGAGTAGGTGATCGAAATCCAATAGTCTGAGAAAATGATGTTTGTGACTTACCACTCTTACCTCTTTTGGTAGTTATAAGAACAACACCTCCAGCAGCTCTGGAACCATAAATAGCTGCTGCAGAAGCTCCTTTGAGTATTTCAATTGATTCGATATCTTCTGGGTCAATATCTGCAATACGATTAGTCGCATCATCTTGATTCGTTGATGGCGCTCCACCTCCAGCTGCTTCAGAGACAATGTTGTTACCTAATGATGTAGTTGAGTTATCAACGTACACACCATCCACAATAAATAATGGTTGCTGATCTCCAAAAATGGAAGTCACTCCTCTTAATCGCATAGAGATACCCCCACCAGGAGCCCCTGAATTTGCTCTGATATCGGCACCCAAGAATTTTCCAGACAAGCTACCATCCAATGTAGATTGATTGGTAATACCTGTAAGTTGATCCGAGGATATCGAGGCTACAGAATTAGCCAGGTTAGATCTTTTAACTGAAGTCGCAAGCCCTGTCACTACAACCTCATCTAGGTTGGTTACATCTGTCTTCATAGCCACATCACCTGCTGCTGAAGCTTCTATTTCTTGACTTGAATAGCCAATTGAAGAGAATACAAGAGTTGATCCCGAAGGAACAGCTAATTCATATTCACCATTAATCCCTGTAATAGCACCATTTGTAGTCCCTTTTACTAGTACAGTTACTCCCGGTATCGGCTCTCCATTCGAAGCATCCGTGACCGTTCCACTGACCCTTACATTTTGGGCCATCAGAAAACTGAAGGGAAGCACTAAGGCCAATACCAACAGTATTCTCTTAAAGTAGTTTTTCATCATAGTAGAGTTTTTAAAAATTATTTAACAATTCGATAAAACTGTCGAAATATCCTGTAAATGACAAGAAAATCGCGTTTAAATACGGTTAAAGTAATTGTTTAAACAACAAATTGAAGGTTGGATTACATACCCAGCATATGATCTGAGTTAATTGTGATTAACTCACCTTTATAATTGTCTTCCCTAAGACATTTCTACTTTCAATCTTATGAAGTGCATAAGACGCTTCTTTCAATGGATATTCAGAATCGATATGAGGAATAAGTTCCCCATTTTGTAATCTCAGAAATAATTCTTCAATATTTTCCTTATTCTCTTTGGGGTAGTTTCTAAAAAAGTTCCCCCAAAAAACACCTGTGATTGACGCACTTTTTAGCAATGGAAGATTCCAAGGAATGGCAGGAACAGAGCCCGAAGCAAATCCAATTACCAGGTGTCTGCCCATTGGAGCAATAGCACGAAATGCTTGTTCGGAGTAGCCGCCTCCTACAGCATCAAATATCACATCAGCTCCCTTGCCTCCCGTTAAGTCTTTAATTCCTGACTTAAGGTTTTCAATAGTATACTTATGCAGAATGTCTGCTCCAACCTTTTTACAAAAAGCTAGCTTTTCATCTGTAGAGGTGCAGGCTATAACATTTGCTCCCAAGATTTTCCCAAGTTGAATGGCTGCTGTTCCTACTCCTCCTGAAGCTCCAAGTATGGCAAGTGTTTCCCCAGGTTGAAGTTTTGCTCGATCTTTCAAAGCATGTATCACTGTCCCGTGAGTCATAAGTACAGATGCAGCATCTCTAAAAGACACATTATCAGGAAGTTTATGCGTATTGAATGCAAAACCCTGTACTTCTTCTGCAAAACCTCCCCATGAGGTACCAGATGCCACTCGATCACCTGGTTTGAATTCAGTCACATCTGGTCCTACTTCTTTTATAATCCCAGAAACCTCTCCTCCCGGCGAAAATGGCAAATCGGGCTGAAACTGATACTTGCCTCGTATGATTAGTGAATCGGGGAAATTCACACCTGCATATTTAACTTCTATATTGACTCTTCCAGGTCCCGGAGGTTCTATTTTGTGATCCCTAAAAACAAGTTTCTCAGGACCTCCAAGTTCTTCAATGAGTACTGCTTTCATGTGTATTGCTCATTCATAAAAGCGCTAGAACATTTTCAGGAGGACGACCTATGATTGCCTTATGCTTGTGAAGTACAATGGGCCGTTCAATCAGTTTTGGATGATTAACCATCGCATCAAGCCATTCATCGTCAGATAAATTTTTCCCTTTATAGTGCTCTTTAAATTCTGCCTCTCCTTTTCTAACAAGATCCAGGGGTTTCATCTCAAGCAGGTCTATGATTTTTTTCAACTCATCTTTGGTAGGAGGGTTCTTTAAATACTCCTTTACAACAAAATCATGTCCTTCCTTTTCAATTAAGTCTAATGTTTGACGACTCTTGCTACATCGAGGATTATGGTAAATAGTAATCATTTGGATAGAACTTCTTTATTAATTGACATGGTGACCAACATATGTGGTACATCTACGACCTCTGCTATTTTTAAATCCCCAGCCAAAGAACATAGCATATAAGCATCATTACCACTCAATCCATGATTTTTCTTTAGGTATTCAATCATATATCTAGTTGCCTTTTTGGCAGCCTCATCAATCGTTGTTCCGAAAGCAGTAACAGCATATACATCGTCATTCTCATATTGAGGCTCTTCGAGGCTAGAACCTTTTATAAGTTCTATCTCCACCAAAAATTTCATTGGCGCCTCTATTGCGGTACCACAAACTTCCCCTAACCCCTGTGCTGCATGAGCATCTCCAATTGAGAATAAAGCTCCTTCAACGAAAACAGGCAAATACACAGTCGTACCTTCCACGATGTTTGGATCATCCATATTTCCGCCATTCGCCCTAGGTGGAATAGTAGATAATAATGAATCAGTATCTGGAGCTACCCCAAGTACACCAGGAAATGGTCTCAAAGGAATATTGATGCCATCCGTAAAACGAACATTATTTTTCCCTGCCAATTCAAAAGTTTTCAAATGTGGCTCAGTATATTCTTCCGCTAGAAAACCGAAACCAGGAAGGATAGCGGTCCACCCCCAATCTCCAATTTCAATTTTGTGAAGCGTAACAGCGATTACGTCTCCTGGCATAGCCTCATTGATAAAGATTGGACCTGTTAATGGGTGAATCGGATCAAAACTCAGATTCATCAAATCTGAAGTATCAGAATCTATGGTAAACTGACCGTCAGTGGCCTCTTCGGTACTGATTTCCACTACTTCACCTGAATTGACTGTCAAAATAGGATCAATTGTTCGACTCCACTTGTTATGCGTCTGATCAGAGGTAAGCGTGTAATCAGCTTCTGGTACTACTTTTTCTGCTAAAGAGCTTTTATCTATCTCTACTGTGGTTGTGCAGGCAATGGTCGTAACCATTAAAATCCAGATATGCTTCTTCATATATCTATGGGTTGGTTTCACAAGGTTAAAGTTTTATACTTACTAACTTATTAAAAAATCTAACCCATGAGAACCATTTACCTACTTCTCTTTTTGAGCATGTCAATTATTTTACCTGCTCAGCGTAAGAAAAAATCAAGTGAACGTCCTTCTTCGACCTCAGCGGAAGCTCGCTGGGAGGGCTACCAACAACGCTTAGAGCTTGAAAAAAACTCTTTAGTTAAAAATGTCCCATTCAGAAATGCAGGCCCGACAGTCATGAGTGGGCGTGTAGTAGATTTAGCTGTAGATCCAGATAATCCTTCACACTTCTATGCTGCATATGCATCTGGTTCGCTATGGGAAACGAAGAATAACGGTACTTCCTTCGAACCTATTTTTGATAATCAGATTGTTATGACCATTGGAGATGTAGAAGTGGACTGGGAAAATGATATTATTTATGTTGGTTCAGGAGAAAATAATTCCAGTCGATCATCCTACTCTGGATATGGAATGTTCAAATCCTCAGACAATGGAGAGAACTGGGAAAGTATCGGCTTAGGTGAAACACACCATATCAGCCGCATCCTTATCCACGCTTCGAGCCCCAACACTATCTGGGTAGCAGCACTCGGGCATCTTTATTCCGAAAATTCTGAGCGCGGTGTATATAAGTCCACTGATGGAGGAAATACATGGAACAAGACTTTATTTGTAAATAACAGGACCGGAATTGTCGACCTAATTATGCATCCCCAAAATCCCGAAATATTGATAGCGGCAGCCTGGGAAAAAGATCGAAAAGCATGGAATTTTGAAGAAGCCGGACCTGGCACTGCCATCTATCGATCAGAAGACGGAGGAAGTAACTGGTCTGAAATTTCTGATAATTCTGGATTCCCTGATACTGACGGGACTGGTCGCATAGGTCTTTCTTTTGCTCCTTCTGATCCCAATATTGCCTATGCCATACTAGACAATCAAGACAGGAGACCGAAAGAAAGTGATGAAGATGAAGGCTTGAGCAAAGATGAGTTAAGAGGTATGAGCAAGCAAGAATTCATGACCCTTGAAAACAAGGACATTAACAAGTTCTTGGATAACAATGGTTTCCCTCGAGAATACAATGCTGTAGACATTAAAAAAGATGTAGAGGCAGGTAAAGTTAAACCGCTTGACTTAGTTGTATACACAGAAGATGCCAACTCCCTCCTTTTTGACACGCCGGTCAAAGGTGGTGAAATGTATCGATCCAATGATGCAGGTAAAACCTGGACAAAAACGCATGAGGATTACATTGAAAGCATGATTTTCTCCTATGGTTATTACTTTGGTCAGGTACGTGTAGATGCTCAAAACCCTGATGTAATATATACCATGGGCGTGCCTATTGTTCGTTCGGAAGATGGTGGCAAGACGTTTAAAAGTATCAATGAAAGCAATGTACACGTGGATCATCATGCCATTTGGATCAATCCTAATAATCCTCGACATCTGATTTTAGGAAATGACGGAGGCGTATACATAAGCTTTGATACTGGAGAAACATGGACAAATTGCAACTCACCTTCTGTTGGACAGTTCTATTCTATTGCTATAGATATGGCCAAGCCTTACAATGTATATGGAGGGCTACAGGATAATGGTGTATGGAAAGGTCCAAGTACCTATGAGTATTCGAGAAGCTGGTATCAGGAAGGTCGCTATCCATATGAAAGAATAATGGGGGGTGATGGCATGCAGGTAGCAATCGATACAAGAGATAATGAAACGGTTTACACAGGTTATCAATTTGGAAACTACTTTAGAATTAACACGGAAATTGGGGATAGAAAATATATCACCCCAAGACATAAACTAGGCGATGCACCGTACCGATGGAATTGGGAAGCGCCCATTGCTCTATCCAGCCATAATCAAGACATTGTCTATTTCGGAAGTAACCGATTCCACCGCTCCATGAATAAAGGAGAGAGTTTTGAAACCTTGAGCAAAGACCTTACAAAAGGTGGAAAAAAAGGAGATGTGAGTTATGGAACGCTCACTACAATTTCTGAGTCACCGATCACTTTTGGATTGATTTACGTGGGGAGTGATGATGGATTGATTCACAAATCAAAAAACGTAGGTGATAGCTGGACGAAAATAACAAATGGACTACCTAATGATTTTTGGGTGAGCACTGTGGTAGCTTCTTCTCATAAAGAAGGACGAGTCTATGCTTCTTTCAACGGTTATCGATGGGATAATTTCCAAGCGATGGTTTATGTCAGTGATAACTATGGAAGTAGCTGGAGAAATATCTCAGCCAACCTTCCAATGGAACCGGTAAATGTGGTGAAAGAAGATCCCGAAAATGAAAACATTATCTATGTTGGAACAGATCATGGGGTTTATGTTTCTCTAGACGGAGGTAGCAGCTATCAGGCTTTTGCAGAAGGGTTGCCAAATACGCCCGTTCATGATTTAATCGTACATCCAAGAGAAAAAGAACTCGTATTGGGTACACATGGACGAGGCATATATATTGGGGATGTTTCGATTGTTCAACAACTTAATAATACAATTATTGCCAAAACGCTTCATGCATTCCCGATAGACGATATCACATTCAGCACACGCTGGGGTAGAAAAACCTGGGCATGGGGAGATCTAATTGAAGCCAAGACGAAAGTGGCTTTCTATTCCAATGGAAATGGAAATGGAAAAGTGGAGATAGTCTACAAAGATCAGGTAGTAAGTAGTATGGATATCCCTGCTGATAAAGGGCTTAACATACTTGAGCTTCCATTGGAAACAGATGAATCATTTAAAGACCTGCTGGAAGATGAACAGAAAGAAGACTACAAAGCAGCCGAAAATGGGGATTACCATTTAGTCTCAGGCGAATACACAGTGAGAATAACAGTGGGTGGCACCAATGTAGAAACACCTCTCACCATCAAGAAGCCAAGGGAAAGACCTGGCAGGAAAGAATAATAGTCGGACTTAGATATTGAATAAGACCGTTTCGAAAGTTTCATTCTGAGGAACGAAGAATCTATAAGTATTGGTAATTAGTTATCAAAAATTTGAAAGATTCTTCACATGCGTTCAGAATGACAATCCTTTAAGGTTTTCGAAACGGTTCTTTTACGTCCATTTGTGTAAGTGAATGCTTACGTATATATTTGTAAGCAAATACTTACATGTTTAACATGAGTGCAAGACGAGACGTATTTCAAGCAATTGCTGATCCCACCAGACGGGAGATCATCAGCTTACTCTCTGAAGAGCCTATGAATTTGAATGCTTTGGCTGATCAGTTTGAAATAAGCAGGCCGGCCATTTCTCAACAAATCAAGGTATTACAAGAGTGCGGATTAGTTGAAGTCTCTCAACAAGGGCGTGAACGGTTTTGTAAAATTCAACCGGCCAGTCTCGTTCCAGCATTTCTGTGGATTGAGCAATATCGTAAGCTATGGGAAGATCGTATTGACTCTTTCGAAGATTATTTAATGAAATTAAAGGCAAAACCATCAACAGATGTCACAGACAAACGACGCACAAAATAGAACCATCACTATCCAACGCACATTCGATGCTCCCATAGCGCTTGTCTGGAAAGCATGGACTCAAGCAGAACATATTGTGAAATGGTGGGGGCCGAAAGGAATGGAAACAGACATTGTGTTTCATGAATTTAAAGTCGGTGGAAAATGGAAATACATTATGGCTATGCCAAATGGACATGACTTCATTGCTGAAGGAGAATATCAGGAAATCAATGAGCCAAATAAACTTGTAACAACAGCCAACTTCCTACCTATGACAGAAGGCGTGACGATGGAAGTATTGTTAGAAGCGAATGGCAATCAAACAGACTTTACATTCAACGTCATACATCCTACAGAAGAGTATAAGCTTCAGCAAGAAAAAATGGGTGTATACAACGGGTGGGGATCAGTATTCAACCAGCTGGCAGAATTCCTGGCTAATCAAGTTATCAATCAATATCAACAACAAAATAAGACAGAAAATGAAGACAATGACATGTAACCAACTAGGAGGAGCTTGTGATTTAGAATTCCGTGCTGATACATTTGAAGAAATGGCTGAACAAAGTAAGCAACATGGTATGGAAATGTATCAAAAAGGAGACGAAGCTCACTTAAAGGCCATGGGCGAAATGCAGGAACTCATGAAATCCCCAGAAAAAATGCAAGAGTGGTTTGAAGGCAAACGGAAAGAGTTTGAGGCTTTGTAGCGACAAACTAAAGTACAAAGAAAAGGATGTGTTAGTCTTACTTATGCGTAACCATGCGTTACAATTAGACTAATGAACTCTATTTCGGACTAATAAATGTGAAACCTGAATTTGACCAATTCTTTAAAAAGAAAAGTTGAAAGGAAAAGTGTAAGGAAATATTGACTTAATCGGATTGTCTTACTCGATTATCAAAACTGAAAGCATGTGATCTATGTCTCTTACAAGCGTGAGCTTATTATTGTTAAGCGAAAGAAACATTTAACAACCCTTTTCTATCTGTATAATCTATTTTCTTCATTCTTAGATTAATAGGGTATTCTAAACCTATTCTTGCCTTGAGCTGGTATTGTAGTGAATCAAGCTTAAATAAATGTAGTCAGGCAACCATTCTAGTCAAACACTCATCCTTACAATATGACTAATAAGAATGGATTGCTTCCGGTGGTTATTTTGTTTTATCAGATGGTCTTATTTCATTTTACTGAGAAAACCGCATTTCTTAGTAAAACAATTTTTCCCTATTCCAAAGAGAGAAAGTAATCATAACTTTGGTCAATCCTTACACAATTAACTCTCCTGAAAATTGGATGAAACCATATTAAATTTTATCACTCTTATCAGTGGAGTTTTAGGATATTTCTTATGCCTTGCGTTGGTAACTACGTCTTTTTATAAAAGTCGAGCAAACAACTATCTTTCTCTATCATTATTCCTGTTAATAAGTTTAACTTTTCTAGGTAGCTGGTATGATAAAGAAGATCCCATTTTAGATTTTCTAGGTCTTATAATGTCAGAATATCTTGTTGCTGCTACGCTATTCACCTACTTTCTCATCCAAATTGAACATAAGTATCTAAAAGCAAAATGGTATAAGTGGCTTTACGCTCCATTCATTAGCTCTGTTATCATAGAAATTATTCTTCATCTAGATACTGTTTTCCATCTTTACGATTCAGATTTTGCCTTAGTAGTAGACTACATTAAGCTCACTACAGTGTTTGGCTACAACTTGTTCTTAATCTTTTGGGGAAGGCATTTAGTAAAACAATCGTACACGATCTCAAAAGAGAAAAAAAGGTGGTTACTAAAATTAAACTTTTTCATTATCTGTATTATTGCTTGTTGGCTTTTAGCCAATATAGAGATCGGTTTTTCTGAGTCGGAATATGGTGCAGATTTCTTGAGAATTCTCCTATCGCTTTTATCTTGGTGGATATTATACTATGGCGTATTCAAACTACAAATAATAGTTCAAAAAGATGAAATACATCACTATTTAGCTTCTAAAAAAGGAATTAACACAAGGACCAAAAGAACAATAAATGAAACCACCGTTTCTAAAATTGTTATGCAGCTATATGCGTTAATGGATGAGGAAGAATTATTCAAAGATCCTTTTTTAAGTAGGTCAGATTTGGCAATCAGATTGGGAACAAATGAAAGCTATTTATCTCAGATTATAAACCAAGAAACCAATAAAAGCGTTGTTCAGTTTGTAAATGAATACCGAGTTAAGGCTGCTCAGGATATACTACACAATCCGGTGTTTAATAAATATTCCGTCGACGCTATTGGAATGGAAGCAGGTTTCAAATCTAAAAGTGCTTTCTACAAAACATTTAATTCCAGTTTAGGAATGTCTCCAGGAACCTTTAGAAAGCTTAAAAAAGCGTCCTAATTCGAGAAATTCATTCGTTTCAGGACTTCTTCCATCTCGAAATCAACTTTTCATTTTGTTGTGAAACCTACATTCGCAGTAGGTAAATCAAAAAAAACAAAATCATGAAGAGAGTAAATTCCATATTATTACTTCTATTGGTGTCATTAATTTTTAGTTGTACAAATAGTCAATCGAAAATAACCTATGCAAATACGGTTACCACTTTTAAACAATATGTTGGTGAGTATGTGTATGAAGCAATAGGAGTTACAATAAGTATTTATACAAAAGCAGAAGAGAATGATAATCAACTCTATTTTTTCTTAACAGGAGAAGGAGAATTTGAATTAATTGCAATTGGAGAACACCAATTTTCCTTAGGGGGAGAAGAAGAATTTAAAGTAGAATTTAAGAACTCAGAAAATGGCGTTTTTAATGAATTATTTCTAATACAACCTCAAGGAACAGTAAAAGCAGTTCGTAAGGAAAAGGCAGAAATTAGAATTGATGATCTAGCTACCATTGACGAGAACCTTACGGCACGAGGATTTTCAGGAGTTGTTTTAGTCGCACAAAATGACAGTATCCTATTTAACAAAGCCTATGGAAGAAAAAATAGTCAAGAGAATGGACTCAATGATATAAATACTGTTTTTAGTATTTGCTCTATTACAAAACAGTTTACTGCTGCCGGAATTCTAAAATTATCCATGCAAAACAAAGTTTCTCTTGATGACAAGCTATCAAAATACTTTCCCACTGTTCCAGACGACAAAAAAAACATCACCATTCATCAGTTACTCACTCATTCTTCTGGTTTAGTTGGTGAGATAGGAGATGATTATGATGCCATTACAGAAGCAGCGTTTCTAAACCAAGTATTTAGTAGTGAACTGATAAATCCTGTTGGCACAGCATTTAATTATTCTAATGTAGGATATAGCTTACTTACTTTAATCATTGAAAAAGTGAGCGAAATGGATTATGAAACCTTTTTAAATGCAGCCATTTTTAAACCCTCTAAAATGAATCATACGGGTTATGTAATTCCAAATTGGGGTACTAATGAAGTTGCAAACGGTTATTCAGAAGGTGCTGAAGCTAAAAAACCTAATGAAGAGAATTGGAGTGAACAAGGGCCGTACCTTAATCTCAAAGGAAATGGAGGTATTCTATCAAGTGCCAGTGACATGTTACTTTGGAGCCAAGCGATACGAGACCATACAGTACTTGATGAGGCAACAACATCTAACTATTTGTATCCTCATTTTGAATATAACGATGGACGTGCTAATTATGGATATGGCTGGTGGATTGAAAACAATGATTTAGACAATAAACTAGTTCGTCACGATGGTGGGGGTAATTTGTTTGTTTCAGACCTATGGATGTATCCTAAAAAAGAAATTACAATCATTGTACTTAGTAATACGCAAGATATATATGCCTTGTCTATTGCAAGAAAAATATCAAATTTTTTACTAGCAGAGTAAAAGGACTAAACCTGACAACACCTATTCAAGGCTTTTAAGCTCATGTTTGTTTGGTGTTAATCCATTAAAACTCAATTGTAAAGCATTCAAATTAGCTATAACAATCAATCTATACTTTTTGAAGTAAAGATCCCTCAATGTATCGCCAAGCGAAATAAATAAACTAGGCTAAATGCTATTGAAAATTTTGTGAAATCAACACATTTTAAATAAACAGTAACAATGAAAAATATAACACTATTATTATTTTTTGGGCTCAGTCTTTCATCTATTGCCCAAAATATCAAATACTTTAGACATCTAAGATACAATCATGTTTCCCCATTTATTGAGCTAGTAGGGACTCATCCTATAGATGGTAATACTGCTAGTAAAACCTCTCACTACATTTTTAAATATGATATGAATGGTAGAATGTCTGAAATAATAAATAATCACTATCATACAGAAAAAAAACACCCTCTAGCTTCAATAGGCTCACATAAGGTTGTTTTTTCATATGAAGATGCCAAAGAAATTAGAACGTTTTATAACGCTGATAACACAAGAACCAGAAATGATAGAAAAGTATATAAAGAAGTTTACATATATGATGAAAACAATGTAAAAAAACAACTCAATTTTTACGACTTAGACGATAAACCTATGAAGTCTAATTGGAAAATAGCTGAATATCAATGGCAACAAACATCAAAATACATTGTAGAGAAACGGTATAATTTAAAAGGAAATTTAGTAAACATATCACCCTATTTCCCATTTGGCATTACTGGAATAGTGCTGGATGAAAATGGAATTCCAAAAGGGCATTATAACTTGAATGAACAACTAGAGATTACAGAAAATAAGCATGGAATAGCATCTTATCAAGACACATATGATGAAATTGGAAGTCATATAAAATATACCTATCACGATAAAGAAGACAACTTAGCTATGAATCAATGGAATTATGCTGTTGGTGAAAAGTTATATGATAGACTAGGAAACAATATAAAGCTTAAGCTTTACGATGCTGAAAATAAACTTCTCCGCACTGAAAATATATATTCAAATGCTTCAATAAAGGAAGATGCAGATTCAAATACTTCGATAAAAGTAAGTCCAATCGCTTCTAAAGAGGATTCACTCGAAATAAAGAAAAGATCTTTAGGTTATTTAATAGCACTTGAAAAGATGAAACCCAAACTTATGGATACGGTTTTAAATGATAATCTCAACAAGATAACTATTGACTATAATAGAATCAGAGCCAAAGAATATGGAAGAGCTACTAGTAAAAAGCAAATGATCGAATTCGCAAGAAGTTGGAATAGATCCGGAAATAGATTTCCAAAAAATCCAACCAATACAATTGAGATTCTTGATATCTATAATCGCATTGCTACTGTAAAAATTTTCTCTGACAATTGGGTTGAATATTTACACTTAATAAAACTAGATAATAAGTGGGAAATCATGAATATACTTTGGCAGCATCGAGATGTATCAAAGTATGAGAGGTAAAATAAATATACCATAACATATGTACTTCATTGCCTTAGGCATGGTTTGTTTCATGCGAACCGATACCTTATTTAAATTCGGTTTATAAAATTTCACCGAACTCAAGGGTTTATGTCAAAAGCATCTAACAAACACTATTATCCATAAGCTAACTGGGCTATTTGCAAAGGCTTATAGTAACAGGTACTTTTAATAGATATTTGAAAAGTTCAACTTACGGATGATAGTTGGACGCTAGATGTAATTTGAGCAACTTGAAAAAACCTCTCTTTTTTCTACTTCACCTAGGTTTAATTCTACTTCTAACAGTTTCGACTCAAGTAGGAGGAATTATCTACTTTCTAGTCCTTATTCTAGCACTTACTCTCAAACTCTCACGAGCAGCTTCAATAGCAATATTTCTCGGGATTTATGTGTTATCAACTTTTTTAGTAATTCCACTAATTGCACCAATTTTCGGAAGGACTGCCCTACCCTTAACTGGAAACTTGCGACCTCTCAACTTCGGAACTTGTTTGCTCAACAGGCACTATGCAACTCCAGAATTGAAAAATCAAATGGAAACTATCTGCGACAAACTAGCGGCTAAATTTAAAGGCACTTCCACTAAATATCTTGATGCCAATTTTCCCTTTGTTAATGAATTTCCCTTGTTTCCTCATTTGAGCCACAATGATGGAAAGAAACTTGATTTAGCATTCTTCTACAATATTGATCACAAACGAACTAACAAAGCACCCAGCTTTATTGGATATGGAGTATATGAAGATCCAAGAAATGGAGAATCTGACTATCCAACTGACTGTAAACAAAGTGGCTATTGGCAATATGATCTCTTATCCTCAATTGTACCGCAATGGAATAAAAACAGATACAAACTTGATATCGATCGAACAAGAGAACTCATCAGGCTATTGGCTGAGGACGAATTGACTTCTAAAATTTTCATTGAACCGCATTTGAAACAGAGATGGAAGCTCAATAAATACGACAATATCAGATTTCATGGATGTCAGTCAGTAAGACATGATGATCACATTCATACCCAGATCAAATAAAAAAAAACGTCTAACCTGTATACAAGGATTCATAAATCAACGTATATCTAGCTACCCATAAATATTTTATACATAGTACTATGCATTACATAATAATGACTTATCATTGTGTGAAATAGATACTGGAAAAAGAAATGAGGATTTTGAAAAAACTGTTATTCGCTATTGCTAGTATATTACTTATAGCCATCATATCTGTCGCATTAATTAGTCGAGTCAAAGGAGTCGGAATACGAGTGGCTGATGGGCGATATTTAGGTTATTCTGGAGCAACATCAGAGTGGCTATTCCTCGGATACCCAAATATCCCAGTGCGTAGAGATGGTCCATATGTGTTGAATGAAGGAGCGAGCCGCTTTGCTCTCTATATTCATGGAGATGGCAACATGCCTTCAAAAGCGCTTAAAAAGGATGTAACAAATGAAATTGAGGTGATTGTAGATAATGCTAAAGGCACTCGGTTTATAGTTCCACTTCGAAACAGCTATCAACGCTCAGCATTAAACATTCCTAGTCCTGAACGTCTGTTTGCCATTTCAGACTTAGAGGGTGAATTTGACGTCATGGTCAATTTATTGCGCGCAAACCATGTAATAGACGACTCTCTAAATTGGAGTTATGGAGCAGGTCATTTAGTGCTAATCGGTGACATGGTGGATCGGGGCAATAATGTGGTTCCTTTATTGTGGCTGCTTTACAAATTAGAAGCTGAGGCAAAAAGAGCTGGTGGGAACATACATTATGTCTTGGGGAATCATGAACGCTACTTGTTAGATGGAAGGACAAAATCAGTCGCTCCTAAATATTATGGAACCTATCGAGTTTCAGGAATGTCCCAACAGGAGCTATGGTCGGAGAATTCAGAACTCGGACGCTGGCTAAGAAGTAAACCTGTCATGATTAAAATTGGCAGTACGCTATTTGTCCATGGTGGTGTTTCGCCTATGGTATTAAACTCACACTCAACATTGCAATCTATTGATGAAGAAGCAGGAAAAAACTTTTTCACCGGTGACGTAATTCGGAGAACAGTGGACGGCAGTGTGATACATGACGCTACTGGAGTTATATTCTATCGAAATTTAGCTCAGGATATGAGTGCACATAATATTGGTGAAAAAGCGACAGATAAGCACGTAACGAGTGTTTTGAAAGAATTTAATGTTGACAGAATAGCGATTGGGCATACATTAGCGGAGCATATCGGATCAGATTATGAAGGCAAAGTTATCCGGGTAGATGTAGATCATTCTGCTGGGATAAGTGAAGGCTTATTGATAGAAAATGATTCATTGTGGCGCGTAGATAGTGGAGGAAAGAAGTTTCCACTGGAACAAGTTCAAAATCTTATGGACTGAGTAATCGCTACCTCTCACAAATGGCGAAAATGTTCATATAGTTTATCCAGATGGTCACCTTCATCATACCATGGTTTTAGCAAATTCGAACCTCAGACTACAGCTTGAAACTGATTTACAAATCCGCTATTTTAGAAGAAACTAAATAAGTCTAGAAGCAAATGGCAGAATCAATAGCTTATTATGAATTTGAAGATTCTGATTTCGATTCACTTCTGCACATGAGTCAAAAGCTCTGGACAGGTTTTGATGAAGATGCTCTGAAAGAATTATTGATTAAAACCAGTAAGTCAAACAATCAAAAAATTTGGATTGCGCGAGCTTACGGAAAAAGAGCTGGATTTTCTATTTTCTCAATTAGGACTGACTATGTTGAAGGAGCAGAAAAAACACCTACAGGATATCTGGAAGGAATATTTGTAGAACAAGAATTTAGAAAACTAGGAATAGCAAAAGAGTTCGTTCAACTTGGAGAGAAGTGGTGCAAGGAAAGGGGTTGTAGACAAATTGGTTCAGATACCTGGTTAACAGACACAAAATCAAGAGACTTTCACAAAAAGGTTGGTTTTTGGGAAGAAGATGAACTAGTTCATTTTTTGAAGGATATTAAATAGATAAAAGTAAACTACTCTTTAGGTAAGATCTATCAAAGACTTGTTTTTACAGCGGTTAAACCTCTATTTCAAACATATTTAGACTTATTCTTTTATCAAACGCTTAGTTAATTTCCCTAATTCAGTTTCGATAGTAACAAAATAAACTCCTGAATTCATTTTACTTAGATCCAGTTTTCTTGTTGAGTTGTCCACCTTGGATAACTCAGAACCTGAAATATCGGTAATGGAAATTGATAAAATCTGCTGGTTATTACTTAAACTGAGATATGTCACACCTCGCGCAGGATTCGGATATAATTTAAAACTAAATGCTTCTGTATCAGCACCCACACCAGTAATCAGGTTTGGATCCCTATCCCAATTGTAGACAATATTTCTTACCATATTTCCTGATGTGGTCAAATCATTGGCTGACCAATTCCCATTAGTATTTGAACCCGGTCTTAAAGCAGATGCTCCTTCATTTTTATCATTGAGAGCCCAATTACAATGACTGATATTGTTTTCTTGAAGAAAGTCCATCCAAAGCTGTGTTTCAGATGCATCTACACTACCATCACCATTTGCATTGACAGCTCCCCATTCAGTAACCATGAGCGCTATTCCATTATTTAATGCTACCTGAGCTTTATTTCTCAGCGATTGACCATGTGTCCCAGCATAGAAATGCAGTGTATAAGCAATATTGGAATAACCCATTATCGGATTGTTAGAAGCGATATCAACATCTTGTGACCAAGTAGAAGTACCTACAATGATTAAGTTATCATTATCAATAGCTCTAATCGCAGCAATAACAGCTTCTGCATATGGTTTGATTGAATTCGACCATGATGTTGTATTCAAAGGCTCATTGTAAATTTCATAAATCACATGCTCATTATCCCCGTAAAGAGTCGCCATCTCTTCAAAAAACGCTATCGCCTCTTCTTCGTAATCTTCTGCGTGATGAGAGTGCCAATCAATGATTACATAAATACCCAAATCAATAGCGGCATCAACAACGGTCTTTACTTTCTGGCTGTTCGAGGCATCTGAAAGGTATCCGCCATTTTCGTCAACTCCCATAGCTGCTCTAACAATAGTTGTATTCCAATCAGCATGTAGCCACTCGACTACAGCAGGTTTATAGAAATCTTCTCCTCCCCAACCTGTATTGCTCCAAAACAAGCTATTTCCCGCGAACGAAACTGCTTGCCCATCCTTGTTAACTATTTGATTTCCCATTACAGATAATGCACCATGAGTCTCAACTGGTGTTTGGGCTACACCGCCAAAAAGGATACAAATGGTGCATAGAAATGTGATCAATACTTTCATTTTTTGTGAGTTTGATTGAGAGAGGTTACTAGTTCTTACTTAAAATTAAAGGGTATTTTGATTAGAAACCAACACATATTTCAAGTACCTCAATTAAAACCAGAAGCAAGTCTACAATAAACAATAACTCTTACGTATAAGTTTTAGAAGTAAAGGACTCATATCTACTTCATCCATCTAAACGAATCGCTCCTTCCAAAATCAGAAAAAAGATATATTTGATTCTCTAATCATTCAATAGCTGCATGCTCCTCCTCTTCCCTGTTTTTAATCTTTATGGATCCTCTCTTTTAATTCTTTCTTCGCAAGGATTAATCTTCAGTTTTCTACTCTTTAAGCGCTATTATCAACAACGAAATACATCTGACCTATTGTTGGGTTTGATTCTGATAATCACTTGCTACCACCAGACCGCCTACACCATTGGCTTCATGGATTGGTATGACACATACAGAACAACGAAGATTAATTATTACCTGGTGGATCTTTCGTTGGCGCTGGCTCCCCTCCTTTTCTTTTACATTAAATCGATCATACAGCCAGATTTCAAACTTAAGGACATTAATCTTTGGCACTTTGCGCCAGTGCTTATTTATATGCTCATCAAACTTTTCGTTTGGATTTATGATGCTCAACAAGATGGGTTTCATGAAGTCCAGAACGGGCCTATGGTTATGCAGTTTGAGTGGAAGTTTTTGAATCCTTTTCTGTTTCTTTTCAGAACGATTCAGATGCTTTTGTATCTCGCATTCTCTTTTCAAATATTCTTTGCCTTTCGCGAAAAGATTAAACACTACTTTGCCAACACCTACCGCCTTGAGCTCAGGTGGCTTCAAAACTTTCTATTTGCTTATAGTTTTTTGTATTTATTCTATAGTATTCAGATTGTTGTTAACGAAATGATTATCGATTTGAGCTGGAAGCAAAAATGGTGGTTCTATTTATTATCCGGCATTACCATTATTTATGTAGGTATCAAGGGGTTTTTCACTGAAATCTCAGAGCTTAAAAGTGTAGATTTCGGAACATTTAAGCTCCCAAAAAATGAACCTTCTCGAACTGTGAAAAAAGAATCGGTGGATCAATTTTCAGAAAAGAAAGCATTAATCAATAATTATTTTGAAGACCATAAACCCTACCTAGACTCTGAACTTACATTGATTAGTCTGGCCAGCAGACTAGATATGTCGAGGGAAGAATTGTCTGATATTATCAACCAGGGGTTCGAGTCTAGATTTAATGACTTTATTAACTCCTATCGCATAAAGGAAACTAAAAGACTTATCCTTGAAGACAAGCACAAGACACTATCACTTCTGGGGTTAGCATTCGAAGCAGGATTTAACAGCAAGGCTACTTTTAATCGAGCTTTCAAAAAATCAGAAAATCAATCTCCTTCAGAATACCTTGAATCAATGACTTAAAACAGGTCTCAATTCATGAATTGATCCCCATACACACCATCTGAGACGCTTTCGATATACGTCATCCCGATTTTTGAGTCATCAATTTAAAATTCAAAACTCATGATGAACATTATTGAAAAACTTACACAAACAAATCCTCAGTCAAATAGATTAGCAGATGTAATGGTATCTATTCCACGTATCGTATGTGGATTGCTACTTGCCTTTGATTTTGGGGCATCCAAATTTGGTGTTCCATGGTCTTCCAACAACCTACCTTTTCTGGGAATACCAGAGTGGTTTGTAGAGGACATTGCCACCTTCGGTGGGTTATTTGCGGTGGCTCCATACTTCTTTGCCTGGATGGCGGCTGCAAGTGAAACTATTGGAGGTCTATTACTAGCGCTTGGCTTAAAAACACGTTTCGCTTCATTCCTCATTATGTGTACAATGCTGGCAGCTATCATTTTCCAACAATGGGATAATGGACTATGGAATATGCTCCCTGCTGCCGGCTTCCTCTGGGTCAGCACGTACAGTCTCGTGATGGGGTCAGGAAGATTCGGCTTGGATCATTTGCTGAGCAAAGTCATAAAAAGAAGAAGGTTAATGCATATTCCCATAGGTCAAATCAAACTAAAGACCTCTGTCCCAAAAACTCTTTCCATAATCTTTTTAGCAGGTGTTTCTCTCACAAATTGCTCGTTGTTTGCTCAAGAGCGAAAGGTCACAATCAGTGTAGATATGAGTAGGATAAATCATATAGAAAATGTGGGAGTTAAGGGAAATATTAAGCCCCTTTCCTGGGAAAAGGCATACCCACTTTTAGATGAAGATGGAGATGGAATTTATACTGCTGAGATAGTCTTCAATAGCTCAGATAGATATTTCAGATTCAAGTTTGTTAATGATGGTCAAATGGAATTGGAAGGATCAGACAATCGAATCTTATGGTTTAAAGATGAGCCCATATCGAAGACATATATTTTCAATGAATTTGAATACTATGATGAAGGTAAATTCAAGCAGCTCATATACACAGAAGAGCAAATAAAAGAAGATGTAGCTGTCTTAAAGAAGATCATTCAATACGTTCATCCTGCTATTTACAAATACAGAGATTCTGTTTCTCTACAAATCGATTTTCAACTACTAGAAGACGAGATGATCGCTCAGCCCGATTTAAGAAATGCTTATAAAGCTGTTTCAAAATTCGCAGCTACAATCAAATGCAGTCATACATTCACCAACCCATGGAACCAAGGAGCTACCATAGAAAAAGCTATGTTTTACCAGCCTGATAAACTGCCATTTACTTTCAAAAGGATCGGCAAAAGACTATTCATTGATAAGAATGCATCCGAAAATAAAAAGCTAACACAAGGCTTGGAAATTCTATCCATCAATGATAACTCTACAGAAATCATCCTAACATCCTTAGCACAATATGTCACTTCAGATGGAAATAATTATGAGAAGAAACTCGAACGTCTATCTCTTGCAGGAACAGAGAAGTTTTCATTGTTTGACATCTTCTTTCCATTAGAATTTGGAAGTAAAGAAACATTTGAGCTTGAACTTAGAGATAATCAATCTGGAAAGATTCTGCATGAAACAGTGAAAGCAACCTCCAAAACTAATCGAACCAAAACCCTAAAAGAGCGATATCAAAACTTGGAAATAAGCTTGAGGGACGGCTGGAACTTCAAACTCATAAACGATGAGGTTGGCATCTTGACCATCAAATCTTTTGCCGTGCAAAGAAATGAATTTGATTGGAAAAAGATCATTGACGAGGCTTTTGAAGAATTAAACACCAACCAAACCCCTAACCTAATCATAGACATTCGCGAAAATGAAGGAGGGCAAGGAGAAGTTGGTGAATACATTATCGAGAGGGTTATTCAAAAGCCCTTTACTGCTCCTGCCATGCAATCCTCCGTTAGATACTTATCCATCCCGGAGGAATTCAAAAAACACATGAATACCTGGGCGAAATTTCCTTATGACTTCAACGGAAAAGTAGGTAAGAAAAAGGATGGCAAATACATGCTCAAACCAAAATACACCGTAGCTGGTAAAACATACAAACCCAAAAAGAATGGTTACAAAGGGAAAGTTTTTCTCCTCACAGGTGCTTCCAACAGCTCTGCAACTCATCTTATGGCTGCATATGCAAAACAAGTTGAAGGTGTAACGTTGGTCGGTCAAGAAACAGGTGGGAATCAATTGGGAACTAACGGAAGCTTTATGTTCTTTCTCAGACTACCAAATACGAGAGTAGAAATTGATATTCCAGTGATCAATATGTTTGTTCCACCTGTATCGGGAGAGGCAAAAGATGGTGGAATTGTACCTGATGTTTATGTTGAAAAGAGTTGGAAAGATCTCGTTAGTGGAAATGACCCAGAATTAACGAAAACGCTAGAATTGATTAACAAAAATTGATAGGTAATGATGCGCACTGATCACAGGTTGGTGCGTATCTATTCTTCTGTAGATTTACTCCAATCTCCAAAAATCCAATTACCAGCAGCATCAGCATCCGAAGAATGAAAGAAATCTTCAAACGCCTTAACCAGCTCTCCCCCACTTATTTTACCATCTCCATTTATATCCAATAAGTCAAATGCCTTTTTTGCAACTGACATATAAAGGCCATATGCCTTAAACATATCCAAATACTCACCTTCATCTATATGGCCATCACCATCTTGATCAAATAAGGAGAATAAGTAAGTGGACGATTGATTTACATAATCATTCGGTTGGGAAAGAACCACATCATCAAAAAACTTCAGCCACTCTTCTAAAGAAATTTCCGCTTCCACTTTATCTATGTCCTTCAAGATTTGAATGAATAATCCGTGAGCTTTAAGTCTCAGTAATAAACGCTCACGAGAATTCTCTCTATACCCGATAATGGTACTTACCGTGTTACCCACTCTTTCGAAATCATCCTGTTCCAGAATCTCATTCCCATTATAGTCCAGGACATTGAAAAAATGAGAGAGTTTTTGCTTTTGTAAATCTGTCATTCGCGGAGTATTTGAGTGGAAAGTTAATATTTGCTTCTGAATCTTTTAGATTGTAACATAATATCTCTTTTTAAGTAGACCATAGCTATGGAATTCGGAATTGTAGAAATAATTCTCTTAACGAGCTTGATCAATTCAATCTTCTTTCTGGGACTCATCCATTTAAACCCCAAAAGATACAGTCAGGTCAATCACGCTTTGGTCATGTTCATCTTCCTATCCTCAGTAAACTTTGCTAGTTGGATTGTACTCCCTTATTGGGTTGAAGAATATGAGTGGATTTGTCTAGATCGATTTCCCGTGGTTTTCTTTCTCGGACCCTACATTTATATGTTCTCTACCGCATTATTTGGTAAATCAGACGCCAAGGACAAAAACTACAAAATATTTATTGGAGGATATTTAGATGTGTTGATTACAATCTCATTATGGATATACATCTACTTTTTTTCCTTTGAAGATAGGTTTGAGCTTCTCTTTGATACACTCACCTTACTCATTTACGAAACCTTGGCCATTTTACATACAGGGTATTTCGTATATCTCGCAATCAAGCATTTCATGAATGGGAGTATTAACATTCCGAGATTAAGGCATGTATTTATCCTAATCGTTGTTATCTATTTCTTATGGGTAGGAACATTTCTAGCAGATGCTGCAGTTTATCCATCCCAATTACCCGATACTGCATTCTATCCTACATGGATGTTGATGGTATATCTAAACTTTTATTTAGCTTATCATTTCATTCTAAACCCAACAAAGTCAGTTTCGCTAATAACTTCAGATAAAAAGCTTGCTTCAACGAAAACGCTTGATTTAGCCTGCAATTTGAAAGAAATCATGCTAGAAAAAAGACTCTATAGAAAACCTGATTTATCTCTCTCTTTCATTGCAGCTGAATTAAATACTTCATCAAACTCGCTTACAGAAGTTCTTAAGGAGCATTTTAGGCTCACCTACTACGATTTTATAAATGAATATAGGATTTTGGATATAGTAGAGAGGTTTAAGAATGGAGATGATAGGAAATACACCATAAAGACTATTTCTGAAGAAGCTGGTTTCAGGTCGAAAACCACCTTCATCAAGGCTTTCAAAAAGGAAACCGGTATGCTCCCAAAAGAATATTTAAGTTCAGTTCAACAAAAAGGAAGTCCAACTGAGCTCTAATTGAACATTTTCAAGCCTCCAAAGCTTCAAAATGACTTATTCACTGATTTAGTTTTGAAACTAAAACTCATCATGTATAAGTATCTTATTCCTTTAATCCTTCTCTCTTCTTTGACATTACTGGTCAGTTGTGGGGAAGATGAACCTACCAATAATCCTCCATCAATTAGCGATCGGTCTTTTAGGATCCCAGAAGAGATTGAAACTGGAGAAAGAGTTGGATTTATTTCAGCATTTGACTTAGAAAATGATCCACTTACCTATGCAATCATTTCAGGCAATATCGATAATACATTCGCGCTCAATTCATCAAGTGGTGAACTGACTATACGTTCCAATGAAAAAATTGATTTTCAGGTAACTAGTCAATACACTTTGACAGTAGAAGCCAGTGATGGTAAATCTAGTGTATCAGCACTTATTACGATCAATGTAGAAGAGGCCAATCGTGTACCGTTGATTAATGAACAGACCTTCAGTCTATCCGAAAATGCAAGCGTGGGACTAGAAATTGGAATGATCATAGCTACAGATCCTGAAGGAGATGAACTTGAATATACTATTCTCGGTGGTGATGTAGATGAGTTGTTTGATCTAGATTTGGAAAGTGGGGTACTTACACTCATTTCTACTGAGAAGTTGGATTTTGAAACGACGGATTCTTACATAATCACCATTTTAGTTGAAGACTCTGAAGCGCTTGTCTCTTCTGCTCCTATTACAATCAACATTCTTGATGCTGATGAACCCAATCTCTCTTTTGAGCTCGCTGGTAATAATTTCACAATAGAAGATGGATTGATACGTGAATTTGGTGTTGTGTCGAGCGTGAGTTCCTTTCATTATGCCAGAACCTTTGCCCTAGCTGATGGAGAGTATTCATTTAGTGAAGCGTCAGGTGATTTTGTTGTCAATGGAGGAACAGTTGGTGTGTTTGGAGTTCTCTTTTCAAATGCTCTTTTCTCCTTCAAACCAGGAGAGTTTATCTATGCTGATACCGCTACAACACAGGCTAGCGACTTTATAGGTAAAGATTTTATTTACTCAAGTGCAATTATCATTGATGGCAATAACGATGGGAGTGTCGGTGTAAACGAGGAAGATATTGTTTATCGTGTTACCGGGGGTTCTATAAAGGTAATCTCCAACGGAGCGAACCCTCCAACACTAAATTATAATGTAGAGGTAACGCTTTATGACGTGGCTACCAAACAGTTCGTACATACTGTTAAAGCTGACCTTCATTTTGAATATTCCGGTGATTATAAGTTTAGTGATGAAAGAGCAAGAGGTTCAGGGCGGTTAGAAACAGAAGATATTAACCATGGCATAGAATTTAACAGTAACAAATAGGGCTTTAAGCTCCAACCAGCTAAGTACTAGACCACATTTATGATGTGGTCTTTGCTTTTACTAGTTCTTCGATAGCTATGGCATATCCTTCTAAGCCCATACCATTGGTGGAGCCAATGCACACATCTTTCACATAGCTTACTTGTCGGAAATCTTCACGTTCAGCAAGATTTGATATATGTACTTCAAAAACTGGCGTTTCAATTCCGGCAATAGCATCTCTCAGGGCAATGCTTGTATGTGTGTATGCTCCGGGATTAAAAACAATTCCGTCGTAGCTAAAACCTACTTGATGCAGTTTATCGATTAGTGCTCCTTCGTGATTTGATTGAAAATATTCGAGCTTGCAATCTGCAAATAGGTTTTTCAGTTCTTTGAAAAAATCTTCAAAAGTCTGACTTCCATAGATTTCGGGTTCACGTTTACCCAATAGGTTTAAGTTGGGTCCGTTTAAAATAAGTATTCGCATATGAAATTCTGTAACGCTAATTTAGAGTGTTAAAATGACGTTTTAAAAAGCAACACCTTGTCCTGGAAAACATATACTAAGCAATTCAAGAATTACCTCAAACTAGAACGTTCATTGGCACAAAACTCGGTGGATGCTTACATAGCTGACATATCCAAGCTTCAGCAGTTCTTGGATATCAAAGAACGTGATACTCCTCCTACCAGAATCATCCAACAAGATCTTATCGACTTTCTTGAATTTATCACCGAACTAGGTATGTCTGCCTACACTCAGGCAAGGATGGTGTCTGGACTCAAGGCTTTTTTCAAATTCCTGATCTATGAAGAAGTTATTACAAAGGATCCTTCAGAATTATTAGAAGCCCCAAAACTTGGCCGCAAGCTTCCAGACACACTAAATCTACCTGAAATAGAAGATTTATTCGACGCAATAGATATGTCTTCACCTGAAGGTCAGCGTAATCGAGCTATGTTAGAAACATTGTATAGTTCTGGATTACGGGTCTCAGAACTTATCAATCTTAAGATCAGCAATATTCACGAAGACATAGGATTCTTAAGAGTTATTGGAAAGGGTAGCAAAGAAAGGCTGGTACCTATTGGTCGATCAGCATTGAAGCATATAAAAATTTTTAGGGATGATGTACGTGTCCATATAGATGTAAAACAAGGCTTTGAAGATCACCTATTTGTCACCAAGCGTGGGAAAGCGATCAGTCGGGTGATGGTATTTATGATCATAAAAGACCTGGCCGCTAAAATTGGATTAAAGAAAAATATAAGTCCGCACACATTTCGTCATAGCTTTGCAACACACTTGATTGAAGGGGGTGCAGACTTACGCGCAGTGCAGGAAATGTTAGGGCATGAATCCATTACTACCACAGAGATTTACACTCACCTTGATCGGGATTATTTGAAGCAGGTCATTACCCAATTCCATCCTAGAAGCTGATGTATAAAATCTTAAAACCTCTCCTCTTTTTTCTTTACTCTCCCGAAAAAGCTCATAGGATCACTACCAGCCTACTCCACTTTCTCTTAAAACTGCCGTTTGGCAAGAGTCTGATTCGTAGTATGTTCCATTTTGAGGATCACAGACTCGAACGAGAAGTATTTGGTTTGAGATTTAAGAACCCAGTTGGACTTGCCGCAGGATTTGATAAAAATGCGGAGCTCATTGATGACTTTTCCAATCTTGGGTTTGGTTTTATTGAAATAGGCACGCTAACTCCAAAAGGTCAGCCTGGGAATCCTCAACCAAGGTTATTCAGACTTCCGCAAGATGAAGCGTTGATTAACCGAATGGGATTTAATAATGATGGCGTAGATGAAGCAATTGAAAGACTTAAAAATCGAAAGTCCGACATCCTCGTTGGAGGAAATATCGGAAAGAACAAGATTACTCCCAATGAGAATGCTTTAGAGGATTATCTCATATGCTTTGAGAAGCTATTCGATTATGTAGATTATTTCGTTGTGAATGTAAGCTCTCCCAATACACCGGGACTTAGAGAACTTCAAGAAAAAGAACCACTATTGAAGCTACTTAAGGCATTGCAAGATGAAAATAATAAAAAAGAAACCGCTAAGCCACTCCTTTTAAAAATTGCACCTGATCTATCAGAATCTCAACTCGATGATATCATTTCCATCACAAAAGAACTCGATCTGGATGGATTAATTATCTCAAACACAACTATCGACCGATCAGGATTGTCAACCAAAGTAGAAAGTGTCGAAGCTATTGGCGCTGGAGGTTTGAGTGGCAAACCAGTCTTTGAAAAATCAAATAACGTACTGAAATATATAAGAAGGCATCTTCCACACGTTCATATTATTGCTGTGGGTGGTATACATTCAGCCCAAGATGCAGTAGAAAAAATACAAGCAGGAGCCAATTTGGTTCAAATTTATACCGGCTTGGTATATGAAGGACCGGCTCTAATTAAAAAGATCAATAAGGAACTACTTAAGCATGTTTGATCCCCGCTGAAAACTCCATTATTTTTGGACATATAACCTATGGCACAAAACACTTATAAGAAGAAGAGCGAGAAGAAGGAGAAAGCAAGTATTAAGTTCAACTTCATCACCGATCGAAAATTCCATCTATTCATTGGATTTTCACTTCTATTGATTTCACTATTTCTTGCGGTTTCATTTATTTCTTACATGAACGCAGGGCAAGCAGATCAAAGTGTGGTGGAAGCGTTCACAAATACAAACATCAAGGACTCAGGAGTAGAAGTTCAAAATGCTTTTGGATTGATTGGAGCTATTGCAGCACATTACTTCATTTTTCTATGGTTCGGTATTGCAGCTATGCTAATCCCCCCATTTCTCTTTATTGTAGCATACAAAATCATCTGGAGCAAAACTCTTATTCCTATAACTAAGTCTTTCAATTTTGTCGTGTTTTATCTGGTATGGACCAGCCTCGTGATGGGCTATTTTCTCCTTTCACAGGAGGAGACATCCATGTGGGGATTCTTAAGTGGTGGCATTGGATATGAACTGGCAATGATCGCTCAAAGTTTGATGGGTTGGGGAGCAATTCTATTCATTGTATTCTTATTCGTGGTGTTTAATATGTTCTTCTTTGACATCACCCGTGTACCTGCATTCAGTAGAGCATCCGTTTCTTTCGATAATCTTATCAATCAAATAAAGTCTTTAATCCCAGAGAAAAAACCTAAAGAAGCTAAAACTGCAGACATCAATTCTGTTCTAGACCAGATCAAAAAAGAGGTAGAAGACGAAGATGCTAGTAAAGATGAATCAGAAACCTGGGTAGTTAAGAAAATTCCTACCAAACCAGTATCCAAAAAAGAAAAAGCAGATCCTGAGTTTACAATCGATCTACCTGAGTTCAAAAAAGAAGAACCACTTCCAAAAGAAGTTGAAGAGAAAATATTCGCACCTAAAGAAGAAAAATCTTTTATCCCCTCTACTCCAGAAGAGGAACCTATAGTTAAAAACGAAGAACTTGAAGACTTATCCTTTGAGGTCGAACAAAAAGAATTTGAAGAAGAGGTTAAAGAGGAATCTGTCAACTACGACCCTACACTCGATCTTCCTAGATATAAATTCCCTAACTCTTCATTGCTGATAGAATACCCTGAGAAAGAGCTGACAGTTACTAAAGATGAGTTAGAAGCTAACAAAGATCGAATCATTGAAACACTTGTCAACTTCAAGATCGGAATCTCCAGTATAAAAGCAACCATTGGTCCTACTGTAACGCTTTATGAAATCGTGCCAGAAGCTGGTGTCAAAATTTCTAAGATTAAAAATCTGGAAGATGATATCGCTTTAAGTCTTGCTGCCCTCGGGATTAGAATTATCGCCCCTATTCCAGGAAAAGGTACTATTGGTATTGAGGTGCCTAATAAAAATAGAGAGATGGTAGATGCTCGATCCGTGATCACTACCGGCAAATTCATGGAAAGCAAAATGGACTTACCCGTTGTTCTTGGTAAGACCATTTCTAATGAAGTGTTTGTAACCGATCTTGCCAAAATGCCTCACCTATTGATGGCAGGAGCAACTGGACAAGGTAAGTCGGTAGGGTTGAACATCATACTTACTTCTTTGCTTTACAAGAAACATCCATCGCAGTTAAAGTTGGTTCTGGTCGATCCAAAGAAGGTTGAATTAACCCTTTTTAATAAGGTAGAGAAACACTTTCTTGCCAAGCTTCCGGATAGTGAAGAGCCTATCATCACCGATACTTCTAAAGTAGTAAATACGCTTAATTCCTTGTGTATTGAAATGGATAATCGCTATGATCTCTTGAAAAGTGCCGCATGTAGAAATCTGAAAGAATACAATAAGAAATTTACAGAGCGAAAACTCAATCCAAATAAAGGACATAGATTCCTTCCTTACATTGTACTTGTCATAGATGAATTGGCTGACTTGATGATGACTGCTGGAAAAGAAGTAGAAACACCGATTGCTCGTCTAGCTCAACTTGCCCGGGCTATCGGGATCCATCTAATTGTAGCAACTCAAAGACCTTCCGTAAACGTAATTACCGGTATTATCAAGGCAAACTTCCCTGCCAGACTTTCATTCCGAGTAACATCCAAAATTGACTCTCGTACCATTCTGGATGCGGGCGGTGCGGACCAATTAATTGGAATGGGAGACATGTTGCTCTCGATGGGTTCTGACATGACACGGTTACAATGTGCATTCGTCGATACACCTGAAGTAGAAAAAATATGTGAATTTATTGGTGAACAAAGAGGTTATGATGATGCTTATCTATTACCAGAATATGTTGCAGAAGGTGAAACTGGCATTGGTGAAGTGGACTTATCTGATCGGGATGCTCTTTTTGCAGATGCAGCTCGTCTCATTGTTATTCATCAGCAAGGGTCTACTTCGTTAATCCAGCGTAAAATGAAATTAGGTTATAATAGAGCCGGACGTTTAATTGATCAACTTGAGGCAGCAGGAATTGTGGGTGCTTTTGAGGGTAGTAAGGCTCGCGAAGTACTAATACCTGACGAACATAGTTTGGAACAGTTATTGTCTGAAATCGAAATCAAATACTAAGAAGAATTTAAGAACTCAATGAAAAAGCTCATAATCGCATCTTTATCTCTATTTCTACTGATAAACGTAAATGCACAGTATGATCCATCTGCATTAGCAGTACTTGATGCCATGAGCAGCAAGTACAAGAATGTAGAAGCCTTCAAAGCTTCATTTTCTCAACAGCTAACAAATGAAAGTGCTGGGTTAGACGAAACCATCTCAGGAAACATCGCTGTGAAAGGAGATATGTACGTATTGGATGTTGCAGGTCAACGAATTTTCAATGATGGTACAGATATGTACAATTATAACCCTGAGATTCGAGAAGTAACCATTAGCTCATATGATCCTGAAGATTCAGAGATCACGATCGGCAATATTTATGAAATATATAAAAATGGGTTTAAATATGCCTTGAGTGAAACAAATGCAAGTGGTGATAGGCTAATCGAATTAGATCCAGAAAGTAGAGACAAAAGCTATTTTAAAATACGAATGACCATCAATGCTCAAGATGAATTGAAGTCATTTACAGTTTTTGAAAGAACAGGCAATAAATATGTCTACTCCATTAATGCATTCACACCTAGTGATCTGAATGACAGTTACTTCACATTTGATGTAGCTAAATATCCTAACGTAGAGGTCATTGACTTCCGGTAGATTGCATTCTCAAGAAAAAGTTTACCTTTGCTGCGTTCAGAACAAGTCTGTACGCTTTTTAATATTTTATTTTTTTTAATGAACATTTTCGTAGCTAAGCTTAACTATGCAACTTCAGAAGACGCATTGAGACAAGCATTTGAAGAATTCGGAACAGTAGATTCCGCTAAAGTTATCATGGACAGAGACACTCAGAGATCTAAAGGTTTCGGTTTCGTTGAAATGCCAAATGATGACGAAGGTAACCAGGCTATTTCAAGCCTAAACGAAACAGAATTAGATGGTAGAACCATCGTTGTAAAAAAAGCTAACCCAAGAGGTTAAGCACAAGAACAGATTCTAAGTTTTTTTGAATTTTATATAATTGCTCGTGTGGAATCTTTTCCGCACGAGCATTGTTTTATATAATTGTTACGTACACATAAAATTTTATTGATTTGGCTAGACCTGCAACTACTCCGGTAAAACTTAAAGACGGATACTATATAGAACTCCGACACAAGGGTGAAAGAAAAGGAATCAAACTGAGAAGTGATACGATTCCAGAATTGCACCAATCCATCAAAAAGTACCAGAAGCTTTATGACATCCACTTCTATGGAGAAGTAAAAAAAGGAAAAGTTATAAATGATAAGCTTCCAGAGCTTAAATAATTAAACGCTTTTACTATTTGTTTGACGTCACTCCTTTTAGGAGAGTACGAAACCCATATCCTCAGGCTAATTTATTCTTAAATTAGCCTGAATTTTTATTATTAAAACATGACCCGCCAACAGCTTTTTGAAAACATTACAAAGAAGGAATCCTTTCTTTGCATAGGTCTGGATACGGATATTCAAAAAATTCCTGAACACCTACTCACAGAAAAGGATCCAATCTTTGAATTCAACAAGCAAATCATTGATGCTACCCACAAGTATGCAGTAGCCTACAAGCCAAACACCGCATTTTATGAGGCTCAGGGTGCAAAAGGATGGGAATCACTTCAGAAGACTCTTGAGTATATTCCAAAAGATATTTTCACTATAGCAGACGCAAAACGAGCTGATATTGGGAATACATCTGCCATGTATGCGCGTGCCTTTTTCGAGAACATGAACTTCGATTCTGTCACAGTAGCACCCTATATGGGATCAGATTCAGTAAAACCTTTTCTAGGTTTTGACAATAAGTGGGTCATCATTTTAGCTGCTACAAGTAATCCTGGAGGCTCTGATTTCCAACACCTGACTGTTGATGGAGACAAATTCTACGAAAAAGTTATCAAAACTAGTCAAGAGTGGGGTTCTGAAGACAGCATCATGTATGTCGTAGGAGCTACCAGACCAGAAGCTCTAAAAGAAATCAGAAAAATTATTCCAAATCATTTTTTACTCATCCCAGGAGTAGGGGCCCAAGGTGGTGATCTAAAAACAGTTTGTGAAAATGGCCTGAACAAAGAATGCGGCTTACTTATCAACTCATCCAGAGGAATTATCTATGCTGATGGTGGTCAGCATTTTGCGAAAGAAGCTGTCAGAGAAGCTGAAAAGATTCAAGCAGAAATGGCTAAAATCCTTAAAGGATTATAGAGCAAATCGTATCTTAGAAGGAAGTTACTTATGGACGAACTCTTCCTCCACTACATCTGGAAATATCAAAAATTCAATCTGACCGATTTATCAGTATCAGATGGGCAATCATTAAAGGTCTTCTATCAAGGAAATCACAATCAGGATTCTGGGCCAGACTTTGCGGAAGCTCGAATAAAAATAGGGTCAATAGAATGGGCTGGACAAGTAGAAATTCATATCAATTCTTCGGATTGGATCCATCATAAACATCAAAATGATCCAGCATACAAAAATGTAATCCTTCACGTCGTTTGGACAAATGATCAAGAAATATTAATCGAGGGACAACCAATTCCGACACTTGAGCTTAAATCAATCATAGATTTAGATTTAATCGAAAAATATAAGCGGCATATCCAATCAACAAACGAAATTCTCTGCTCTGATCAGTTTAGTTCTGTTCCGCAACTAACTAAAAGTAGTATGCTTGATCGAGTCTTGGTTGAACGGTTGATGGAAAAATCTGACAGAATCTTACATCGATTGAAGGAAAACAAAAATGATTGGGAAGAAGTCACTTACAAAACCCTTGCTGAAAATTTTGGATTTTCAACGAACAAAGAAGCTTTTAAAAGACTTACCGATCTTCTGTCCTTCTCTGTTTTAAAAAAAATTCTTCCAAAAGCTTTAGAAACTGAAGCTCTTATTTTTGGTCAATCTGGATTTCTAGAAGGTGAAGGTGATGATTATAAGAAAAAACTTCGCTCTGAGTACGATTTTATAAGCAAGAAATTCCAACTACCTGACACAATGGTACAAGCACAATGGAAGTTTGGAAAACTAAGGCCAGACAATTTTCCGACTGTAAGGTTGTCTCAGTTTGCTTCATTGCTACATAAACATTCGCAACTATTTACTTTTTTGACCCAAACAGAAAGTATGGATGTTTTAAAAAAGAAACTGGTTGTTTCAGTATCCAGCTATTGGCAAGATCACTATGATTTTGGGAAGCCTAGAAAAAAACCGATCGAAACCATAGGAATCAGCTCTTTTGAAAATATTCTAATCAATACTGTAGCTCCCCTGCTAGCTGCGTATTCCAAGTATACAGATGAGCAGAAATTTATAGATCGAGCAGTTGAATTGCTCGAATCGCTTTCTCCTGAAAGTAATCGGATTACAAGAAAGTGGGAACCGCTTGATCAAAAGGCAAAAAATGCCTTTGAATCACAAGCTCAAATCCATCTTTTTAAGAATTACTGTCAAAAAAAGAGATGTCTTCAGTGTAATGTAGGTGTGAAAATACTAAGTAAATGATCTACTGGCTTATTCACATATTGATTTTGGGGATCCTTTCTTTCGCAGGGTTTAGGTTTATTAAAAGTACCATTCCCCCATTTATCTACTGGACTGCTCTCTCGTTGAAACTAATTGCCGGATTGATTCTTGGCTATATTTTCTTTGAATATTATGAATATGGCGATACAATTACCTTCTTCGAAGTTGCAAAAAATTCTGACACGATAGGATTTGCAAACCAGCCCAGAGATCAATTTTTTGTTAAGCTCATTCGTCCAATCGTACTAATTTCAGGCAATTCCTATTGGATCACATCTCTTTGGCTGTCGTTAATCAGTTTTCTATCAAGTTGGTATACAACCACCGTAATTGTTAAACTATATCCGAATATTAGATTCGTGGTTATGGTCTGTTTCCTATTTATTCCATCCACCGTATTCTGGTCATCTGGAATGATGAAAAACACACTGGCATTCGCGAGTATGTCTATTTTGATTGCTTTTATTTTAAGATTCTATAGAAACCATAGTCTTACTATTTTCAATATCCTATTAATGATCCTATCAGGATTCCTCCTTTTCCATCTTAAGCATTACCTATTTATCTCAGTTCTGCTTTTTGGAGGCATCTTATTATCCCTTCATTTTTTCATTTGCAATAAAGGATTCTCAAGGTGGATAATACCAATATCCATTGGAATGGTATCCATCGTTTCAACACAGTTCATTCACCCCTACTTAACCTTTAATCGTATTCCACAGACCCTTTACGAAAACAACCGTACCATTATTTTAAACTCTGATGTTGAAGATCGTCTGAATTTAGTTGTTGAAAATGATTCATGGACGGCACTTATAAGCCAAGTACCAAGAGCACTTCATATTGGTTTATTTAGACCAAGCATATTTGATAAGACTCCATCATTGGGGTGGGTCCACAAAATTGAAAACCTAATTCTAGCTACACTCATAAGTCTGAGTATACTTCTTCTATTAAAACTTAGATTAAAACCTGACTGGCCTCTGTTAGTTGCAGCCTTGAGTTGTATTCTTTTATTAGCTGTTATGCTTCCTCTTTCGTCACCTAATTTGGGAACTCTCGTAAGGTACAAGAATGCTTATATGCCTTATTTATTCTTAATAAGCAGTATTCTACCCTATCGTTTCCTAACTTCTCAAACGGTCGATTAATTGCTAATTTTGCGGCTTTAACACATAAAGGACATGGAGAAACCCGTAATCATTTTAGGATCTACAGGACTAGCAAAAGCAGCTCTTGAAATATTTAATTCCAATAGCATAGTTGTTTATGGCTTTCTGGATGATGATGAGAAAACACATAATAGCGAAATAAACTCAGTTACGATACTTGGATCAACGGATGATCATGGTTTCACTAAACTCATTGGCCAAAAATGTGAGGCTTTTGTGGCTACTGACGATAATAAACTGAGGAAGAAGTATGTAGAATATCTCAACGAAACCCGAAAGATTATGCCAATGAACGCAGTTCATCATTCGGCATCAATATCGGATTCTTTTGGGATTGGACATGGAAACTTTGTTAATGCTGGTGCTGTATTGTCGAATGATTCTAAAATGGGAAATCACAATGTGATTAACTCAAAAGTAATAATCGAACAAGAGGCAGAAATTGGAGATTTTGTTCAAATTGGTGCCGGGTCTATCATCAATACTAAAGTGAAGATCGAGAATGAAGTATTCATCGGATCAGGGGTAACCATAGTTGCTGGAGTCAAGATTGAAAAGGGGGCTCGAATAGGTGCAGGATCAGTGGTTGTAGGTGATGTAAAGAAGGGGCAAACTGTGTTCGGAAATCCCGCAGTGGAAGTGAAGTAAGAATTACCTTACGGCTGTATGAAATCCAAAAGCTTAATCCTTCTCTCCTTACTGGTACTCCATAGCTGCGTTCCAGAAGGACTAATGAGAACATGGAGCACTACAGAAGATTATGATCGTCAGTTCAATAGCATTCTTGTCATGGGACTCATAAACAATGTGAACTTAAGGAATGAAGTAGAAAACGAGGTGGTTACAACAGGGGGAAAAGCAGGGCTAAAATGTGTCAATGGGATGTCTATGTTTCCGCCTGAACTCGGAAAGCCATTTGAAGATGTAGAAAGAGCAAAAGAGCGAATGAGAAACAATGGGTTTGATGGAGTGATAACAGTAGCCCTAGTTGATATAAAAGAAGAAAGATATGTTCCACCTCAAACAGGTTACTCGCCTCTGGTTTATTACAATCGTTTTGGAAATTATTTTTTTAGAACCTATGATCTTGTCTATCAGCCAGGATACTTCACTCAAGACACAAAATACTTTATAGAAACTAACTTTTACGAGTTAAGAGAAGGCAAACTCGTTTGGTCAGGTCGTTCTACTGTTTTTACACGAGAAGAATTAAACAGCTATTTGGCTAATTATTCCAGAGGCCTTTTCAAAGAATTAAAAATGGAGGGAATCATTAACAATTAATCCCCTCCATTTTTACAACAAAAAATCATTAGATTCAATTTAATCATTGACGAAAAATGGAAAAACAATCAATCGTTATCTTATTCATGCTCTCAATAATTCTTCTTGGGAATACCTCCTTCAAACCAGTTCAGACCTCAAAAACAAAACTATATGTAACTGTGATCGATGGATCCGGTAATCAGATAGAAGATGCCGCTATCACGATTTATACATCCGAAGATGACTACAAAAACAATGCAAACAAGCTGATAGAAGGTAAGACAGACAAAAAAGGGAAATTTCAATTCAAAGGACTTGGAATCAGGTCTTACTTTCTTGACGTACGGAAAAATGCGATGAATAATGACGGTGAAGATGTACAAACAGGCTTGCTTTCGGAAGGAAAGATTAACAGAGTGATTGTTGTCATAAAGTAAGTATTAAAACAGTAATCTGACTTTTTTAGCAAAAGAAATTATTTTTGTGATGTATTAACACCCTGCTGAAACAGGGCTTGGTTATTATGGAAGAACATTACGTACTACTCTATTACTGCTATAGTAAAATTGATGACCCTGAAGAGTTTAGGGAACAGCATCATACCCTTTGTTTAGATCTCAATCTTAGAGGACGCATCATAGTTGCCAAAGAAGGCCTCAATGGAACCGTTTCTGGCACCCAAGAATCATGTGAAAAATACATGAATACCATCACCAGTGACCCTCGGTTCTCTCATACTGAATTCAAGGTTGACACCAACGATCATCCTGCATTTGAAAAAATGCACGTCCGTGTAAAACCAGAAATCGTCCATAGTTCACTGAACCATGTTGATCCTACAAGCAAGACAGGCAGGTACATTGAACCTGATGAATTTAGAGAAATTCTAAAGGAAGAATCTGAGGATACTATCGTTCTCGACGTACGCTCAAACTATGAGCATATGATCGGTAAGTTTAAAAATGCAATTACACTTGACATAGATAACTTTCGTGATTTTCCTGAAAAAATAGAGGAACTTAAAAAGTTTAAGGATAAAAAGATTGTAACGTACTGTACAGGTGGTATTAAATGTGAGAAAGCAAGTGCCTACCTATTGGAACAAGGGTTTGAAAATGTTCACCAACTTCATGGAGGAATCATCAAGTATGGATTAGAAGCTAAGGGTGAAGATTTCGAAGGCAAATGCTATGTCTTTGATAATCGAATTGTGAAAGAAGTGAATACGATCAATCCAACAGTTGTGTCCAGATGCCATGTTACTGATGAACCATGTGATAGAATGGTGAACTGTGCTAACCCTCATTGCAATAAACACATTCCTATGAGTGAAAAGGGTGCTGAAATTTACAATGGTAGTTGCTCTGAAGAATGCATGAACAATCCTGATACTCGTCCATACGATGGAACTGGATTCTATCAGAAGAAAATGAATGGATATAATCCATATAAGGGGTCAAAGCGAAAGTTTGCCTCTCAAGATAGTGATTAACTTTTCATAACTTAAGCTCATCAAAGTAGTTTCTCATTACCTTTAAGAAGCTTTAGTAATTTGACTATCACCTTATGCCTCATACTTATTCTGAGACTGACTTAATTCTTAACCCGGATGGGAGCGTATATCATTTAAGTCTTCGACCAAAAGATGTATCGGATAAGATTATCGTAGTGGGTGATCCGGGAAGAGTGCATAGAGTTTCTCGTCACTTTGATTCGGTTGAATTTGAAATGAACAAGCGTGAGTTCATTACTCATACTGGAAAATACAAAGGAAAACGCCTCACTGTCATCAGCTCAGGGATGGGTACAGACAATGTGGAAATCCTTATGACCGAGTTGGATGCTTTGTTCAATATTGATCTGGTGCAAAGGGAACCCAAAGCACGTAGAAAAAAGCTTCAGATTATCCGTATAGGGACATCTGGCACCATTAGAGATGATATAAAGATAGGAAGCCATCTTGCTACGGAATATGCCATTGGGCTTGATACCATTATTCAATTCTATGAGTATAAACATCGAGGTATCGAAAAGCAGATCATCAAGAAGCTTCGTGAAGAACTTGACTTACATTATACGCCTTATTGTTTCAAAGGGTCTACTACCCTTTTCGAAAAGTTCAAAGATTGTACAATCGCAGGGAATACAGTGACTTGTCCTGGATTCTACGCCCCTCAGGGAAGAGAAATACGTATGCCCATTCGATACAAAGACATCATTGAAAAGATGCAATATTTTCATGAAGAAGGTATCTGGTTAACAAACTTAGAAATGGAAACCGCGGGGTACTACGCTTTTGGTAAACTCCTAGGACATGAGATGTTGAGTTTAAATGCAATCATGGCCAACCGTATCAAAGGACAGTTTGTTAAAGATCCCAACAAGGTCATAGACGGACTCATTCAGAAAGTTCTGGATCGAATCTAGCTTCTTTTATACGTTTTAGATCTTTTCTATTAAAGAATACTTATTCTTAGAACTACTCACAGCATTCGTCCCTTTAGTCGATTTTCGCTCTATTTTCATCTACTTTATTATCATTTGCTAAAAAAATCAGCGATATTTATTCTATATCATCAATCTGCTGAATCTTATGATGCCTTTTTTTAAGAATTTTGCAATAATCTTGTTTTTGTTCGCTTGCCCTTTTTCATCCAATTCTCAAGAGTTTATCTCCGAGGATGAAATAACCATTAATATATTAAAGTGGTACTACGATCAATATCCAAATGGGGAAACCATTTCATGGAGTAGTAGTAGTGTAAATAACGTGGATGTACTAAAAGTTAAGTTCAATTATAATGAAAACGAATATACCGCAACGTATAGTTTGAAAGGCAAACGCCTATCGGAGACAGTTAAAATCGAGAATATCCCTATCACTGTGACCAACTACTTGTATGATAATTATGCCAAGTTTAAAATCAAGTCTTTCTTAAAAAGAATAGACTTTAAAGCCAATGAAACTTCTTATGAGGTGGAAATTAAATCAAAAGAAGCTGGTCTTGAACGAATTGTTTTCGATACAAACTTTCAAAGAGAGACAAATCAGGTTTTAACATCTAACTAGAATAACTACTACTTGAATATAGTTTTGAAAGCACGTCGTATCTCTACCGCTGCTTCGTTTAAATGCATCTTTGCTTGTTCCCATTTCTCCCCAGATTGAGTATTCTGATCTTTGAAGTCTTTCTCAATCTTTTCCTTACGTAGTTTCAATTTCTTGATTCTTTCCTCCATCTCATCCGTCACCTTATTTCCTGTCCTTTTCGTCTCTGCGATAAGACCATCTATTTTCTTTCCTAGCTCTGCTAGTATATCCTCTACTTTTCGTTTCTCGCTCATAGATTATTAATTAGAACAGAAATTTAATCGTTTTTTCCATACCACCTAGCAATCACCTCTTCCGCAGGTTTATTCTGTGGAGTCCACTCTGTTCCGCGCCAATTTCCATACTTTTCACTGAAGTGCCACTTCCATAAAAAGCCTCCTGCAAACCACTGCTCATCGCTTAGGGCCTGGTATGTAGCTTCATATGAATCTGCTTGAATTTGATGATTGGAATTACTTTCTGATTTATCAACCTCCCAATGTTTTCCCGCTGCTCCATTGGCGCTTTGAAAACCGTATTCCGTAAAAAGAATAGGTTTATTCCATTTCTTAGAAAATGATGACAGTTGATATTTTACTGGTTGCCATCCTAGTCTGATTTCTTCAACAGAGGGATTATCGCCTTCAGCCAAAGGAAAGTACGCATCTATGCCTATATAGTCCACTTCGCCCCACCAGGTAATATTCTCATAATTGTCCCAATTAGATGCATATGTAATTTTGCCTGAATATATTTCTTTAGCCTCTTTTATCAGCCCCCTCCAAAAATCTGGTCTTTCTTTCGCGGGAGTTCGATACTCCGTACCAATACATAGAATTTCAACATTCATTGAATCCGCAACTTTCGCATAGTTCAAAATGTATGCTGAGAAATCCTGTTCCCATCTTTCCCAATCGTCTTCGCTACTCAATGTATAATCCCCTGTCCAGCCTTCTCCCATCACCCACACATGAGGCTTAAGCATCACCTTTAAATCATGTGATTTTGCATACTCGATCAGTTTGCACGATCCATCCGTTTGTTCCCCCCACCACTGTCGTGAATGATCAAAAGTAACGCTGGGCTGTCCAGAGCGCGAGAAACCGTATGGAATAACAGCAACCCAACCTGCATTAATGCGCTTTACCTCTCCCATTTTATCTTGTGTTATCTCTCTTGGTGGGTTAACAAGGCTTACACCATTGATTAACCCTTCTTTTTCTGATGGCATCATCACCATTGCCAAACAGCCACAAATCAGAAGTATAGATAAAAGAAGTATGCGCATAAGGAAAGATACTACAGGATCGCAAAATCGGTTTAATTTTTCTTGAATACAAGATCAATTGCTCAACTTGCTTACCAGTTTCTGATACTTCTGTATCAGATTGGTATCCCTTAGCAAGGGAGCAGACTCTTGTAAGACAAGTAAGTCGTTTCTGGAAATGGCCTCAGCACTGGCTAACTGTAGACTCAATCGATCGTAATAATATAAAAAAACACGGTTGATAAGTTCTTCTGATTCTTTTTCTCTTTTCAATAATAAAAAGACATGCCCCAACTGAACGTCTGCATATGAAGGTTTCAAATGCTCAAAATATAGTTTTTGATAGGCAAAATTCGCAAGCTCTTCTGCTCTCCTCCTATTGTCTTGCTCAAGATAGCTTCTGATTAATTGATTAAAGGCAAACTTGATCGGAGCGATCATCCGTGCCTCATAATCTTCTTGATTAAAATAAATATCTTCATTCGCGAGATTAGAATAGTCAGCATTCTTCACTAAGTTTTCGTAAGATTTCTCCAGATTCATTTGAGTTCCTTCCGAGCTGGAACGATGAGGTGTCCATTTATAGATCATGCCCTCCTGACTCAAGTAAGGTTGTATGTCTATATTAATACTATTCATCGAAGTATAGTTGAAATAAATAGGCCTATCCCATCCATTCGAATACAGCAGATCTAAGATTGCTAGCTCGTTTTTAGCTAGATAGTTCGCTTTCACGCTAAAATCAATGGGCCCTTTGGATGTGGTGAGACTAATCTGCTTTGAAGGCAAAAAATGATAATAATCTCCTGAGGCATTCTTAACTTTTAATTGAGGATTGTCAGCTTTCAAGGCGTCCATATACTTACCCCACGATATTGGTGAATTCATTACTTCGCGAATGTAAAGTGGTTCGTATGGACCGTATTGGTTTTCGTTGTACTTGAGAGTCAGGTTAAATGGTGGCGAATCATAGTATGCTCTACTCAGTTGATTAATGTACCAATCCGCATTGAAATAGCTTAAGACCATAACGCGTACATCTGTACGAAAATCCTCCACTTCTTGCAAGTACCAAAGTGGAAAGGTATCATTATCCGCTCCTGTAAATAACACCGCTCCTTCATCACAGCTGTTCAATACATTTCTTGCATGGTCAATTTGAAATGTTCTATTGGATCGATTATGATCATCCAAATTCTGATAAAACATCCAAGCTGGTACGCAAAAAGCAATGAACGCTGACAAGTAAACTACTTTCTTATTTTTGACAATGTGAGACAGACTCATAATGCCAAGCCCTATCCAAATACTAAAAGCCACGTACGATCCCACATAGATATAGTCCCTCTCTCGTGGCTCATTAGGTGTGCCATTTAAGTACATGACCAAAAGAACACCAGTAATCAGGAAGAATGACAATTGAGTCATAAACCCGTTTCGATCCTTCTTTGACTGGATGATGAAGCCTAGCAATCCCAATAAGATCGGTATCATAAAGTATTGATTATTGGCTCTATTATAATCAATCGCTGATCTATTCGCCAACCCTTTCCAGGGAGTCAACCACTCTGCATGTTGCACATCACTTGACCGCCCGGCAAAATTCCACATCATGTACCTACCATACATATGCCCCAGCTGATATTTCCACATAAAAGTGAGATTATCTCCAAAACGTGGCTTCTCACCTACTGACAAATTGGTCCATTTGCGATAGGTTTCCATATGATTGTGGTCATTACTGTATATCCTGGGAAGGATAGTCATTCGATCATCTTGATAATGATATGTTGAAATTTCTCCAACTTCCTCGTATCGTCCCTCATTGACGATATAGGATTTTGCTTTTGGTGAGACTTCATCTATTTGCGCATCAAAATAGGGCCCATATAGCAAAGGGCGGCTAGGATATGACTCCCTATTCATATAAGGTTTAATCTTAGCTAAGTTACTCGGGCTGAATTCATTGATTGGAGGATGCTGTGCGGATCGAACAAAGAGCATGATATAAGGAGTAAATCCTGCAATCACAAGCATAGCAGATGTTACGACAATTCTTGATACAGGAAACTTATTCCAGACTATAAAGGTGATTGACGCCACCAGCAAAGCCAGGAGAAATAATCCCGAATAAAAAGGGAAGTACCAATTGTTTACCAGCAATAGATCTAGTCTAAAAATCCACTCAAAAAGATCTACAGCGACAACTTTGCTGATTATTAGAATAGAGGCTACCCCTAAACCAAATGAGATAGCAATAGATTTCCAATTGAAACTCATATTGCCTCGCCAGATTAAAAAACAAACGGGCAACACAAGAATACACATGGGGTGCACACAATAAGATAAACCTGTGAGATAAGAGAGAAGTTTTATCCTTTTTTGCTGATCTGTTTCACTGAGTTTGCTTCCCTCTTTAGAAAGCCATATGAGTAACATCATACAGAAGATCGATGGACCATAGGTTTCCGCCTCTACTGCTGAAAACCAAAATGAATCTGAGAAAGCTAAGCACAATGCACCTCCAAAGCTCCCAGCAAATAACACCCTTTGATTTTTAAACAGTTTGCCACCCAAATACCAGCTGATTAAAAAAGTGAATCCGACTGCTCCAGCGGAGAAAAAAGCGGACATGAGATTAACATACCAGGCAACTCGAGTGACATCACCTAAAGCCAACATGGAAAACAACCTACCCATCAGCAAAGTCAGTGGGGTTCCTGGGGTGTGTGGTACTTGTAATTTGTAAGCCGCGGCTATCATCTCAGAGCAATCCCATAGAGAAGCTGTAGGCTCCAAAGTCAGCAAATAGGTAATGAAAGATGTAAAAAAAACTATTAGCAATCCAGCGTTCTGTAATGGTTCTTTTTTAAAATACGCAGGCCATTCGTCCATTGATCGAATACTCACCATTCCAAATACAGGAAGCAGGATACCCGTCATAAGCACGATCGACCCAACTCCTAAAGTGAGCATACCAAAACCGTGAGGTTCAGGATCAAGAGCCATCATAAGTAGCGCTACGAGTTGTAGTGCAAACCCAATTATGAAATAAATTCCTTTCCGATTGATTGCATTGATTTTCATCAAACAATCATATGTATTAGACCGACAGATGATGGTTAAACAGTATGAAGAAGTGTTAAATCCATGTTAAAATGATTGATAACCTTTCATTCTTTACGTACCAGAGTTATTTTTAAAATAAAATCCATTGAAAAAGCGACTATTATTCGGGTGTATTATTCTCAGTTTATTAGTGTGTGCTCAGATATATTGGTTTTCAAAAGCATATCACGCGAATGCTTCTGAGTTTGACCACACGGTATCCGTAGCACTCTACAATGTAGCTGATACCATGTCAGAGCAGGCTAGTGTCGAGAAAGTCTCGTCTAATTACTTTTATGTGACTACTAATAGTTCATTTTCTAGCAAGACGATTGACACCTTAATCCAAAAGGAATTTTCTGCTCGAAATCTATCTCTTGACTATGAGATAGGGGTGTATAATGCCAAAGATGATTCGTTAGTTCACGGTAAATATGTAAAAGCAGACCTTCCTGCACAGATCAAAAACGATTATCAAGAATCAGATGAAGTCATTAAAAATTTCGCCGTGTTGTTCCCAACTCGGAAAAGTTTCTTGGTGAGTCAAATGGATGTTTGGGTTCTGGTTACACTCGTACTTGTTCTTATCTTTTCATCTTATTTTCCATCTTTTTTCTCTTCAAAAAATAGTACTCAAATTCGATTAGGTAAAACTTGTCTGGACTTTCATAATCAACAGTTAAAAGTGAACGACCTCTCCTATCGACTTACTTATAAGGAAAATAAAATTCTCCAGTTGTTTTTTGAGAATCCTAATGAGGTAATTGAACGAGAAGTTTTTTTGGAGCGTGTATGGCAAAGAGATGGCTTTTTTACAGCTCGAAGTATGGACGTCTTCATATCAAAAATCAGAAAATATCTAAGCAATGACCAATCTATCAAGATTGAGAATCTTCGATCTATAGGATATCGTCTGCATGTATCACGTCGAAAAAAGTAGAATACATTGGGTATTAAATTCTACCGTACTGGGAACACAAATACCCATTAAGTAAGTACATCCGTGGTTCCTGTTGTTATTATCTTAAATTCCTGACATGGAACCATCACTGAATACCTGGACCATTATCTTCTTGATAGCTGCTACACAAGGCGTATTTCTCAGTGTCATGCTATTCTTTAGGAAGTCAGGTGCAAACAAGATACTGGGTGGATTAATCTTGGGATTTAGTCTTTGCCTTCTATTCTATGTTGCTTACTGGACCGGGTATTTCAGATTACTCCCCTGGCGCGTCTCGGCTATTCAAGGTCTAACTTTTATGTTTGGGCCACTCGCTTATTTCTATTTACGTTCGGATCGAAAAAAGCTTTTCTTTAATTACTGGCACTTTCTCCCTTTTGTTTTATACACAGTATACTTTGCCTCAGATGTACCACCTCGAATTATTCCAAGGCACTTCTTAGCAATAATTCAAGTTTCTCATCTTTTGATCTATTCAAGCATACTCTTTTATTGGCTCTCTCGAAACAAAGGGTATAGCAATGGTGCATTGAAGAGATATACATGGCAAAACAAAGTAGCGTGGGCATTCATGAGCTATTCTCTTAGTTTTCTACTTTATTATGTACTCGTCTGGACTGGACTTTTAAAGGTCGAGTATGATTATGTGATTTCTTTAGCATCCTCTTTCTTCATTTACTTTATTGGGTACCATGGCTTTCAAAAACAAGAAGTATTAAAAATGAATGAGGGTAGAAACTATGACAAGTCCTCCCTAAGTCCATCTGCAAGTCATTCTATTATGAAAAAACTGAAAGCATTGATGGAAGACGAAAAGCCCTACTTAAAAAACTCTCTTAGATTAAATGACATTGCAGATCAACTGCAGATACTTCCACACCATATATCTCAGGTCATTAATGAAATAGAGGAAAAAAACTTTTCAGACTATATAAACAAGTACAGGATTGAAGAGGCAAAAAAACTCCTAATTGAATCTAACTATAAAGTCCTTCATGTGGCATTCGATTCAGGCTTCAATAATAAAGCTTCCTTCAATAATGCTTTCAAGAAAACAACCGGTGTAACCCCAAGTAAGTACCGTGAATCCTCTATGGAGCATTACTCAAATGAGTAAAATATTATAAGAGTAGACCTTTTACTTATTTGATGTGGGTAGTTTGGATATCAGAAACAAAATATTCATTCTGATGATCCCAAGATTAACTATAGCTATTTTTTCGTTTCAAATGCTTTGCCTTGCATTTACGCAACAAACTGATAGATCCATTCTCACTGAGAGAAATTTGGTTGATGGATCTTTTATAAAAGATTACACTAACAAGTGGAAGGTGACCTATGTAGCTAATGATGGCAAAGAAACACCAAACAAAGTATGGACTGATTACGGACAAATTATTGAGCTCAATGGAAAGATATATTTTCATCGAATTCAAGACTTGTATGATCCAAAAATGAATCTTCAGGAAACCTGGATCAATATGGTTGAATATCCTTCTTTGAGGCCAGTAAGCTTTTCCAGAACTACTCCAACCGGCCAATTCACATTCATCCAATTTGATGGGAATAAGGTTAATAGCATATCGAACTTTCAATCAGAAAGTTTAACCCCTTCTGGCACAAATGTCGAGTTAGTTGAAAGTGCATATGATTGGAATCTATATGGAATGCTACTAGTGGCACTTCCTTTTGAAGAAGGTCTTACTTCTAAACTCCCCTTTTATTCAACTCAAACAGGAGCTCTGGATTGGTTAATCACGACTGTAGAGGGTCAGGAAAGTCTAGTACTATCAAATGAGGAGATTGTAACAACCTGGAAGTTATCAACTAATCAAAACCTTACTTTTTGGCTCACAAAATCAGCTCCCTATGTACATCGATTGGAACTTGAATTACAAAACAATGCAAAGCTCATCTGGGAAACTCTATAAAATTTGATCATGAAAAAGAATATAATACTACTTGTTTATCTTCTATCCACTCAAGTCTTTGGGCAGAATTTAATTCAAAATGCAAACAAGAAGTTTGGAAATCAGGAATGGGAAAGTGCTGCAAAGGACTACACCGAACACTTGAAAAAGAATGGTACAGACTCATCAGCCTGGTATAGCCTGGCCTTTTGTCAAATGAAGATGAGAGAGTATGATAAGTCGATTGAGAATTTTCAAAAAGCAAAAGAAACCAACTTTAATCCCGTTTTTGTTGATTTCAATTTATCTAAAGCATATGCTTTGAAAGGAGATACCCAAGACATGTACTCAGCGCTGGAAAGTGCTGCTCAAAATGGTCTCCCCACTTATACTCGTCTAATTTCCGATAAGGAGTTTGAGCAATATCAAGATTCAGACAGGTTTCAGAAAATTTTAAAAAAGGTGGAGTTAAATGCATACCCGTGTTTAAGTAATTCAAATTTTCGGCACTTCGATTTCTGGATAGGAGAATGGGATGTGTACGCTAATGGAAGAAAAGCAGGTGTTAATTCTATCACCAAAGCAAAAGGAGGTTGTGCTATTCATGAAAATTATACAACCGCCGGAAACTACTCAGGACAGAGCATCAACTTCTACAGTCCGGTGGATAAGAAATGGCACCAACATTGGGTAGGTAGTTCTGGAGATGTATACAACTATATTGAAACAAAGCGTGAAGAAGGACTTTTACAATTTGTAAGTGAATTTATGGGTCCGCAGGGAAGCATAACACTTTCTAGATTGACATTCACATTAAATGAGGATGGTACGGTTCGTCAATTATTTGAGAGTTCATCAGACGATGGTAAAACATGGACTCCTGCTTTTGACGGTTTATATAAAAGAAAAAACTAGGACATAAAGTAGAGTGTAGCTCCTTCTCAATTAAACTGAGTTGGGGCTATTTTACTTTTGCTACAAATCCGCTCTTACTCGCCTCATCTTTCATCCGATCTGCTTCTTCTTTACCGAGATATTTATCGATAAGAAAATGACCTAAATAGATAACAGGAGTTAAAGCAATAGCAATCATAAATTTATAGATGTAGTTGAGTAAGCCCACTGAAAAAACCTGAGATAACTCCCATCTACTACCTGCTGGTGCTAAAATATAGAAGGCAATTGCAAGCACTACGAAACTATCAATCAACTGAGATATGAGCGTAGAGCCTGTAGCCCTCAACCATATCATTTTCTCTCCTGTGATTTTTCTAAGTCGCTGAAAAACTATTACATCTAGTATTTGTCCAATTAAAAAAGCGATGATTGACCCAACAATAATACCCAGTCCCTGTGTGTAGATTTTGTTAAAAGCAAAATCCATATTAAAAGGATTTCCCTCCGGGTCCGTACTATTGACATCCAACCAGAAAGGTGCAGGGCTCAACTTTGTCACCAACCATATCATGATAAAAGCATATGTGATACAGCCCACAGCTAAAAAACTAATCTTTCTTACGCCAGATTTTCCGAAATATTCATTGATAATATCAGTGGTAATAAAAACCACAGGCCATATCATAACCCCAGCTGTAAGATTAAAATCTAGTATGTACCCGAAAATATCAAGATTTGCCGGCTCCAATCTTAACGTTTGTTCGAGTGAGAATATCTTCACTCCGATCAACTCCGCAAGGATGGCGTTGGTGAGAAAGATTACCGCTAGAATAATGAATAAATTTTGGCGTTTATTTCCCATCTACAAAGAATTTTGTTCCTTCAATAGCCAATTCTGAGTTTGAAAAAACATCTCTTGCTTCTTCTAATATTATATCTAGTTCTTTATATCTAGCAGAAAAATGACCTAGAATAAGTTTGCCGACTTTGGCTTCCTTCGCAAAGGTGGCTGCCTGCTCTGCAGTGGTATGATATGTTTGTTCTGCACGGTCTTTCATATCATTAGCAAAGGTTGACTCATGATATAGAAGATCAACTCCTTCTACTATTTCCCTTAGCTCTGGCTTGTACTTAGAATCAGAGCAGTAAGCATAACTGAAACTTGGATTTGGATCAAGTGTAAGAACCTTATTTTCATACTTAACTGTACCATTCTCGTTCAAAACATCTTCACCTTCTTTTAACCGAGCTATCTGTAGATGTGAAAGCTCCATGTCCGGCAATAGTTTCCTATTGATTCTACGCTTCTTTGGTTTTTCCTTAAACAGGTATCCTGAACATGGTACCCTATGATTCATTGGAATCGTTGTTACCGTATACTTAAGATGATCATAGATTACTTCCGATACATGTGGTGTGAATTCAATGAAACGTATATGAAAATTCAGCGCTGTTTCTGAATATCTTAATTGTAATTGAATAATCTCCTTTAGTCCGGGAGGTCCGACAAGTATCAACTCCTTCTGCCTTCCAAACAGGTGCATCGTTGACAATAGGCCAATCAATCCAAAGTAGTGATCTCCATGCATATGAGAAATGAAGATATGATCAATCCTGGAGAGTCGAACCTTATGCTTTTTCATAAGCAATTGAGTTCCTTCTCCACAATCGATTAAGAAATGTTGGTCCTGAAGCTTAAATAATTGCGCAGTATGATGCCTGCGGTGAGCAAATGCAGCAGAATTCGATCCTAGTATCAGTAATTCAAGGCTCAAGCTTATTCGCCCTGTCCTTTTTGAATCTCTGTCATCAATACATAATCAGCAGCTTCTTCTTGTCCAGCAACAATTGTCATCACCTTATCCAACTGGCTGATTGATACTAATTTCATTACATGATCAGTCACATTATATAGAACAAATGCACCCTGTTCAGTAAAAGACCTATTACCTACTAATAAGGCACTCAATCCGCTAGAATCTACATATTTAACCTTAGCCATATCAACAATAAGGCTTTTCACGCCATCTTGTGCAAGATTCATAAACTCAGACTTTAGCTCAGGGGCTATTGTGCTGTCTACTTTTTCTTGATTTATCTGTGCGATTGAATAATTCTCGTATTTATCAACTGTAAATTCCATAATTCTTCTTTATTCTACGATTTGGGATATAGCCTCTTTAATTCGCGCTAATTTATCTGAGTATTCGTCCTTAACAAACTTTTCACCAGAGATGTTCTCATAAAGTTCAATATATCGATCTGATATCATCTTTATTCTATCGTTCGACATCTCAGGGATTTGCTGTCCATCCTTTCCTTGAAAATCTTCAGATATTAACCACTGTCTCACAAATTCTTTTGAAAGTTGCTTTTGAGGCTCATTTTTATCTTGCAACTCCTGATATGGCTCTGAATAAAAATATCGAGATGAATCTGGTGTATGAACCTCATCTATGAGATAGATTTCTCCATCAAATTTTCCAAACTCATATTTAGTGTCAACCAAGATCAATCCTCTCTCTTCAGCTATTTCAGTGCCTCGCACAAACAACTTCTGTGTGTATTCTTCGAGTTGCAAATAGTCATGTTCGGAAACAATTTCTTGATTTAATATTTCTTCTCTTGAAATATCTTCATCGTGACCTTTATCTGCTTTAGTAGTAGGCGTAATGATAGGTGAAGGGAACTGTTCATTTTCCTTCATTTCTTCAGGCAGGGGCATGCCACACAACATTCGCTTTCCGTCTCTGTACTCTCTCCATGCGTGACCAGTTAGATACCCTCTAATCACCATCTCCACCTTGAAAGGCTGGCATCTCTTTCCAAAAGTCACGTTCGGGTGTGGAGAACTCTCTACCCAATTAGGAATGATATCTTTTGTAGCTTCCAAAAATTTCTCCGCAAGCTGATTTAACACCTGCCCTTTGAATGGAATAGGCTTAGGTAATACCACGTCAAATGCGGATATTCGATCGGTAGCTATCATTGCTAGCTTATCGCCAAATTCATATACTTCACGAACCTTTCCGGTATACTTTCCGGTTTGTCCATTAAATTGAAAATCTGTTGAGATGATGCCTTCTGACATAGGAGGCAAATATAACTTTATACCTATTGAACAGTTGTTGACTGAATGAAAAAAGTAATCATACTTCTACTTATTTTAAATTCTTGTGAATTCCGGATGGATGATGAAGATGCTCAAGAAGAGCTAGAAACAACTGCTACTCGTATTGAGTTTGGGGATTTACTAGTAGAGGAACGAAATATTCATTTCGCATTTACTGAACAAGGAAAAGAATTGCTCATCACCTTTGTCCATGGATCTCCAGGTTCCTGGAATGCTTTTATTGACTTTTTTAAAGCGGATAGTTTGCTTAACAACGCAGATATTCTATCAGTTGACAGAGCCGGATTTGGGGATTCTGATTATGGAAATGCTGAATCTTCTCTTAAGAAACAGGCTTTTCAAATCAATGAAGTAATCAAAAAATTTCCTCAAAAGCGCATATTGCTAATCGGTCATTCCTTGGGAGGTCCGGTAGTTGCTAGAATGGCCATGGATTACCCTCAAGCTTATAATGGAATCATTTTAGTAGCACCCTCTATTGACCCTGAAATGGAAAAGAAAGAATGGTATAGAAAAGTTATTGATACAAAATTTGGTGCTTTGCTGACACCTAAAGAGTTTGAAGTGAGCAACGACGAAATAATTACATTAAAAGAAGAATTGGAACTGATGATTCCACTTTGGGATCAAATAAAAATACCAACGATTGTCATTCAGGGGACTGATGATTCGTTGGTACCTAAAGAAAATGCAGATTTTGCGAAACGAATGCTTCCAGATTCATTGCTAGAAGTAAACTTACTTGAAGGTGTCAACCATTTCATACCTTGGAGTCATCCTCAAGAGATAATAAAAGCCATCTACACACTAGCAGATGACAGATAATATCCATCCATAGCTAGACACTAAGTGTCTGTTTCATAAATATTTCGCATTTTTCCCTACTGCCTATATACAGGATGCTAAAGCCTTTCTTTACCATCCAATCACCTGTTTGTGATTTTGTTAATCGTACTCGATCCTTGTCTTGTTTTGCAAATAACCTAAAAAGATTCATGGTGAGTTTATTTTAAGTTTGAAAATATTTTATCCTAAAATTGTAATATATAAGTATTAAACATAAATATAACACTATATGTTTCAATATAGTACAATTTTTTCTAAATATTTTTACATTTTAATAAACAATGGCAAACAAAAAAGCAATGCTTTTCAGCATTGCTTTTTTGTACGTTCTAATTCGGATAGGTGGTAAGATCGAATTACATCGCGTGACTCATATACGTCTGACATTTGTCTTTAGAGCCTATATAAAGTACTGTCGATCCTTTCCTCACAACCCATTCTCCGGAAGGATCTTTCTTAAGTTTTAGCTGGTTTCCATCGGTAGATTTTCCTAGTAGTGTTTTTACAAATTTCATTTCCGATTAAATTTCCGTTGATTTATACTTTGTCAGGAACAAATTTAACTATTCTAAGTGTTAAATTAAAATAATTAAAAAAGTTATTAAAAAAGTGCAAATACCGAACTGCTAGACTTATTTTCGTCGATAAAAACATGGGTTTTGTCCAATTCCATTTTAGAGAATAGTCGTCTTAACTACCATCTGATGAGCGCTGAAGCCCAAGTAAAGCCACTCCCAAAAGCTGCCAGACAAACCAAATCTCCCTCTTTGATTTTTCCTTCTTGCCAAGCTTCACTCATTGCTATTGGAATCGAAGCTGCGGTTGTATTTCCATACCGCATTATGTTATTAAATACCTGATCATCAGATAATCCCATCTTTGCTTGCACAAATTGACTAATCCTCAGGTTTGCCTGATGGGGTACCAAAAGGTTGATGTCCTCAGGTTTATAGTTATTAGTAGCTAGTGCCTCTCCTATGACTTCCATAAACCGAGTCACAGCATGCTTGAAAACAAAATTTCCATTCATGTGAGGGTAATAGCTCGAATCCTCAGGATTATCTTCTGATATAATCTCTGGAACCCATCTACCTGTATTAGGGCCAATTAAGGCTAGTTCTTCTGCGTGCTTACCTTCTGAATGTAAATGCGTTGACAGGATACCTTTTGAATCTTCAGACCTCTGTATGACAGCTGCTCCTGCTCCGTCTCCAAAAATCACAGTTACCCCTCTACCTCTGGTAGACTTTTCCAATCCTCCGGAATGATTCTCAGAACCAATTACCAAAATATTTTGGTACATCCCTGTTTTTATAAACTGATCCGCAATAGACAGGCTATAGACAAAGCCAGAACATTGATTTCTTACATCTAAGGCGCCTATTTCTTTAATACCAAGTTGCTCTTGAACCATAACACCAGGGCCTGGGAAGTAGTAGTCTGGGCTCAATGTGGCGAAAATGATAAAGTCAATATCATCAGGTGTTAAACCAGCATTTTTTATTGCGATTCTTGCAGCCTTAGTACCCATAGTAGATGGGCTATCTCCTGTTTTTGGGTCGATCCAACGGCGTTCCTTTATTCCAGTTCGCTCAATAATCCATTCATCATTGGTGTCCATCATCTTGGATAGATCTTCATTGGTCACAACATTATCGGGTACATAATGTCCAAGACCAGCAATTCTTGAGGTATACATGCTGTTTATTTTTAATCCCAATATACTAGAAACGATAAATATTTTGTTACTGAGAATCAGTAGGTGTTTTTATTTTACCAATATAGAAGTCTTTTAGGTAGGTTGTATTGGTTCCGCCAGTTGCATGAATTTCAAAATCATCAAGAGAGATCAACTCCTTATTATCTCTTCTAAGTTCAACTTTATATACATCATCCGCATTTATCTGCATCTCAAATTGTCCGCTTTCATCCAAGGGAGAGAAAAAGTACATATCAGTATATTCAAGTGGCCTGAAGAAAATACGTGCATCGGTAATTGCTTCCCCAGTTGGTCCATCTATGACACGACCTTTTATTGTGATCGTGTGAATCTCCCAGAAAAAGAAAATATCATAATCACCATATGTATGAAGTCTATTGGATGTAAAATATCCTGACATCTGATCTTTGTTGAGCTTAAAATGAATTTCATCATCAGGGGAGTTCACAGGGAACCCCATATTTGTAGGTTCAGACCAAGTCAGTGTTTTAGGGTCAAATTCTGATTTAAAAATATCATATCCCCCCATTGTCTCATGGCCATCAGAAGCAAAATACAATGTTTTCTCATCTGGACTCAGGTATGGGCTATCTTCATTATACTCACTATTAATGGTCGTTGCAAAGAGTGCCGGCTTACTCCAATCACCAGTTTCATGATTTCTAAAAGATTCAAATAAATCCAAATTGGATTCTTTACTGCTCCCAACATTTTTGGAAAAAATGATCCTGTCTTCATGCTCATTGATGAAAAAATGTGAACTTAGATGGGTTGAAGAAATTTTACTATCAAATTCTTGAGGGTTACTCCACCCGTCTTTACTATCTCTTGGTTCACTAAAAAATAGATCTCCTCCTTTATCGGTTCGAAACTGAAATAACCTACCATCATCTGCTACTACTTCGATATTAGAATTATCTCGTGTAAACGTACCAACATTATAAATGATTGAAGGTTCTGACCAGCTTCTTCCTCCTTCGTGCCGTGTATGATAGATTTGAAATTGATCTGGTCTGGAGTCATCCTGATTTGATAAAAACAGGAGCTCTTCCTTCTCTGAGAAATAAACGGGACTTAGCTCTGCTTTTTCGGTATTAATGCCTTTCTCTAATAGATGTATTTCATAGAAATTGGGATTATCCATAAACTTCTTGGCCGCTGTTGCCCACTTTGCCCACCTACTGGCTTCCTTAATAATTTCATCACTCTTTTTAGCTGGTAGCTTAACGAATGTTCTTAAAGATTCAATGGCTTCTTCAAACTTATACTGTTGCATGAGCACTCTGCCTTGCCAATAATAGTAAAACTTGTCTTGCTTTGACATCACCTCCTCGAATTCATCAAAAGGTCCCATATCAGTGTATTGATGATTAGAGAGAAGCTTACAGACTTCAATTTTATATGGAACATCTTCGTAAGCAGTGTCTATTTCTTGAATTGATTCATATAGTACTAGAGCTTCACCGAACTGCTCGTCATAAAAAGTCTCTTCCGCTTCTTGGTATAGTTTATATACTTTCTGAGCCTGTATATCCGTAAGCACTACAATAGCTATAATGGAACACAACACACGAAAAATTTTCATCATAAAAGGCACTATATAATTGTTGTACAAGTTTAATTAAATAACCCTAAACGCCTATTAGTAAATAAGTTATTGATTAAAATAACCAATTCGTAAACCAACAGCAAAAAAAAGACCTGAAAAGTCTTCATTTTCAACGCTTGCTAAATCCAAATCTTTCATTTCCTGAAGTCCTATAGATATATAAGGTTTGGCATAACGAAATCTGGAGAATTCTCCTATAATAGCTCCCTTTAGTAAAGTGAATTCATCACGTAAGAAAGCCTCTTCGTCTTCTTTTCTTTGCCAAGTCATATCTCCTTGATAATATCCAGCTCTAAAAATGATACTTAATGAACTGGTTTCTATAGCAGAAAAAGCAATGAATGGGCCACCATACCGATACTTTAACTCAAAAATGTTAGGAAATATTACTAAAGCTTCGACTTTTCCTTGTGTATCAAATCTATTGAAGCCAATAATCCATTTTTTATATTGAATTCCTACGCCATAGCCGCTCAATATATTTTTTTCTGGCGTGCTTGGCTCTAAAGAGCCTTTGACCTCAAAAAAAATCCCTCCATAATAAGGTGGTAATGGTTTTTCCAATGTGTCTAAAGCCAATGTATCTAAAGCCAGACTATCAAGTTCCTGTGCAGAAGCCAAACTTGAAATAAGCGTGAAGATTAAAAAGAGTTTTTTCATTTGTAAACTTATTCCTCTAAAATTAACAACAACATGCAACCCATGATTCTATTAACAGTCTTTACACCGAACTAACCTAAAAATTGGAAGCAAATACGATAAATATTCACGCAGACCTAATAGCAAGGTGTAGAAATAAAGATCGCTCAGCTCAGTTTGAAATATACAAACTGTATAACAAAGCGATGTTTAATACAGCCCTACGTATAACAGGTGATGGCAGTGACGCTGAGGATGTATTGCAGGATGCATTTGTGAGCGCCTTCCAAAATCTAACAAGCTATCGGGCAGATGCTTCTTTTGGAGCATGGTTAAAGAGGATTGTTATTAATAAGGCTCTGAATCATGTTCAGCGCATAAAAAAGGATTTAATGCTGGCTGAAGATATGAAGAAAGAAGCGAGCGAATTTGAACTGGAAAAAACTGAACCAAATTATTCAGTGGATCAAGTAAAAAATGCTATGCATCACTTGCCTTCCGGGTTTAGAACAGTACTTTCTCTCTATTTATTTGAGGGATATGACCATAAAGAAATAAGCGAAATATTGGGAATAACAGAGTCAACTTCAAAATCTCAGTATAAACGAGCGAAGGATAAATTGAGAATGATTATAACACAGGAGGTAAACTATGGGTGATCAATTAGAAAAATTCATTATAAACAATAGAGGAGAGTTTGACAATGACTCTCCATCGGATAAAGTATGGTCTTCAATTGATCAGAAGCTAGGTAAAAAAAGAGCTGAGTGGTCAACCATATGGAAAGTGGTTGCTGTTCTTTTTATGGTTTCAACTATCATCCTTGTGATTGATAAAGGCATAACCAAGATGGATGAAGGCCCTGTTTTGAGTGACGAATTTAATCAGGCAGAAGATTACTACGTAACATTAATTTCTCAACGTAAACAAGCAATCAAAGAACAACTTACTCCTGAACAGCAAGAAGAATTTTTAACTGAAATCGACCAACTAGACTCTATGTATTTAGAGTTAAAGGATACCTACCAAACTAATGCTTCCAATGACCGGATTATGGATGCCATGATCAGCAACCTGCAGCTGAGGCTTGACATCCTCAACAAACAACTGGACATTTTACAAAATATTAAAAACCAAGACAATGAAAACGACATATCAATTGAAATATAAGCTTTTAACCCTATTGTTTGTTTTTGCCACTGTAGCGATTGCTCGCAATCAGGATGAAAAGAAGAAGTACGTTGAAAAGAATTATAAGGTAAGTTCAACTACCAAATTAAAAATCGAGAATAAGTTTGGTAAAGTAGAAATCAATTCATGGGAGAAAAATGAATTTGATATCAAAATTGAAATAGTGGGGAAAGGGAGAAATGAAGAGCGTGCTCAACGAATTCTTGATGCAATAGAAATTGACATTACTGAAGGCAGTGCTCAAATTGTATTTGAGACAGAAATCCAAAACATAAAAAATAAAAATGAAGAGGGATTCGAGGTGAACTATACCGTATATATGCCTGACTCTAGCCCCCTTGAAATTAAAAATAGCTTTGGAGATGTAACAATGGGCGACCGCACAAATGATCTTGAATTGAATGTCTCCTATGGCTCAATGAGAGTAGGGGATGTATCAGGGGATACGGAAATTAAATTATCGTTTGGTAGTGGAAGTGTAAATAACATTAAAGATGGATATGTCTCTGTCAAGTACAGTAACCTGGAGATTGAAGGTGCTAATAAACTGGATCTGACTCAAGGGTTTTCAGAAATAGAAATTGGCGAAGTGGCTGATTTGGAAATTGAAAGCAAGTATGGTAATGTGGAGATTGAAAAGGCCGGCAAAATAGATGCTGATTCACATTTTTCTGGGTGGGACATTGAGGAACTAACCGGAAGTATTGAGCTTGATTGTAGCTATTTGGGTGACTTTAGAATCGATAAGTTGGCAAAGACTTTTACGCTAGTGGATATAGATGGGAAGTTTGGATCCTATGAAATCGGTTTGGAAGAAGGGCTAAATGCAGACATCAATGCTGAATTTTCCTTCGCGGATCTTAAATACTCTTCTGATGTAGACGCAACCTTTAATTACCGTGTCAAAGAATCAAACAAAAGCACATATAAGGGAAAAATTGGACAAGGCGATTCAAATAAAATTATTCGGATTGACTCAAGCTATGGAAGCCTTAGATTGAAAATGGATTAAATCATAACAGAACTTAATACCGAAAGACATGCTCATCTACCGAGCATGTCTTTTTTGTTTCTCCACTCATCAATTATTTGGTAGATTTCTTCCCAATTATCTAATAAATCAATTATGAAGAGATTACTCACCCTACTTACCTCATTGGCATTTATCTATTCTTTCGCTCAAGATCGTATGATCGATGCAAATCAATCCATTACGTCAAATCATGCGGTCACGATAAAAGGAAAATCAGTAGCCTATTCAGCTACCACTGGAACTCAACCAGTTTGGAATGAAGATGGGAAAGCAATAGCCGCTGTTCACTTTACTTATTACCAGCGATCAGATATTAAAAATAGAGCTTCAAGGCCTTTGATCATTTCATTCAATGGAGGTCCTGGGTCCGCCTCTGTCTGGATGCATCTCGCGTATACTGGTCCAAAAATTTTAAAAGTTGACAATGAAGGTTTTCCAATTCAACCTTATGGTGCAAAAGACAATCCCAATTCGGTATTAGATGTAGCAGATATTGTATTTGTAAACCCTGTGAATACGGGATATTCCAGGATCCTTGACAAAGAAGTTGATCGTTCATTTTTTTTCGGTGTAAATGAGGATATTTCTTATCTGGCCGAATGGATCAATACATTTGTAACGAGGATGAATCGATGGGAATCTCCAAAATATTTAATTGGGGAAAGCTATGGTACTACGCGGGTTTCAGGGTTAGCCCTTGAATTACAAAATCGTCAGTGGATGTATTTGAATGGCGTTATTCTAGTATCTCCTACCGAACTTGGAGTTCACAGTGGTCAAGGAAGAAGGAATGGCCCACTGGGTGCGGCTCTTCGTATACCTTATTTTGCTGCTGCTGCCTGGTATCACAACAAACTCCCATCTGACTTACAAAGTAAAGATCTGTTAGACGTACTAGAAGAGGTTGAGACTTATGCCGTTCAAGAACTCATGCCTACGCTAGTGCAAGGTGGATTTGTCAATGAAAGTGAAAAGAGAGAAGCAGCCAAGATGATATCCAGATATTCTGGGATTTCAGAAAAAGCAATTCTTCAATACAATTTGGATGTCCCTACTTCATTTTTCTGGAAAGAGCTTCTTAGAGAAGAAGGCTTTACTGTAGGTCGATTGGACTCGAGGTACAAAGGAATAGATAGAACTGATGGTGGAGATCGACCTGACTTTAATTCTGAACTTACAAGCTGGCTGCATGCATTTACCCCTGCAATCAATTATTACTATAAAAATGTACTCAAGTACGAAACAGACATCAAGTACAACATGTTTGGCCCAGTTCATCCGTGGAATAGAGATGGTAATAATACAGGTGAAAATCTTAGACAGGCGATGGCTCAAAATCCATACTTACACACGATGATACAAAGTGGCTATTTCGATGGTGCTACCAAATATTTCGATGCTAAATACACCATGTGGCAAATTGATCCAAGTGGCAAAATGAAGGATCGTTTGTCATTTAAAGGATACAGGAGCGGACACATGATGTATCTAAGAAATGAAGACCTCATCAGCAGTAATGACCACTTAAGAGAATTCATTAAAAAGACACTCCCTGGAAACAAGCCTGCTAAGTATTGAGTTATATCAATTAGGCTTTTATGATTGGGCTATAATTTTCAACCCTAGAAAACGTTTCAGCGATTAAATGAAGATTAGTTATCCTCTTATATTAATTGTGGTGGTGTTTTCAGTCAAACTGAATGCGCAAGAAACTTTTTCGAATATCCAATCCATAAGTGTAGAAGAGGATACTAACTTCAATGGATATGAACTCATTGAGACAGAAAGTAAGCAACTTTTTGTTTTGGCTGAACACTGGCACAATATCAGGTCTGTTCCAAAAGCAACTTTCAAAGTACTTAAATATCTACATGAGAATGCCAATGTTCGCATTTTAGCTATAGAACAAGGGGCAAGCGCTGCTCATATGATTAATAACTATTTAGATTCAGGAGATACTACTACTTTGAGGCAAATCATTCGTAATACCCTTTTTTGGGGAAAAGAAAACTGGATCTTCTTCAAAAGTTTGAGAGCATTGAATCAGACGTTACCCAGACAAGACAGGATTTTTGTCAAAAGCATTGATATAGAGTATAAAATGGCTTCTGCCATTTTTGTAATCAATGAATACATAAGAGACCGTGAAATTCCTGAATCTTTAACAAAAACTGTGGGCGTATTCAAGCAGATGTTTGATAAGACCCAGGATCATCGTGAAAGCTATCAAGGCTTGTCCGTCATGTACTATTACGATCGTGAGATTGTGGAGAGCCTAGTATTAAAAACAATTGATGAATTGGAAAGAAAAAGTAAGGAATACATGAAATTCTTTGGAGATGATTTCGTGGATTTTGCCACTATGATTTTAGAAATGGATGACGGGCTTACATTTGATTACACGAACCCAAACAATAACTATAAATTCAGGGATCGACTGATTTATAAAAAATTCGTTTCACTAGTTGAGGATTATCCTAACAAAGGAATTTTATGTGTTATCGGGATGCGACACGCTACGAAAGGATCCTCTATTTATAAGCTGAACAATCTTGATTCCTCTCCTTTAAAGGATAATGTGTTAACTATTAAGATTTCTGCGCTTTTCAATAAACTAATTATCTCTAGTGACCTCAAAAAAATCAACTACAACTACCCACAACAGCTCAGGTCTAACCCTGCTACTCTTATAAAGCATGATCCTAATGAAGGAAGTTTGAAGTCTAGCAAATCCTTTGACAATACATTATTTATACACGACAATGGCTATTTAACTCCGTTTGAAAACGTCTATAAGGAAGAATATTAAACTGAAGCCCGTCTAAGTCTGTCATTAACCGCACGACCTAACCCTTCTTCGGGTAAGTATTCAGCTAAAATAATCTTAAGGTGCGATTGATCCATTTTTCGAAGCGCAGTAAATATATTTCGCGCTGCTTGATTCAAATCTCCTGTATCGGACAATACTGCTAGATTTTTCATCGGTAAATCATATTCTTTTTGGAAAGAAATTATTCCTGTAGTATTTGGGTCTAAATCTTTCAAATTTTCTTCAATATTTCCTAGTAAAATTTTTCTACCTGGAGAATAATGTGATTTCAACATCCCTGGAGCAGCTGGGTTAGAGCTCATATTTACATTTATCCTAACCGAACCAATAGACCCTTCGATTTCCTCAATTTTTGTACCCCCAAGTCTATAAACAACTGGATCATTATCTTCAAAACCAATGATTGTTGATTCCAAACCTACCTCACAATCACCACCATCTAGAATATAAGAAATTTGCTCTCCAAGCTGATTTGCAACATGCTGGGCGGAGGTTGGAGAAACATATCCAAACGGGTTAGCGCTTGGAGCTGCTAACGGGAAGTCGAGTTTGGAAAGCAACTCTTGAGTGATGGGGTGATGGGGAATCCTTATTGCCATCCTATTTAACCCTGACGTAAGTAAATCAGGGACATGTCTTTTTTTCTTCAATAGGATTGTTAAAGGTCCAGGCCAGAATTTTTTTGCTAGAATTTTAGCCTTTTCAGGAATTTCATCCACTAACCCCTTCACTTTGTCTAGCGTATCGACATGAGCAATTAATGGATCAAATTTTGGCCTGTTCTTAACCGAATAAATTTTAAGAATCGATTCTTCATTCAGAGCGTTTCCAGCTAGCCCATATACCGTTTCAGTAGGTATACCCACGACCTCTCCTTTTCGAAGCAATTGCTCCGCTCTGTCGATATCTTGCCCTATTTCAACCAATACTTTTTATTCAGATGCAAAGATTATCTAACCTAACCAATTTGTCATGTGAAGATGAAATACTTATTTTCGTTTAAAACCAGACCAATGACTAAACGCACACGAAATACACTTAGAATCGTTTCTATAGTTCTCGCGATACTTGTAATCCTTATGGATTTAGGCATCATCCCTAATATCATAAACTATCATTTCTGGGTAATGGTAATTGCCTATTTCTTATTGGTTTTAAGCCTTCGTTAGCGGTTCAAGACTAATCTTCCTGTTCTACTCTGACCTTGATAGCTAATACGATAAAAATAAATACCGTTGGCCAATGGAAATCTGAAATTGCTGGCTCCATCCCAAAAAGCTGTATTCGATCCTGAATATTGAGTAGCCCAAAGGATTGTACTCACGAATTCTCCTCTCTGTGATAAAATATCAATTCGTACCTCACCATCTTCGGGGATGGTATATTGAATTTGTGTAAAATCTTCGACTGGATTTGGATAAGCAGCCAAAACCTCAAAGCTATCTCCTGACTCCTCCGGCTCCAGCTGTTTAAAATCAGGCACTTGCGTAGTGAAAACACCATTACCATGTGTGGCAATAGCAAGTTTTCCATCGCTGGCTCTATAATCCATCATAACAACTACAGCACTTCCTATGGTTGAAGGAGATTCCTTTATCCAAACAGTGCTACTACCGCTAAGGCTTTCTGTACCATACAAGCCAATGCTCGTTCCTACTAGAAACAAATTACCTGTTGTTTTAGGAATAATTTCAATCCACCGAATACTGGGACCACTTCCTGATCCATCTGGGTTTTCTTCAAGGTTTCCACTCACATTTTCAAAGCTCTCTCCTCCATCGGTACTTTCGAAAATTGACTGAACATTGTAGTTTGAAAACACCACAATAAGGTGTTGATTGTCTTCAGGATCCAGAGCTATGCTAGATACATACCCATCCTCAGGGAACGCAACGGATGTGATATCAACGACACTGAAATCAAGTTCTGAATCAGCATTATCCAATCGAAATAATTCTCCTAAGCTCGTCCCAAAAAATACTTTTTCACCTTCGAAAGATGACTCTACAGCACTAACCAATCCTTCTTCTATAGCTGATGGGGTAACTCTCTTCCACCCAAAATTTGTAGGAATTTGCGAGCCTGAAGGAATCTGAGAAACATTAGGATGATAGTACAAGTGGTTTCCACCGGCGCAAAACATGCGGTTTTCATTTGTAGGATCAAGAACAAACGGATTTACAAATAGATATGCAGATCCTGCTTGAGCAACCAACCCACCAGGATCTACTCTACCGAATGAAGTAATTTCGAAATTATCATTAAAAGTCAATCGTAACGTCTGCCCACGCTGGAAAGAAGCAAACCAGAGTGAATTATCCCTTGTAGTAGCTGCGTAACCACCGTCTCCTCCTATTACTCTCTGCCAATTAGTTGTTCCTCTAGAGAGATCTGTTCCATTATCTTGCATACCCCCAAGAATCGTAGGATCATTGGGTATCTTAGATTGTGCTATCGTGAAAAATTGTGAGGTAATGAAACCATCATTTCTACTTTCCCACATCACAGAATCAGCGCTTATATCAGCGCTTTGAATAAGGCCTCCATCACTTGCGGAAAGTGCTACATTTGGATTACTTGGACGAAACAAAAGATCGTGCTGATCTGGATGATGCTCTAGATACACTCCAGAGCCACCTTCAGGATCATAGCCACCAATCCAATCAATGTTTTCCTCAGTCCTGAAACCATCAGTAGATCGAAAAAGGTTTGTACCTCCAACGAAGACTAAATTAGGGTCTTCAGGGTGGACTCTGATCATCATATTGTATGACCCCTGTGTGTCGAGATTGCCGAGTTCATCATCAAACTGAGGTAAAACTCGAGGTTGTGGATCAAAGCCATTGATTCTATTGGAATTATTTAATAGGGAAAGTCGATGTTCTAAAATCAGAATTGGACTCGAGTCTATCATGAAATAAGTAACATCTGGGTCGGATTTGCTATTACCTATCACAATTCTTCGGTATTGTGATTCATTTGTAAGTGGCGCAATATTGTCGCTCCAGTTAAGGCCATCTGTTGAGAAATAGATTCCGGCTTCAGGAGAGTCCAGATCTGAGGGTGACTCAGTGGATAGTGCCGCATAGAAAACATTATCCTCTGATCGCTCCAGAGATGTATAAAATGATGCGTTACCTTCATTGAGATTAACAGATTCATCTAAACCGAACAATTCCTGCCCCAGCACTACAGACCATGTATCTCCTCCATCTAAAGAGCGTAAAATACCACCAAAAGCAGCTACTAGTATTTCGTCATCGACAAGGTTGCTTGGGTTAATTTCAATGTTCCATATATATTGAAACTGGCTGTTAAAAATGTTTGGATCTGAATCTTGGGTAGATTCAATAGGGTTCCAGGTTTCTCCATTATCAATGGACTTATAAATTCCATTTCCACGAAATGGGGCAGCTCCTCCTCTTGCAGAATTACCAACAATTTCACCTGTTCCATGATACCAGACATCTTCTTTTCCCGATCTAATATCTTGAACAATGCAAGTCACACTATTTCTATTCTCCGGGTCGCTTTTTCTGTCCCAAGTAATTCCTCCATCTGCACTCTTCCATACTCCTCCAGAAACACCTCCTGCAAGAATCACATTCTCATCACGTACATCAAACTCCACTGCTCTCGTTCTACCTCCTACATTTGAAGGTCCTGCTACTTGGATGTCTAGTTGTTGCGTTCGAAGTTTGACTGTTTGAGTCAATAGATTTCGTTCAAACTGTAGCTCAGCTGTTCTAATATTCGAAGGAATTTGGCCAGTTGTAGGGTCAGCTGAAATCATATTAAGATATTCAACTCTACCCATCAAATCTTCTCTGCCTTCTATTTCAGAAGGCTCCTGTTCAATATGTAGTAAATACTCGGGATTCTGATTTAAACCTGAATCACAGATAAGTAAAACAAGAAAGATTAATTGAAAAAAGTGCCTCAACTTATTCAATTACCGTATTAACTTTATTTAGCTTTCCTTCGGAAAGTTCGCTGGTCATCACTCCTTCTCCATCATTGTCTTTATCTTCAAATTTCGCTTCTACAAAATAAGCCATTGGTTTTACTTCTTTAAAGGTCACTCTACCTTTCTTATCAGTTGTCAGTGTGGCAAACGCATTTTCACTTGCTCTGTAATCTGCTTCATTTTCATAAATGGAAACTGTAGCTCCTTCAACAAAATTTCCTAAGCCATCAATCACAGTGATTCTTAATTTAGTTGGCAACAACTGTGCTTCAGCTGTATTCTCAAGCGAGCCGAAGAATAGAACAGAAAAAAAAATGAATACTCTCATCGTATTGTTATTTGTTTTTAAGTGAAAAGATATATTGTGCTAAATCTTCAAAATTAGCAGCATCCTGATATTTCCTATCCGGATACGAATTTGCTATCAATTTAATTCTCGTTGGTTTATCGTTTTCCTCGATATACTCAATCTGGACATTCCCAAATTTCTGATCAATAGGTTCAACAAATCCTAGTTTGGGCTTTAAGTAGTGCAACTCTTTCGATTCAACTACATCTCCTTTTTCTTGCATTGTATGTCTACTCAAAACTAATCGGTAATCCAATTTTTTTACTCGATCAGCTAAATAGTCAAATAGATAGTGAAAATTATTCTTATCGTATTTCGATTCATAGTTTATGGCAAAACCGTTACTGTAGGTAGATTCAAGAAGAATAACCTGCGGGTCTTTATCCACTCCTTTTTTACTCCAGAAATAAGACTGCCAGACATCATTCAAAAATTCCTCACAATATTCTGATGTTTTCCATGCTTGAAAACGATCTAGAAAAGATTGACTTCTTTGGATTAGCTCATTGACAAACACCTTAGTAGGTGTCGCACTTGACTTTCCGAAAAGTCGTTGATAGATGTAATCAAAATAGCTCATTATCTAATAAGTGTAACCGATCCATATTGTTCAATAGTTCCCAAATCTGGTGCTAAGGAACTCGAAAATTTTAATATATATGCATACGTTCCCGGTGGAAGTAAAGATCCTCTATAGATTCCATCCCATTGAAAGTCTTGATTATTTGAAGTATATACAAGTTCACCCCATCGAGTATAAATCAAAATTTCAAACTCCTCCACGTAATCATTAGGAAAAACAAAGAATTCGTCATTTATTCCATTGCCATTTGGTGAAAATGCATTTGGAGCGAAAATTACTGGACGACAATCTTCTCTTACTTCAACTCGATCTGTTATACAGGTAAATCCATTATAAAGCGTGACCTCATACGTACCGGCAGTAGAAACATTCAATATCTGATCGGTAGAGATAATTGCATCATCAGGCAGCAATCTCCATTCATAGGTATTAAAAATACCTGGATCAAGATTTACCGTAGGATCTACAGGATCTCCTGTGCAGTAACTTGCTGTCTCTGGTAATAGTAAATCTTCGGTGTTGATAGGTACAACAGCAACTACCAATTCATCAGTAGCTGTACACGTTCCTGATTCATTTGTAGCCACCACCATATAGTTTCCTGATTGTGTAACAGTAAGAATGGAATCTGTATCAGAAAGTATGGTTCCACTTGCATCTTTCCATTCATAAGTCACTGAAGGGTTAAAATAATTGGTAGTCGCAATCAGGAATACATTTCCATTGTTGTCGCAATCCGGGTCAAGTGATAATGACACGGTAAATTCTGCTTGAATTTCCACAAGATTATCGCCTGAAGTCACCTCACAGCCTGTGAATTGATCGGTTACCGTCACATTGTAAGTTCCTGAACTTGTTACAGTATTTCTCATGGCATTGCTGCCATCATTCCAGACATATATGAAACTCCCACTACCTCCAGTAACATTCGCCACTAGGGTAACCTGCCCGTCGCATGGATCTCCCTCTATCACCACATCGATTGTTTGATCCACATTGAAATTAACCTGAATATCCTCTGATCTAGGACAGAAGCCAGCTTCTGTGGCTGTTACAGTATATACTCCTGGTTGATTTACTGTAATCGGATTACCGGGATTGCCACTTACGATACTTGGGCCGGACCAAGTGTACAAAGCAGTTCCGCCACTTCCATCCATAACCGAAATCATTCCCTCCGTTCCACAAATTTCTTGAATCGCATCAAATGTAAAGTCCGGTTCGGGATCAGGATTGATTATTATTTGCTCTGTTTCAATACACCCAGGAGCGTTATTATCAGTTATCTGAACGAACAACGTGCCTGTATTTAAACCTGGTATCACTAAGGGATCTACGGTATCTGTTCCTGTCGCTACTACCACACCAGTTGCATCCTGTATCTCATAATCATAACTCGCTGGCAATGGAGTCCCTGATATGGTCAGTTCAACATCACCATCACAGTTTCCTCCGGTATTTAATACGGATAGGTTAAACGTACCCGGATCTTCAACTTGTACTACTTCTGTATAGGTACAACCTGCCACCAGATTAGTGACGGTAAGGTTATAATTTCCTGGGGCTAAATTCCCAGCTCCAGGTGGTGTTCCAGATGGAATACCAGCCGGAATACTTACCGAAGCAGGGCCGTCAACATTAAAAGGTCCAGCAGTAGCTGGTCCTGATATTTGATATGAATAACTACCTGTGGTGTTGAAATCAATACTTATGTAACCATCGTCGTTTCCACACCCACTTGTCTCGGTTGATGTAACCGTCACATCTGGCTCTTCTTGAACGGTTACCTGTACCGTATCACGACCAATACACCCAAAAATATTTACAACCTCAACAGTGTACTCGAACATGCCTGGAACAGTCGTATCTATATCCAATGTGCGATTTGAGCCAGATATTATTCCATTTATAGCCCAGGAATAAGTAGCTCTCACTACTTGGGCATCCAATGTGATGACGGGATCATTTTGACATAGGTTTCGGTCAGCTCCAAGATCTATCGTTGGTCTTACATCTGCCATAAGTATCTGAAGTGTATCAGACGTGCAACCTGTAACTGTATTAATGATTGCAACATCAATAATACCGGGTTCTGTAACAGTGATCTCTCTAGTATCTTCACCGGTACTCCAGTAGTATGAGAAATCAGGTTCATCAACAGGCCAAGCAATCAATGTAACCGGCTGACCACATAGTGCAGTATCAGACGGTACCGTTGGGCTTTCAGGAATGTTATTGATGGTAATGGTCTGTGTCAAAGTAGTATCCGTATCGCATCGATTACTTAAAATGAGTTGCACAGTATAAGTACCAGGAATATCATAAGTATGAGTCGTATCCTGAACCGCCGCAGAAGTTCCATCTCCGAAAATCCATTGGTAGTTTTCAATCGAATTATTTGGATCTCTACCTACTCCAGAGAATGTAGATAGCTGACCGGCACAACCTGCGGTAACAGTCATACTTGGCTCTTGAAGTGGTGGGGATTGATTTTGGGCAAAATTTGGAAGACCTAGTCTACTTGTTCTTCCTGATAAGTCAAACCCTCCTGCATCAAAACTAGCTCCTGCATCATCTCCATCAGGAGAACTAATGGTTCCAATGGTTCCAGAATTATCAACCGCCATATAAATCGTTCCATCAGGGCCCATCTGAAGAGCTCCATAGCTCACCCCTTGAGGGTATCCATCAAACTTAGTCGCTGTTATATCTGTAACTGGATCATCAGAATTTAGACTGTCCAAGTCATATTGAATCAATTTTGAAGCTCCTGAAGAAGTAGTGAGATAGAGTCTCAATCCTCCTGCAGAAAACTCTAAACCATACAAGTCATTTTCTCCTGTATCAATTAATCTTGGGTTAGAAATCTCTCCTTGATCAAAATCCAGTATTTCAACCTGATTGGTTCCAGGGATATTCACAGCAATCTGATTTAATGTTGGAGAAATCTTCATGTAACCCGTGGCGCTTAATTCTTGCATGAAGTCATGAACTTCACCAGAAGGTGAATAAATGGCTCCACTTAGACCATTTGGGCTAGTACGGTATGATCTAAATGTATTATTACCGAACTCATGAGCTAAGATGATATCATTCCCAGTAAATCCAGATCCGGTAATACGCTCAGTACCGTTATCCATCAGTTTGATATTTTTAACAATTACTTTCCCCCTAGCAGTATCTTCCTTCATATCCACAATCGAATAACGAAGAGCATATTCATCATCACCATAGACCTGTTCGGTAGTGAAGATGTAAAACATAGTTTCATCATCACCATATGGCATGATTAAAGAATTCTGTGCAGATGCCAAATCTCCTCCAATAGTGTCGCCGTTGACCATGACATCATGGTCTTTATTAAAGACGGTGAATCCATTTGTATAAAAGAGTAAATCTCCATTTATATCAGATATTGTGGCACAACCTTCCGGTGCGTTTTGATTATTTGCATCCAGAATAGCAACTGGACCATTAGTAAATTCAATACCTGCCTGCTCACCAAAATACCACTGATTTGAAACTTGATTTGCTACACCATATTCTATGACTTCTATATCATCAAAACCTGTGCATCCAGTGGCATTTGTTACTTCTACCCAATAGGTGCCAGCCGTATCTATCTCTATGGTCTGAGTTACTTCACCTGTACTCCACACAAAGGAAGATCCATCACCAGCATCCAATGGAAGTATCTCATCTACGCATATCGTTGTGTCGTTTCCTAAGTCAACCATCAGATCGTTGGTCAATATTTCAACTGGTTGAGTGATTGTTTGTGTTATTCCATTTACCTCGGCTGTTAAGCTAACCATGTATCCGCCTTCTGCTTGATACTCATAATTCGGTATCCATCCATTTGAGCCACTTCCATCACCAAAATCCCAAGTTAAATTATTGGGTACTGGTTCTACTACCGGAAAAAACTTGGTCACGTTAGTTGCACAACTATCAATCCAATAGAAACTGAGCGTATCGAATGTAAAGTTGTATCCTGGTGTATGTTCCGAGAACTGAGTGGAGCCAAAATCCTCTGGAAAAACGATCGCTTGGTAGGCAACCGAGTCAGCAATGCTATCAGGTCTATTGATTCTTCCAAGGTTGAAAATTGATGCTGCAGTCTCCTGATATAAATGGTATATTCTATCATCAGGTGCTCGCTTTAATCCATAGCTTCGAAATATTGGAGCAGGCAAAATCGGATTCACCGTTCTTGTGGTATCATTAAAATCTAGCTGATACAGCTGGCCTGTAGTACCACTGCTCCCGAATCGGGATAAATAGAGTTTTGAGCCATCACTTGACCACTCTACGTCATAGACGGATTCCCCTTGATCGTCGTTGAATCCAGTTCCTAATAATGTGGTATCTAGAGCTAAGACTCCTGAAATTGGATCAAAATCCATTAACCATATATTCCTATTTGCTCCTTTGGGAGCCATTGCTAGCTGAGAAGAGTCAGCATTAAAAGCAAAATGTGAAGCTTCGAACCCAGGAGTGGCGCCATCTGTAAAATCATAATTCGTTGTAGCACCTATTCCACCCCCATCTACTTGGGTTACTTGAATTTGAAATGTGGTTCGATTCTGAGAAACTAGCCAAAAAAGCTCACCATCTCCTGATGGAATAGTTATCATTCCTTCGGAAGGGTCTACTAAGCCGGTAGCCAGATCTACCATTCCAACCACTACATCTCCGTATGGAAATTGAACCGAACCATTTCCTTGTATGGTGGCATCAACAACTGTATATCTTATTTCATTTACACCCCCAGACCCTGAATTAGTGAAAAGATAATATTGGCCGGGATTGTCTGTTACTGGACAAGTAACAACAGGAACATTGATTGAAGATATTCCAGATAAACCTGCCCCGTTTGGAACGATTGAGTGAGAGACATCATAGACGTCAACTCCATCTGTATAGAAGAGTAAATTTCCTGTGAATTGATCTGTTATAGTGACCGCCCCAGAAACTCCAAATGGTGTTGCCTGATCGGTTTGAAGATATACGTCTCTTCCATTCCGATCAAAAACCAGATTTTCCACCGAATTTCCAAAGTACCACCCTGTCTCTGTTACATCTTGAGACCAAAGTGTAACGGTGGAAATTAAAAAGAGGACAACACAAATCAATCTGCGAAAAGCAGACACATAAGGGATACGAATCATAGAAATGTCCTTAGTCATGCACACACTTTGTAAAAATACGGTTAAAATACTAACGTACTAGTTGTCGTTACATTACTTATGTAAGTCAACAAAACTTAAGCCGATTTATATTAATTGTATAATTTGCTCAACGATTTATAATTAGAAATTTCATATGATCAAAAAGGTCATTTTCTTCATTACAATCTTTAGTGTCCTTTGTCAGGAAAACACTTTGAAGGCTCAAGACCCTCAGTTTTCTCAGTACTATGCTGCACCGCTATATTTGAATCCTGGACTTGTGGGCATCAATCAAAAAGGGCGAATGGGGATCAACTACCGAACTCAATGGCCAAATTTAGATGCAAATTTTGAGACATTCTCTGCTTATGCAGACTATCACTTTGAAGATTATTTTAGCAGTGCAGGTATCATTTTCACAAGAGATCAAGAAGGGATTGCCGGACTTAATTCGACCTCAATAGGCCTTCAATATGCTTATCAGCTTCAAATAAATTATGATTGGACCTTTCGTGCGGGTGTTCAAGGTGCCTATGTTATTCGTGACCTGAACTTTGACAAACTCACCTTTGGTGACCAATTTGATAACACAGGTTTAGTGAGACCTGTGACTGGCGAAGTATTTAACACAGGACTTAACGCAAAGTTTTTTGACCTTTCATTCGGAGGAATATTATATAATCCTTCGATATGGATAGGAGCCGCGCTTCATCATGTTCTAGAACCTAATCAGAGCATTGCAGGGGGTGATGCACCTCTGCCAAGAAGATTTTCGATTCATGGAGGGTACCGAATTTCGCTAAATCCCGGATCTAGAAAAACTGGCATTGGTGAACGAAGCATCACTCCTACTTTTAATTATCGAACTCAAGGAAATTTTGATCAATTGGATGTTGGAGCATATTTCACACTCAGTCCGGTCTTAGTTGGTTTATGGTATCGTGGACTTCCGATTAAAAACCTAGACGGAATAACAAATAATGAATCTATTATTTTAATGCTTGGGCTTCAAACAAACCGAGCAACATTTGGCTATAGTTTCGATTATACGCTTTCTGACCTTGGCATAGGAACAGGTGGCGCTCATGAAATCAGTATAGCTTATTCGTTTAGCTTGGGTGATCCTCTTAAACCAGCTGCTGATGTGCGTAGATTAAGGTGCCCCATTCCTTTTATTTTCTAGAAGGCAAACTCACCCTAACTTTGCGGCATGACTGAAGAAACCATTTTCTATATTCTCATTGGCATTATCTCTTTTGACTTTGCACTGGAACGTACGTTAAGTTTTCTTAATAGGAATAGTTCCAAAAAACCAGTCCCCAAAGAACTTGAGGGAATATACGATGCGGAAAAGTATGCTAAATCCCAATCCTATCAGTCAGAAGTATCCCGTTTTGGTACTTTAACAGCCACTTTCAGTTTTGTCATCCTTTTCCTGACCATCTACAATGGATGGTTTGGTGAACTTGATCATTGGATTCGAACTTTCTCTCCTCTCAGCTTAATCACTCCTCTTATTTTCTTTGGTATTCTTTATGTGATTTCTGATGTGATTAATATTCCATTTTCGATCTATAGAAACTTCGTCATTGAAGCTAAATATGGATTTAACAAAATGACGGCAAAGACTTTCATCCTCGATAAGATCAAAGGGTATATTCTTACAGCCATTATCGGAGGTCTTTTACTTGCTGTTTTGATATACTTCGTCAACGCAATTGGAAGTGATTTTTGGTATTACTTCTGGGGAGTAATGACGGCATTTGTGCTCTTTGCAAACTTGTTTTATACCTCTCTTATTTTACCTCTATTCAACAAACTGACCCCAATGGTAGGTGGAGAATTGAAGTCTTCTATCCAGGAATATTGTGAAAAGGTCAATTTTCCATTGAAGAATATTTTTATCATGAATGGATCTAAAAGATCTAGCAAGGGTAATGCCTTCTTTAGCGGGTTGGGTAGAAAGAAAAAGGTAGTTCTGTTTGACACTTTAGTAGAAAAACATACTACAGAAGAATTAACAGCTGTTTTCGCACATGAAGTTGGTCACTTCAAAAAAAAACATATTCTATTTTCTACCATTTTCAGTATCGGGTTGATGGGCTTCATGCTTTACCTGTTTTCTCGCATGGCTTACAATGCAGAAGTAAGTTGGGCTATGGGAGGCCAGACATCTGCATTACACCTAAACTTACTTGCATTTGGGATTTTGTATTCTCCGATCAGTACCATTCTTGGAATCATTGGGAATATTATTTCACGAAAAAATGAATATGAAGCTGATGCTTACGCAAAGGAAACATACGATGGTAGTCCTCTGATTTCAGGACTAAAAAAGATGAGTGCGGATCATTTATCAAACCTCACTCCTCACCCAGCCTATGTATTCATACATTATTCTCATCCTCCTTTAAAAGAAAGAGTAAAGGCACTGGAGAGTTAATCATTCGTATCTATAAAGTCAATTTCAGCTCTGAAAGGGAAACTCATTAAGTAGCCATGCGCTTCTTGAATAGTCATTCGATTGTGAATGATCTTATGAAGTGTTTCGGTGATTGGACATCTTACTTTATATGATTCAGCAAGCTGAGTCACAATATTAATGGTCTTTACTCCTTCCGCAACTTCATCCATCGATTCGATAATTTCATCCAACGTTTCCCCTTTTGCTAAACGATATCCTACAGTAAAATTTCTACTTAGATTAGATGTGCAGGTTGCTACCAGATCTCCTACGCCAGCCAATCCCAAAAATGCTTGAGCATTCCCACCGAGCGCCTTACCTATATAAACCATCTCTACAAGTCCCCTGCTTATAAAAAGAGACTTTGCGTTCTCTCCCAGATCCATTCCTTCGATGGTTCCTGCTCCAACTGCGATAATGTTCTTCAGTACACCACAAAGTTCTATTCCGATCAAATCTCTACTTCCATAGATCATGAACCGATCACTTTTCAATAACCTCTGACCTATGGACACCACCTCGTCAAAGTGAGAGGCTACCACAGAAGCTGCGGGCTTTCGTTGATCTAACTCTCTTGCCAGGTTTGGTCCAGCCAGACACCCCACACGCAAGACAGAAGTTTCTTCTTTTATGATCTCGGAAATAGTTTTAACATGCTCTCGAGTCAAAGGATTGCTAGCAGTGATCTTCTGTTTGTTAGGTACAAAAAGATCAAAGCCTTTTGTTCCATGAATGAGTACATGATAGGGTCTTAAGTGAGGAGCCAATTTGATCACCATATCGCGAACATTAGCTGAGGGTATCATTGGAAAAATGATTTCGCACTTTTGCGGTACTTCTTCTAGGATGTTTGTTATCTCGATATTATCGTGAAGTTTCTGCTTTGAGCTAACACGCTCCTTACTTATTTTTTTGGCTTTTTCAGAATCACGGACATACAGAATAACATGTGCATTATTCTCTGCCAAAATATTGGATATTGCAGTACCGAAGCTACCTGCACCAATAACACCTACGATTTCTCTAGATGTACTTTTCAAGCCCATAGCCATTCATTCGGTTGTGATAATAGTAAAGAGTATTGGTATCCTGCACAATGATTTTTTCATTCTTCTTAATCAAAGGTCTTTGATCGTGATATAAACCAACATTCTGTAATCCGTGCTCTATTGCATTTGTTGCCCGTTCCTTCATATGGTCAGCCATATCTACCAATCCCTTCTTATGGATTTTCTCAAGTCGTGTTCTCAACTTTTTGAAGTTCTCCTTGAACTCCCCATAGTCCAATTCCAAATCTTCCTCTGGCAATCTCAAAACATGGTAAATATCCAGTTTAGGATTTTTCCTTTCCAACATTTTGAAGGCCGTGAAAGCAACAAGGTGGCTTGCAAATACCCGGTTATACTTATGATATTCTTCCACAATACGCTGAGAAAGAACACGGACATATTCCTTTTCTCTTTGCGCATCAAAGGTGATTTCTTTTCCTCTTAGGAAATAGTCTTTTACATTGATCGGGTTGCCATTTTTATCAAAACTGTTACCATCATTATCCACATAGTTCCCCAAAATATCCATACCTCTCCCCAAGTTTACTGAGATATCTGAGCCTTTTGTAAAAAACTTAAACATGAATGTTCCTAACTTATAGGACGTAGAAAATTCATCCGCTTCTACATAATACCTTTCTCTTCCCGTTCTTCTCAGATGTTCTTTAATCAATGATGGAGCTTCAAGGGTAAAGTGATAGTTAATAACCACTGGTACGATAAAAATTTTACCTACTTCTTTATCTTCTTTTGCATTTTGGAATAGCTCTCTCTGAGCTTCAATGGATGTACTCAGCAATCCGATTTTTAAAGAAGACTCGATTTCACCAGATCTTGATCGTGTCCCACCTGGAAAAAAAAGTGAATGACATCCACGTTTTATTGCCTCCCTTGAATAGGTTTTGAGTGTTTCGAGGTAAATGAGATTTTTCTTTCTTCGGTCTACCTTATATGCGCCAAGGCTATTCATAAAGTAAGCTAAGATCTTTATATTAAAGAGGTTGAGTCCTGCTCCATAAATGAACGGAGGCAAACCCAAATGGTGAATTGCCCAACCTATTAGAATTGAATCCAGGTTACTAAAGTGCGTAGGCACCATCACTACCGTACCTTTTTTAGCCAATGATCTGATATGTTCTGTCTCTCCTATGACATGTAATTTATCATCTAAATCTAGCTGTCGACTAAATAACGACAATAGTCCCTTAACACGAGCAGCATTCAGCAGCCTAGCAAAACCAAAAGTGACAAAGCTCTGCGCGAAGCGATATGCTGATTTTTTAAAATTTCCAGAAATCTCTTCAGAGTAACGACGTATAATTTCCTGAAGAATTTCTTTTTCCTTTTGAGCCGCACTCTCTTTTTCATCTGGATTTACATCCAATAAGCGAGATTGAATTCCTTTCCAATACACTTTTTCATCTGGAGGATCAACTCTCCATGGATTGGCCTTCATCCTCATTTTTTCTCGATGAATGGTAGTTTCTATCTCTTCTCTAAGAGATCCATTTTTGTCTTTAAGTAGCGTTTCATAGGTTTCAGAAGTGACTTCTTCTATGAATTCTTTTCTATCTCTGGCGAGCTGAACAATAGGCCACTGACTCTTGTTAGGAATAATCTCTGTGTACCTGATTTTTTTTCTACTCATTTACCTTTTTTGGAAACTGGCGGAAAGATAGCTCTAACCCGAATAATTTGAAGATTGAATGTGAAGAAAGGTGCCGTAACAACTAATTCAACCTGTTAAAAAACAAACCAGTGCCTTAGAAATAGGCTATCTAAATTGTAACATAAGTATTATTGCATTCCAATGCCGCTTAAGCTGAAAGACATACAAGCCCCTGTTGCTCAAGAAATGGAGGATTTCGAAAAGAAATTTCGTCAATCCATGAAGAGTAAGGTGATGCTCCTAGATAAAATCACAGGCTATATCGTGCGTAGAAAAGGAAAGCAGATGCGCCCATTATTTGTTTTTCTCAGTGCGGGAGCTACAGGACAAATTACTGAAGCAACTTTCAGAGGAGCGTCGCTTATTGAGCTACTCCATACGGCTACTTTAGTGCATGACGATGTAGTGGATGATTCCAATGAGAGGAGAGGCTTCTTTTCTATCAATGCTCTCTGGAAAAATAAGATAGCTGTTTTAGTAGGTGATTTTCTCTTATCCAGAGGTCTTATCCTCTCCATGGAAAATGACGACATCAATCTCCTGAAAATTACAACTGAAGCGGTGAAAGAGATGAGTGAAGGTGAGCTATTGCAGATGGAAAAAGCTCGCAAGCTCGATATTAGTGAAGACATTTACTATGAAGTGATTCGTCAGAAAACAGCCAGCTTAATTACTTCTTGCTGCAAAGTGGGTGCTGCTTCAGTGGGTGCTGACGATGAAATCATTCACAAAATGGGTGAATTTGGATTGGCCGTTGGGATGGCATTTCAAATCAAAGACGACCTGTTTGACTATGGAACATTTGAGATTGGGAAGCCCAGGGGAATAGATATCAAAGAAAAGAAAATGACGCTTCCTTTAATATATGCTTTAAATAAAGCCTCAAAATTAGAGCGGAAGCGAATCAAAAAACTAGTCAAAAGAGCTGAGAGTAAACCAAAATATGTTCATGATGTAATTGAGTTTGTGAAAGCCTCTGGTGGACTCGATTATGCTATTTCGGTGATGGAAGAGTATCACAAGAAAGCGAAAGACATTCTCAAAACTTTACCAGAGTCAGATTATCGTAATTCACTTGAGGACTTAGTCCAATTTACGATAGAGAGGACGAAATAATTATGTCTTGTACGAGCAGGGTTATTAATATAAGGTGACTAATATCCAAACATAATCTTCGAATGTGAGGTATTAAAATGAGCGACTTATTACCTATCTCACTACAACACTTCTAATTCCTTCTATTACGAGAATTACCAATATCAGTATTAAAACCACCGCGGCTGCCCCAGCCACTTCTGGCGTTCCTACTTGCTTCTCAGTAATACCGTAAGCAGCCCATGCTACAACTGCTCCAAAAAAAGGATCTCTGTATCTAATGATCATCACTGTCCCAACAGCTCCTGCAAGAGCTAATTCCACGAATACCCAAACAGTCTTTGTCATCATCCAATTATCCATACCGATAACCGTTTGTTCAACACTGATATTAGCAAGTGTTGCTACTGTAATCCAACCCAGGTAGATACTGAATGGCACTTTTACGAAAAAGCGGTCTTTAAATCCCTGAATTTTTCCTGGCTTTACGTGACGGTACAATGCGATTAACGAACCCAGAATAACTCCCATAAGCACCAGTGCCGCAGTTATAAGTTCATAGTGCCATGCAAAAATCCACAAGGTGTTTGCCATACAGTTTATCACAAAGTGTCTGTTGATTCTATCAAATATTTTCCTATCTGCATTAATCGGCAAGGCCTGATATACAACATATATCATCAGAAAGAGATAGATCAGTCCCCAAATGGAGAAAGTAAATCCGGCTGGAGTAAACAATGAAGGATATAAATCAGATACTTCTCCGGTTGTAAGTCCTCCTATCGGAAGGTAGTTAGCCAGAAAATTAATAGTGAGCACAACTGCAAATGATACAATGGGTATGAATCGTGGCATTAAGCAAATTTACTGATGAACCATAAGTTTAAAGGTTTGTTCACAATTTCATTTCCATATACCTTCTTATGTTTGCGTTCTTAAAATTTATTCTACCTATGAAAACAATTCAGGATTTCGATTTTAAAGGAAAGAAAGCGCTTATCAGAGTCGATTTTAATGTCCCTCTCAATGCAGAGATGCATGTGACCGATGAAACTCGAATCAATGCTGCTATACCTACTTTGAAGAAAATCTTAAATGATGGAGGCTCATGTATTCTCATGTCTCATTTAGGAAGGCCAAAAAATGGTCCTGAAGATAAGTTCTCACTACACCATATCACATCAAACCTGAGTCAGAAGTTAGGAGTGCCAATCAAATTTGCAAATGATTGCATAGGGCAAGTCGCCATTGATGAGGCTGCCTCTCTGAATGATGGAGAAGTTTTGCTTCTAGAGAATGTAAGATTCTACATGGAGGAAACTGCTGGTGATAATTCTTTTGCGCAGAAGCTAGCCAACTTGGGGGATATCTACGTGAATGATGCATTTGGAACGGCTCATAGGGCACATGCTTCTACCACAGTAGTTGCTGATTTTTTTAATGAAAAGTGCTGTGGCAATGTGATGCAAGCAGAGCTTGAAAATGCTCGAAAAGTTCTAGAAAATGCAGAAAGACCATTTACAGCTATCATGGGTGGGGCAAAGATCTCTGACAAAATCATGATCATTGAACAATTGCTCGACAAAGTAGACCATCTGATTATTGGTGGAGGGATGAGCTATACTTTCTTCAAGGCAATGGGTGGACAAATTGGAAATTCCCTAGTAGAAGAGGACAAATTGACGCTCGCTAAAGAATTGATAGCTAAAGCAAAGGAAAAAGGAGTTGACCTTCAACTGCCCAAGGACTCTATTATAGCAGATGACTTTAGTAATGATGCAAACACACAAACTGCTGATAATTATGCTATTCCTGAAGGCTGGATGGGCTTGGATATAGGACCAGAATCAAGAGAAGTTTTCTCTAGAATCGTTGAGAATTCAAAAACCATCTTATGGAATGGACCAATGGGTGTCTTTGAGATGAGCAATTTTGCTCAAGGCACTAATAACATTGCTCAAGCTGTAGTCAAGGCGACCGATAATGGTGGGTTTTCTTTAATTGGTGGTGGAGATTCTGCTGCTGCAGTTAATAACTTGGGATATGGAGACAAAGTATCTTATGTTTCCACAGGTGGGGGAGCTCTGCTTGAATACATGGAAGGAAAAATTCTTCCTGGAGTTGCAGCTTTAGAAAGCTAAATCAACTCAAATTTTCCTCTGGATTCAATAACTTTCTTATCCTCGATGAGGATACGTAAGGCTTCCATTATCTGATCTTGCGTGTGGCTAGCCAAAAGTGCTCGAATTTCAGAAATATTGCGTGGAGCCTCTAATACATCTAATACACCATCAACAGGTATATCGCTGGCGTTCAATTGTTTCTTTCTTTCTAGATCGTTATCACACACTCCACAAGTGAGCGTCGTTTCCTCGTCAAAATAATGTTGAAAAATTTGGGTTCGGCATTCATGTGATCCCACATAGTCAATCACTGACTTGGCTTTCTCTCTTGCTAACTTCCTTCTCCACTCAATCTGATTCGCATCAATAGGCAATTTTTCTGCATCCTCTCTGGGTGTTAGAAAAGTAATGGTGGCAGAATCGAGTGCTGGCTGATAATCTATCACTTGGTTGTCGTTTAAAAACTTCAACCACTTCCTCACTTGAACTTTATCTGTCTTTAACAACGAACCGATATCTTTTTCTTTGATTTTGGCATAACCAGCAAATACTTCACCTCCGTACAATCTCAACAAAATTTTTATGAGTGGGTCAAGCTTAGGGTTTGATATTTGAAACTTATATGTCTCATTTTTTTCCAGTAAGAAAGTAATCTTTGAGTGCTCATAATACCCTTCTGTCATTTGGATCAACCCTTCGTCACTCAGCTTTTTTAATGCGCCGTATGTTTCAATCATAGGCAGGTTGTAGGTATTTATAAACTGTTCATAATTGAAGGGAAAATTCGAAAATTCATGACTACCTATGGCCATCTTGAAGTAGTTAGCTAATGCTTGATAAGTCCTCTTTATCTGTTCTAAAGAAACGACTGATCTCTCAGTTCGATCCTTTAATTCATCAATATCCTGGTTATGAAATAAGGCTACCGCATAAGCTTTCTTTTCATCTCGACCAGCTCGACCGGCTTCTTGGTAGTATGCTTCTAAAGAGTCAGGTAAATCCATATGAATAACCGTTCGTACATCAGGTTTATCAATGCCCATTCCAAATGCATTTGTGGCTACAATTACACGAATCTTGTTATTGATCCATGCTTCTTGCCTATCCGAACGATCTTTCCCTGAGAGACCTGCATGATAATAGTCCGCTGAGACATTACTTCTACGAAGTAAATCTGCAATCTCTTTAGTCCGTTTTCTACTCCTTACATATATGACACTTGTACCTTGTACGTTTTGAAGAATCTCCAATAATTTTTGTCCCTTATTTTCTAGCCTGAATGCAGAATAGGAGAGATTTGCTCTGGCAAAGCTTTTCTGGAAGATTTGCACATCATCCATTTCGAGCTTTTCTGTAATGTCCTTTTTTACTTCCTTCGTAGCAGTAGCAGTCAAGGCTATTAATCTTGGTGAAGATATTTCCTTTTTAAATTCTGAAATCTGCAAATATGGAGGTCTGAAATCATAGCCCCATTGAGAAATACAATGAGCCTCATCAATCGCCAGTAGGCAGATATTCATTTGTTTTGCACGTTCTAGAAATATCTCAGTTTTTAAGCGTTCAGGAGAAACATAGATAAATTTAAACCCTCCATAAATACAATTATCAAGGGTTATATCAATTTCCCTTTTGCTCATCCCAGAATAAATAGAAACTGCCTTAATCCCTCTCCTTTGAAGCTGCTCTACCTGATCTTTCATTAAGGATATTAGGGGAGACACGACGATACAAATTCCTTCCAAGACCATTGCAGGGACCTGAAAACAAATAGATTTTCCTCCTCCAGTTGGAAGCAGTGCCAATGTCTCTTTCTCATCCAAAACAGATTGAATAATCTCTTCCTGCAAAGGTCGGAAAGAGTCATAGCCCCAGTACTGTTTTAAAATTTCAGAAGGATTCACAAGGCTAAGTTAGCGGAGTGCTGATGTAAAACGAGATATGAAGACTTGAAAGAACCTATTCCATCATATTTTCTTTGAAATATTTACCTCGCCATCACTGCCCACATGGTCTTCACCTTCATTCTTCAGTTCTGCTTTTGTAACTTCTCGCAGACTAAGAATCCTTCAACGTCTCATGTACATAGCAATACATCCAATTTTCTCCTGGTTCAGCTGAGACTACTACCGGATGTTCATGAGATTTTGCATGCGAGGAAGCATGCTTGTTAGGTGAAGAATCACAACACAATGTAACTCCACACTCCTGGCACGTGCGAAGATGCACCCACCTGTCACTGCTCTTTACACACTCCTCGCATTCGTAAGCTTTAGATTCTTTTCTTTCTGCATTTCTGATGTGTTCACATGATCCGAAATTCATATCGCTTCGTTTTAAATTTTAAGTATTGGCAAGATATTCATGAACAAATTTAATGGCCATAGATCCTTCACCTACAGCCGATGCTACCCTATTCATGGCTCCAGCCCTGACATCTCCTGCTGCAAATATTCCGGGGATGCATGTTTCTAGAAGAAAAGGTTCTCTTTTTAGCTTCCAATTCTTTTCAAAATTTTCATATTTAATAAGAGCTGGGCCTGTTTCCAAAAACCCTCGCTGATCTTTAATAAGATCCAATTCAATCCAATCGGTCATTGGCTTAGCTCCAATGAATATGAAGAGAGCGGTACCTTCTTTCTCCTCTGTCGTATTTAAACTACTGTTTTTTAATACTACTTTTTCCAGACGTTCATCCCCTTTCACTTCTGTGATTTCGGTATAACCTAGAACTGATATGTTATTGGTTTCATCAATTTGATTGATCAAGTACTGTGACATGCTTGACGATAAGTCTGGTTTTCGAATTACGATATAGACATTCTTAGCAAACTTGGAAAGGTACATGGCTGCCTGTCCAGCAGAGTTACCTCCTCCAACAATGTATATATCTTGATCCTGGCATGCGTTCGCCTCCGTTGTTGCAGCTCCATAGTAAATGCCTGCACCAGTAAAGTCATCAATTCCTTTTGCAGGATGTTTTCTATAGTCTACCCCACTTGTGATAATGACAGCTTTGGTGTTAACTACCGATCCATCTTTTAATCTTATAATCTTATAATTGTCTTTGACACTAATATCAGCCACCTCTTGTGGTGATAAGAATTCAATGCCAAACCTCGTAGCTTGTGTGATCGCTCGTCTAGAAAGGTCTGCCCCACTAAGTCCATTTGGAAAGCCTAGGTAGTTTTCTATCCGAGAACTTGTGCCTGCTTGCCCACCTGGAGCTCGTTTTTCTATTAACAGCGTATTTAATCCTTCTGATCCACCATAAACTCCTGCAGCCAAACCAGCTGGACCTGCTCCAATAACAGCCACATCATACATTTCTTGCTTCGCCTGAATAGACATTCCGGTCTTCTTACCTACTTCAGCCATCGAAGGATTCGTTAAATAGGATCCATCTTCAAAAAAAACAGCAGGTAAATCCTTGTGGCCAATATTATTAATTTCTAAAAGCTCTTGCCCTTTCTCATTAACCTCAATATCTAACCATTGATATGGGATGAGATTACCTGCTAAAAAATCTTTAATCTCGTGAGACTTGGGAGACCATTGATACCCGACGATTTTTATTCCATCAAAGTCAGGGAAAAAACTACTTTGCCACGCATCTAGTTGATCATCCAAAATTGGATACAGCTTTTCCTCAGGTGGATTCCATGGCTTAAGAAGATAATAATCTAATTGGACCGCATTGATGGCTTTTATAGCTGCTTCTGTATCAGAGTATGCAGTCAAAAGGATTCGCTTTGCTTCGGGGTAGAATTTTTTAGCTTGCTCTAAAAATTCAACACCCAGCATATCAGGCATTCGCTGATCAGAAAGAAAGAGCGCCACAACTTCACCTCTGTTTTTAAGGTCTTTTAAAAAATCAAGTGCCTCATTCGCGGATTCGGTTGCTAAAATTTTGTAATCACTTTTATACATCGATCGAACATCTCGAGTCACAGACTTTAAAACAGATGGATCGTCATCTACAAGTAAAATAATCGGCTTTTTCATCGGCTAAGCTGCTTTAATTGGCAAACAAACAGTGAATACAGTATGACCAGACTTTGATTTAATATCAATGGTTCCATTGTGCTGAACTTTTACGATTTGTTGGACATTTTCCAGTCCAAGGCCCGTTCCTTTACCTATTGGTTTGGTGGTGAAGAAGGGGTCGAAAATTTTATCTCTTATATCGTCAGGAATGCCTGAACCAGTATCCGAAATCTTAACCTTTACAAAGTCACCATCTTTAACAGTACTAATGGTTAACACTCTACTTTCCCTTTCTTCCATCGCATCTATAGCATTATCAATGAGATTCGTCCAGACTTGATTAATGGCATTTGGCATTACTTCCGGTTGCGGGAGCTGCTCATCAAATTCTTTTTGTACCTCAATTCGATTATCCTTCAGCTTATGATTGAGCATGGTTAGCGTATTGCTGATACCAACGTGTAGATCTGTTTCTGTCTTTGCTGGAGCTTGATCCATGTGCGTATAACTTTTTACTGAAAGCACAAGGTCATTGATTCGCTGAGAGGCATCCTCTATTTCGCCAACTAATCTTTCAGTTGTCATGACTTGATTGATCCAGCCAAAAACAGCTCCATAATCCCATTTAGGAGTAGTCTGCCCAATTACCTCAAGATCTTTAATTTCAAAACCATAGTCTATAAAGTTGTCTGTTAGTTCTTCAGGGTCATCAATCTTTCTTTTCTCCAACCACTCAATCATCTCATCTTCTTTCTCGCTCCTCTCCATCATTTTGATCTCACGCAGACCTCCATTGATTTTATCGAAAAGCAAATTATTGACACGATCAACATCCTCATCCTCCATGTCAATTTTTATGACTGCTTTGAACTTATCAGGTAAAAACTTCAAATGCTTTGACAATTCTTTTGAGCTTCTCACCACCGCCGCAGAAGGGTTGTTTAGTTCATGTGCTAAACCTGCCGAAAGCTTTCCGAGTGCCATCATCTTATCATCTTGCTGCTCCAGCTTTGTGAATTGTCTTATACGGCTACTCATCGTATGCACAAGAGCTGTGGTCAACTCGTGACATTCCTTTATCATATCACCGAAGAAAGACTGATGCAGACTTACGACACATGATTCTTTTTTTGCTTCAGCGAAAGCTCTGGCCTTATCGGCTCTGGAGTAAGGAAGCATGCCTGATATGACTGGTGCTTCAAAAGTTCCTACTGTTTGAAACTGATTCTTCCTTGGCATTTTGATCGTAAATGATCCATCCAATACGATAAGTAACTTATCGATAGCACTCCCTGGCTCAAACAGGTAATCACCCTTTTTGATTGTTAAGCAATCGCTTTTATCCATCATCCATTTCAACTGCTCCGCTGGAACATTTTCAAACTCTGGTACTTTCTTTAATAGATCAATTACTTCCATTCAAATCAATTTTACTCTAAAATAGTATGCTTGTCTTATATAGCTAAAAACAGGCAGAATTTACTAAAGCAGAATTTGTCAACATCATCCAATCTGATAATAATTCGAAAATCATCCACTAATCTTTAAAGATGGTTATTCAATAAATAATTATTGTTTTTAAATAATTATTTATATAATTGCAGATATAAATTTTAAAAAATGAAAAACAATCTCCTTAAATTATCGATTGCTGTCGCCAGGTTTATCCTTGTATTAGATATTTTCCTGGCCGTGCTTCTAGTTTTCTTCATGATTGCCTGGCAAATAGATGTCAGCATTTTCGATTCTATTAAGATGGTTAATGATTCCAGCGTTTTCAAATTCCAGACAAGTCCGTCTGCTGAGGGCATTCCTTTAAGTGATTATGGAAACTTTTATTTCTACTTTACTTGTCTGAAAGCATTAATCATTACTGGAATAATTTATTTGGTACTCAAAATTGCCATACGCATTGTTAGATCGATTTCAAGTATTGAAACATTTAGAATTGAGAATGTAAAATCTTTTCGAAAAATGGGAAAGCTCTTTCTTCTTTGGTTTGGCATAGGCTTAGTATCGATTAAAGAAATAGAAAGTAGTATGCGACTAATCACAGAGCTTAACTTGCAATATGCTATCTGGGCTCTTATTTGTTTCATTCTCGCAGAGATTTTCTCCGAAGGAAATAAGTTACAGGAGGATCATAAACTAACGATATAACCCATGGCTATTATTGTGAATCTTGATGTAGTGATGGCCAAGCGCAAAATACGGTCAAAAGACCTTGCAAATAGGTTGGGAATTACTGAAGCCAACCTATCAATATTGAAGACGGGAAAAGCAAAGGCCATGCGCTTTACAACGTTAGAGGCGCTGTGCGAGGCACTAGATTGTCAACCAGGAGATCTTTTGGAATATCAGAAATAGGGAATATTAAAGTTTCAATTCAGAATTCGCAGATATAAAAAGAAAATAATTCTGATGCCTCATTGATGACCAATGGAATTTTGAAAGGTTAGTTCTGTGAAATAACTAAGAGGGATCAGGTCACTCTGCAACCCGATCCCTTAATCTTAATAAACAGTGTCTTACTGGTCCAGGTGAAGAACATGTAAATGCTCATCAACACGTAGTACCAACTTATCTATCTTCTTCAAATACTTAGATATCTCCGTTTCTAAAACAAGGATCTTCCCATCGTAAGATTCTACTCCCATACCTCGTTTCAGGTTATCAGCATTTGCTTCAATTTCATTGCGAAACAGGCATGACTTTCGCATTTGATCTACGAATCCATGCATGCTATAATCTTCTTCGAGCTGAAGAACATCATTCATGGTTTTCTTCTCTTCTTTTGAATTCCAACTAAAATAGGCTGTTGGATCTTCAAGTCTAGCAACTATCAGGGAATCAAATCCATGTATCTCATTCAATAACCTATCAACTGATTTTCGAAAGGCAGGATTCTGACAATACTCATTTACTCCACTGTATGTCTTTAGATAAGCAGACTTTGCAAGCCATTCATTTGTAACAACATCGTATTGATCTTCTAGAGGGAGTTCAATTTCAGATTGTGAATACCCTGCAATACAGAAAGACAGAAAGAAAATGGAATATAAAATTTTCATAGTATTAATATCTTTTTAAATAGCAATACTATCATTAACGATTACATTACTTATATGTTTCATTTTTTGCTCATCTCTATTAGAAATCTATCTTTTTAAAAAGAAATCTCGTATGAACTAGGAATGAAAGAGTTTATCGTCTCCACCATATTCAGTTTTATATTATATGGATGTCATTCTCAAACCAATAATCAAAAAATAGTAGGAGGACCATGTGAGGGGTGTGAAGCGCTTCTAGAGTATGAAGAAGAATCATTAAATTCAACCGATACTTTACCTGGTTTTCAACCGAATGGCCCAAAGGTTCATCTGTATGGCACAGTGTTTCATAACAATGGAAAAACTCCTGCCAAAGACGTGATTGTCTATATCTATCATACCAATAGGGAAGGCATTTATGAGACTACAGGAAAAGAAAAAGGCTGGGGTAAAAGACATGGATTTATACGAGGATGGATAAAAACCGGAGAGAATGGCCGATACGATTTCTATACTTTCAAGCCTGCTTCATATCCTAACACGACCATCTCCCAACATATTCATATGACAGTGAAAGAATCAGATACAAATCCTTATTACATTGATAATGTAATCTTTACTGACGATCCACTCTTGACACGATCAGAAATTGAAAATCAAAAAAATCGTGGTGGGTCAGGAGTTACAACTCCAAAAAAAGAATCAGAGAGTGCTCTCGTGAAGGTAAAGAGGGATATCATACTGGGGAAAAATATACCTGACTATTAAGTATTAAAACCAATGTGAGTCTGGCGAGTTAAGATAGTAGTAACACATTTTCTTATGTTTTTATCCCTATACTTTCTTTTAATGATAAACTTATCCAACTCGATAATCCTCTTTGATTTTGATGAAAAGTCAAAAATTTCTAGCTGGCAAATTGTCGACGATGTGGTGATGGGAGGCCGATCAAATGGGAATTTCTCATTGAGTGAAGAGGGTCATGGAGTTTTTTCTGGGGAGGTCTCTCTTGAAAATAATGGTGGGTTTTCGTCAGTAAGATATCGTTTGGATTTAGAAAAGGTATCACCAGACGGAGTGATAAAGATTTATCTAAAAGGTGATGAAAAAGACTATCAATTTCGAGTCAAAAATGATACTCGAGCATACTACTCGTACATATTTCCCTTTCAAACTTCTGGTGAATGGGAGGTTATTAAAATTCCACTCAAAGAGATGTATCCCTCCTTTCGAGGAAGAAAATTAAGTGGGTCAAACTTTACTCATAATTCTATTCAGGAAATCACTTTCCTTATCGGAAATAAAAAACCTCAGAGCTTTGAGTTGCTCTTGGATAGAATTGAGATTGTGAATTAGTGATTATAAATTATTTCACCTAGTCTTTGTATTTCATCTGAAAAGCCATCATCAGCTTCAGATATTATTGGTGAATTAGCTAAGAGTGTAATGACAAGATTATGCTCAGGGTAAATGACAACAAAGGAACCTGATGAAGGGAGCTCTCCAGCATGATACCAGGCTTTGGTATCATTAGAATCTTTTCCAAGATACCAACCAAGTCCATATCCAGTGGGCTCATCTTTAGATGTGTATTGTGTGTTAAAGGTTTGATCGAGAGAAGATTCGTCAAGCAGTTTACCATTCAATAGCATTGATCCAAACTTGACCAAATCCTCTGAAGTTGATACCAATCCTCCAGATGGATATATATAACTCAAATCATATGGCGAAGCTTCTTCTCCTGTCAGAAAGTAAAACTTGCTTTTATCATTCATTGTGCTATCTGCAATGTCACCATACGTAAAACTCATCTTCAGAGGCCTCCAAATTTCATTACTCATATAATCAAGGTATGATTGGTCAGAAGCACTTTCTATTATGGCTCCTAAAAGGGTGTAGCCAAAAGATGAGTAGACGAATTGAGTCCCAGGTTCTGCTACTAAACTATCATTGCTAAATATAGAAATGGCTTCATTCGAGCTGTTATAATGCTCTTGAATAAATAATTCATCTTTCCAGCTTACCCCATAGTAATCCCTGATACCTCCCAGGTGGCTTAAAAGCTGTCGGACTTTTATTGGATATTTCTTTTGAGGAAATGTTGGGACATATTCCCTCACTGATTCATCCAAATCAACCTTGCCTTCTGAAACGAGTTTCATGATACCGGCAGAGGTCAATGTCTTTGATACACTTGCAATCCTAAATTGAGTAGTAGGGTTGGCTTTTACCTTATTCAATTGATCGGAATAGCCAAATGCATTAGAATACATCAGGCTATCATTCTTCATCACAGCTAGTTGCAAACCAGGAATATTCTGTTCCTCTCGAAATGATTCAGCCCATTGGGTAATTGAATCCGTAATTGATAACTCTCTAGTCTTTCTCTCTATCGAGTTCGGCTCTAACGGATAATTAGCGATTTTTATTTTAGCGGATAATGTATGAGCTAGCCGGTCCCATTCACCAAAACTGTGATTTCTGGAATAACACAAAAAACTGTTCAAATCCTTTGTTGAACTAGTTATTCCAAAAAAGGTCCCTGCCAAAGCCCTTGGTAATACATTAGTCATTATCACTTCACCATCAACTATGGTAGTGTCGTATCGAATGTTTTCCGGGTATGCATTAAAATACTCTTCATAGACATCATGTATATATTTTCTATCCTCCTTATTCAATATCCACTCAAACATTAAGTAAAAAGCATCATTTTCTATTTGATGGACTTTCTCTAACGGAAATTTCAACCATCCCTTTTTTATGGAAGATTGAATCACCACCTGTTCAAAGAGAATATCATCGCCAGGTTTTAATCCATTTGTGCTATCCACTGCCATCAGTCGCATGCGCACTTTAAAGGACGGCATTTTGTTCCTAGCTATATATAGGGAAGCCTCCTGTATATAAGTAAGATCAGGATATTGATGCTTATCAATCAATAGAGCGGCAGCAGCACCTGCATAAAGTGTATCTCCTTTAGTTAATCCATTTAGTAACAAACTCTTTCCGTTTCCAAACACCTCTTTCTGCTTTTCAAATTTTTCAGAAGTCACAACAACTTCTTCTAGTTTTCCTACCAATTCCTTAAGTAAGATTTTCAGTGGTTTTGATAAATCAATATCATTTACTGTAATTGACTTCTGTTCGTACCCTATAGACGAAAATATGATATTTTGATCTGTATATTTTGCTAATATTCTGATTGAAAAGGACCCATCTTCATTGGATAGTGTACCAATCTCAGTGTTGAGTATTCCAATGTTAGCATAAGGAATTGGGGCACTGGTTTGAGCATTAAGAATAAAGCCTTCAACTGAAAACTCTTTGTGCTTTTGTGCTTGAGTCTCTAGACTGATAAAAATTATTAGAACCAGAATCTTTGTGAAAAATCTCATATAAGTCTCAATGATATTACTTACACAAAGGTTGCCTTCGGTCACTTCATCCCTATCACAAAATCAGTTAAACAACATTAAAAGATGTGAAGAAAAAAGCCTCAGAACTTTGAGTTGTTTTTAGATAAAATTGAAATGATTTATAATAGTTTAGAATAAACCGAAAATGAGTACGAAGAAAGTGATAATTACTGTTTTGGTATGGGGGTTAATCACAGGCAGTATTCATACCGCCTTTATGAGGCTAATATTAGACAAGAACTTCAGCTCCACCTCTATTTGGGTCATCTGTTTAATATGGATGATCGCAGGACTTTTATTTGGATTTACCATGAAGTGGTGGATCAATAAAAGAAAAAAAGTTAATTAGTCGTTTGATTTATTCACTAATCTCGCAAACACATGTGACCAGATGTAATCAAAGAGCTTCATCTGCAAGATCGAGATGATGACCATGAAAATGAGAGAATCTACAAATTCCTAATGGCTTGATATTATATGTTCAACCTATCTCAATCACCAAATCATCCTGTGCTACAAGTTCTCCTTCTTTTAGGTATATTTTCTTCACGACTCCATCCTGAGTTGAAGAAACAGATGTTTCCATCTTCATGGCTTCAATAACAAACAATACATTATCCTTCGATATTTTGTCGCCTTCTTTGACTTTGATCTCTCCTATCTTTCCTTGCAGCGGTGAACCTATCTCATTATCCGCTTCTGCTTTTCTATTGGAGACATGCTGAACTGCTACTTTCTTGTCTCTTATTGCAATTCTTCTAATCTGGCCATTCAGGCGAAAAGCCACTAATCGCATACCATGTTCATCCGGGTCAATGATACCTACCAATTCGATAATAATGTTTTTTCCTCGTCCTATCTCTACCATGATCTCTTCTCCTACTTTCATTCCGTAGAAGAATGCAGGTGTTGGAAGATGGGTGACCTCATCGTATTCCTGGATGTGTTCGTAGTATTCCTTGAACACTTTTGGGTAGAGTTTGAACGACAAAAACTCCTCAAAATCCATTTCTGGATATTCTTTTTGGAAGGCTGCAAATTCCTTATCAAAATCAACCGACTCCATGTTATCATTGGCCCTTCCATTCATGGGCTTCTGGTTCTTCAAGATGAGATTGCTAATATTTTCTGGAAAGCCGCCATGCGGTTGACCCAGATCTCCTTTAAAGAATCCAATGACAGATTCTGGAAAAGAAAGTGACCCTCCTTTTTCCATCACATCTTCAGCAGATAGATCATTGGCTGTCATGAACATAGCCATATCCCCTACTACTTTCGAGGAAGGTGTCACCTTCACAATATCCCCGAACAACTCATTTACCGCTGCATAGTTTTTCTTAATCGTTTCAAACTTATGCTCTAGTCCCAGAGCAATGGCTTGTGGCCGTAGGTTCGAATACTGACCTCCCGGAATTTCGTGATCATACACTTCTGCTGTCCCTGCTTTCAGTCCTGACTCAAATGGATAATAAAATTCTCTGACGTCTTCAAAGTAAGTTGAGTGCGCATTCAACGAGTCCATATTCATTTTCCTACCTCGCTCATGATACTCAAGTGAAGCAACCAATGAATTGAAATTTGGTTGAGAAGTAAGCCCAGACATAGACGCCAATGAAACATCCACAATATCAACCCCTGACTCGATTGCCTTCAAATACATCGCAGATTGAATAGATGATGTATCATGCGTATGTAGGTGAATAGGCATATCTACTACTTTCTTCAATTCACTCACAAGTATCTCAGCACTATAAGGCTTCAACAATCCAGCCATATCTTTGATTGCCAACATATGAGCACCTTCATCTTCAAGCTGACGTGCCATGTCTAGATAATACTGCAAGGTGTATTTTTTCTGATCGTCATCCTGAAGTTCTCCAGTATAGCAAATGCATGCTTCCGCCAATGATTCTGTTCGTTCGCGAACGGACTTGATGCTTACCTTCATGTTCTCGATCCAGTTTAGTGAATCAAAAATTCGGAAGATGTCCATCCCGTTCTCAGCGGACTTTTCAATAAATTTTTCAATGAGATTGTCTGGGTAGGCTGTATACCCCACACCATTGGACCCTCTCAATAGCATTTGAAATAAGATATTCGGAATAGCTTCTCGCATCAATTGCAATCGCTTCCATGGGCTTTCTTTCAGAAAACGCATGGATACATCAAAAGTCGCTCCTCCCCACATTTCTAGAGAAAAAATTTCTGGGTTTTCAGCAGCATAACTGCGAGCTACCTTCATCATATCCTCCGTTCTGAATCGGGTAGCTAAGAGTGATTGATGTGCGTCTCTGAATGTGGTATCCGTAAAGTAAATCTTCGGATCTTTCTTGATTGAATCTATAAAACCTTCTCTTCCCAATTTCTTCAATAGATCTCTTGATCCCTCAGGAATTAGAGCCCTCTTCTCAAGCGCAGGTGGCTGAGGCAATCTGAATGTTTTTGTTGGGTCGAATGATTTAACATCTGGGTTTCCATTAACTGAAACTTCGCCGATGTATTTTAAGGTTTTAGTTCCCCTATCAAAGCTCTTTTTGATTTCAAACAATTCAGGGTGACTATCAATGAAGTTTACAGTGGCTCTTCCTTCAAAGAAATCTTTTGTATAGATCACATTTTCAAGGAAACCTATGTTTGTCTTTACTCCTCTCACTCTGAACTCTCTCAAAGCTCGGTGTAGGCGCTGGGCACTTCCTTTCAATGTGCGGCCTTTTGCGGTAACCTTCACCAACAATGAATCAAAAAACGGAGAGATTTTCACCCCTTGATAGACATTTCCCGCATCCAATCGAATCCCAAATCCGCCGGCACTACGATACGCAATCACGGTACCATAGTCTGGTTTAAACCCATTGGTCGGATCCTCAGTTGTCACCCTACATTGAATGGCAAATCCCTTGGTAGAGATATCTTCCTGAGATCGTATGAATATTTGTGGGTGTGAAAGTTCACAACCTGAAGCAATCAATAACTGAGAACGTACAATATCAATCCCTGTAATCTCCTCAGTGATGGTGTGCTCCACCTGTACCCTAGGGTTAACCTCAATGAAATAAATATTTTCATCAGGATCTACTAGAAACTCTACCGTTCCTGCATTGTTATAGTTGACCTGCCCTGCGATTTTCAAGGCATATTCATATAGTTTATATCGAGTCTCATCTTTTAATCCATAACTGGGTGCTATTTCTACTACCTTTTGAAATCGCCTCTGCACAGAACAATCTCGTTCGTACAGGTGAACCATATTACCCGAATTATCTGCAAGTATCTGTACCTCTATATGCTTTGGATTCTCTACATATTTTTCCAGAAAAATGGTGTCATCACCAAAAGCCTTTCCAGCCTCAGATCTAGCTTCATTGAAGGATTTCACCAACTGTTTTTCATCGCTAACCACTCGCATCCCACGTCCGCCACCACCAGCTGCTGCTTTTATAATCACAGGATAACCTATTCGATCAGCCTCTTTCACTGCAGTTTTTTCATCTACCAAGACTTCTTGGTTATCCTCAATCACGGGGACATTTGCTGCTCTAGCTACTTTCTTGGCCATCACTTTGTCTCCTAGTTGGGCCATCACTTCAGGTGCTGGGCCGACAAACGTAATACCCTCTTCCCTGCAACGAGTAGCAAAAGCTACGTTCTCCGAGAGAAATCCATACCCCGGATGTATGGCATCTACTTCATTTTCTTTTGCTACAGAAATAATCTCTTCAATATCCAAATATGGTTTCAATGGTTCTTCATTTACTCCAATTTGATAGGCCTCATCAGCCTTGTATCGGTGCAGTGAATAACGATCTTCATGCGTGTAAATAGCTACTGATCGTACATGGAGCTCGGAGATTGCTCGCAGTACGCGAATAGCTATTTCGCCTCGATTGGCAACCATGATTTTCTTGAAGATTTTCTGATTTTCCATACAGAATTGAAATTAATAAAAATGAGTGATCTAAAGGCTCATAGACTTAATTTACTAAAGAGAATTTGATAGCAACTATCTTATTTAGTCCTTATCTTTCTTTTCAATAATTCAATTTACGATTGAAAGTCATTACCAAAAAAGGTGTAGTAAAGGAAGAACTAGAAGCTTCTTTGATCAGTTTCGATAGAGACGACATTTCTCCATTTGTAAGAGGACTGCATACACGTCTTTTACAAGCGAAAATTAGATTCCCACTTTTGGAATATTGTGGAGTAGAAATATATGATTCTATTTCTGTTGATTTACATATTGAAATCTGCGACCTGATTGAACAACTAAAAACGATTGGCGGAAATGTAATCATTGGCATCATCTTACAAAAAAGGCTTACAGAATACCCAGACCAGTCTATTGAAAAAGCAACTGAATATATCTCGATGGCTGATGCATGGTATATCTGTGATATCATCGGAGAACGTGTATATGGCTATCATTTTTTAAATGAGCCTGCTTACATGCGAGGAAAACTTGATCAACTATTTCAGCATGAAAATAGATGGGTCATTCGATCATTGGGTGCTGGTGTGCATTATGCCATTAAAAAGGGATTGGACAAATCAAACGTTACGTTTGCTTTCGAGCACCTAATCAAACGCGCAAATTCAAAGGATAAAGAGATAAGACAAGGGATGGGATGGGCTGCTAAAACTACCGCCAAGTTTCACCCCGATATCATCGAAGCATTCAGTGAAAAAATTGACAATGAAGAGCTAGTCGAAAACTGGTTTAGAAGAAAGATTAAAATGGGATTAGACAGATATAATTATGCCCAAAGAAATTGAGGTAAAATCTGTATTAAATAAGACTAAGAAACGAGACTCCTGGTTTCTCGATGATTACACATTCAACCCGTATAGCAGTTGCTCATTTAACTGTTTGTATTGCTACATACGAGGAAGTAAGTATGGAATAAATCTAGAGCAAAGCTTATCCGTCAAAACCAATGCCATAGAGCTTCTCGATAAGCAGCTCTCTAATAAAGCTAAAAAAAATCAATATGGAATTATCGTGCTTTCCTCTGCAACCGATCCATACCTGCAAGTAGAAAAGAAGTACCAATTAACACAAAGGGCTTTAGAGGTAATATTAAAACATCGATTCCCTGTCCATATCATTACCAAATCCGACTTGATCGAACGAGATTTTGACTTATTGAAAGAAATAAATGAACAAGCCATACTTCCGGAAGATCTAAATACACTAGATAGAGGCACTATCATCAGCTTCTCTTTCTCCACTTTACTAGATGAAGTGGGGAAGATCTTTGAGCCAGGAGCAACTAAACCTACACAAAGGTTAGCAGCACTGGAAAAAACGGTGAATGAAGGATTTCTCACGGGGGTAAGCTTGATGCCTCTTTTGCCCTATATATCTGACACTACCGAACAACTTGATTTGGCATTTCAAACATTCAGCGATATGCAGGTCAACTATGTCCTTCCAGCAACAATCACCCTGTTTGGAAATGGAGATGCTAATAGTAAGAAACTAGTAATGAATGCCTTAGAAAAGCATTATCCCGAATTAGTTGAAAAGTATGAGAAGTTTTTCCAGCATGGATCGCAAATGCCATACTATTATCAAACTGCTTTTAAAAAGAAGATGGAGGAGCTGAGTCTGACATACAAAATTCCAAATGCTATTCTTAAGTATACCTCTTCATGAGAAATCCTCGCTTACTCTTGATTTTATAGAACTCTTTTTCTTGAGGAGAGATAGCTCTTGAGATTCACATACGTCGCTAGAAGAATACTCAAAATAAGACCTGTTGCAGTTCCAATATCAACCAGCTTTCTATCAAAGTCAATTCCAGTGATTTTTTCCAACATGTACTCAGTAAATGAACTTGGAATATTACGTTCGCCCAATGCTCTTTTGATATCCCAGTGCCAATCTGTGAGTGGACAGTAGCCAATGACTCCTTTGTAAAGTCCGATCACCAGCCAGGCAAACAAGACAAGTAAAATAGCTAGAAGGTGTGCTTTCCTCGTTGACTTGGGTATCCATCCAAACAAAACAAACAGTACAAAAGCGCTGTGGAAAAATGTAAGAAAATAATCTAAAAAAACATTCATGAGCTCGTAATTAACGAAGATGATGCCAAATCCTCGATAATCGAACTCAATAGTCAAATAAGTAGATAAAGACTGATTGTTCAACGATTAAAGCAATGATACTCTAGATTATTTCTGTTTGAAATGACTCTTGTAAAACTGTTTTTGATGGATCAACTATCTAATCTTAAATTTGACTTATGAAATGAGCATGTTGTAAAAAATATTTTTAATAAAAAAAAGTCATTCATGCGAATTCCATGTGTCCAATAAAATCTAACTATCAACACATGAAAACTAACCTTACCATTCTTCTACTATTCATTCTAGCATCTTGTTCTACTCCTCAAACCAATGAAGAAGAACCCAAGCCTATTCAGGTTGAATTGCAAACCACAAAGGGAGCTATCGTCCTAGAGTTATCAGATAAAACCCCTCAACATCGCGATAACTTTGTAAAGTTGGTTGAGGAAGGTGCATACGATAGTGTATTGTTTCATCGAGTGATTAATGACTTTGTCGTTCAAGCAGGTGAACGCGATAGCACAGATATTTCTAAAAATGATAAAATAAGAGATTATAAAGTACCCGCAGAATTCGACTCTTCTTTATTTCATAAACGTGGTGCTTTAGGAGCAGCCCGAGATGGTAATCCGGAAAGAGCCTCCTCTGCGATTCAGTTTTACATTGTACAAAGAGGACCGAATGCAGATAGTCTGATAGATAAAGGAGAAACACGTATCAATAACTGGCTTGCAAATCATTACACTCTGAACGCACCTGAAAATCAAGCTTTAAAAAACTCATTGGTAAATGCAATGGAACAGGAGAATTGGGAGATATATTCCGCACTTAATGATTCTATTCAATCACTATCAGAATCATTCGATTTTGATAAATATGAAATACCTGAGGCTCACCGAGAAATTTATCGCAACATTGGTGGTGCTCCGCACCTCGATCAGAATTACACCGTCTTTGGAGATGTTATAAAAGGCATGAACGTTGTAGACTCCATTGCTACCATACAGGTTAATGACCAAGGTCGTCCAATTGAAGATGTGCGAATTATCTCTGCTCAAATTATTAAATAGATTTTAATATCTACCCCCTTCTCAAATGGAATAGAATAATTATTTTATGTAGTTGTCTACATATTTATTTATATTTATGTAGACAACTACATAAATATGCAATACGATTTCGTCAATGAGCTGGGTTACTTAGGCTTATCAGTCCGTTTGAAGCGTCTCAGTGATGCCATGGTGCACAGTGGACGACAGATGTACAAATCACTGGATTTGGATATTGAACCCAACTGGTTCCTCATATTTAGGCTCCTCCAGAAATACAATCAACTATCTGTTACAGAAATAGCTGCAAAGCTTCATTTCTCCCACCCTTCCATAATTACCATGATTAATAAAATGGAGACAGCCGGTTATCTCAACTCTTCAGTAGATAAATCAGATTCCAGAAAGACAAATTTCACCCTATCTAAAAAAGCTGAAGAAAACCTACCTCGGTTTGAAGAAATATGGACTGCTGGGACAGAAGGCGTAAGAAAGCTCTTTCCAGAAGAAAACAATTTCATGGATCAGCTGGAAGCATTAGAGATCCATTACAGTCAAAAAGATTTTAAAACACGCACATTAAACGAATTAGGAAATGAATAACTCACTAGACTTTTCTCCGGAGCACTTCGAAAAACTTCTTGATAAAACATCTGATCTTGTTATCAACCAGCTTTCTGATCTGGAAAAAAAGAAAGCTTACCATTCCTTTTCGCAGAAAGAAGTAGAAAGTTGGTTTGCTGAAAACTTGCCTCAAGAAGAAATGAAACCGGAAGAGGTTCTTGATGTTTTCAAAGAAAAAGTAATGGATACTTCCACTCACAACATTGGTCCGTATATGTATGCCTATGTTATGGCAGGTGGATCGCAAATGTCCATACTAGCAGAAAAACTGACAGCCACCATCAATCAAAATGTTGGTAAGTGGCATCTGGGGCCAGCCGTAAGTGAAATTGAGAAACGAGTAGTCAAATGGACTGGAGAGCTTACTCATTTCGGAAAAGACTGTGGCGGAGTGATGGTCAGCGGTGGTTCGGCAGCTAACCTTGCTGGGCTAACAGTAGCTCGCAACGTCTTTTTTGAGAATCACAAGATTAGGGAGAAGGGCCTATTCGGCATGAAACCATTCACAGTATATGCATCTACTGAGGTTCATGGATGTATAGACAAAAGCATGGAAGAGCTAGGCATTGGGACAGATCTGCTAAGAAAAATTGAAGTGAATGAGGACTTCACCATTAACCTTGATGTGTTGAAGGAAGCTATTACTAAGGATAAACTAGCCGGCTTCACTCCTTTTTGTTTGGTTGGTAGCGCAGGCACGGTAAACACCGGAGCTATCGACGATCTGGCCGCACTTGCATCCATTGCAAAAGAGCAAGATATGTGGTTCCATATTGATGGAGCATATGGTGGCCTTCCCGCTTGTCTGGATTCTATTCGAGAAGAATATAAAGGTATAGAATTGGCAGATTCATTAGCTCTAGACTTCCACAAGTGGATGTATCAAACATTTGAGGCTGGATGCTTACTGGTAAAGAATTTCGACATTCTTCAGCGCACCTACTATAAAAAAGCCTCGTATCTGGATACTCGTCTGGAAGAACAAGGTAGAACCAATTTCAATGAGCATTATTTCCAGCTATCCAGAAATGCCAAAGCGGTGAAGGTCTGGATGAGTCTGAAAACGTATGGTATGGAAAAGCTTAGATCTATGATCCAGAAGGACATTGACTTGGCACACTACCTCGCTGACCAAGTAAAAGAGGCAACTGATTTTGAGTTGAAAAGTAAATCACATTTAGCAGTTACCTGTTTTCAATTTACCCATGGATTAACAGATGAAGTTGAAATAGATAAGCTAAATAGGAAGCTTATTCCAGCACTTGAACAAGACGGACGAGTGTTTATCACTGGCACTATCATCAACAATCAATTTGTAATTCGTGCCTGCTTGATCAATCACCGTATGAATAAAGACACAGTGGATTACTTGGTGAAAGTCATTCGAGAAGTGGGTGGAAAGCTAGTATTACAAGTTTCTGCTTAACGTCAAAAAAGAAAATGCCGCACTTGATTCGGCATCTTCTTTTTGATATCTATATATTAAAACTCTTTAATTTCCGTTACCTTTTTTCTTTTTCAGGCGTTCCACATTTCGCTGGGCACGAGCTAATTCACGCTCCGCTTCTCGCAATTCCTGATCGATGAGTTGTGGGTCTGTAGAATTAGGATTCGACGGTGGCTGAGGCTGACTAGGCGGTTCAGGTGTAAAAGGTGCCCATGTGTGTGGGGTATGAGACTGAACAATATCTCTAAGATCGTCTCCCAACTCATCAATTAAATCATAAAAATCATCTGATGCTACCTCTCGATTTAGGTTTAGATTTAACCTTCGATCTGATAGTCGGCAGCTAAAAAAGATTCTACCTTTTGATTCTTTGCTCCACTCATATATGTCTCCTTGCTTTCTAAGGTCATCACTACCCAATCGGTCTATCAAAATCGCACGTAGTTGCGAATTCTTACGTTTGTCAAATCGGGCATCAAACATATATGACTTACTTGAATGAGTAATACTTGATTCAGAACTAATACTGTTAGATGAAGAGGTTGTTCTTGAGGTCTCTTTACTTTCACTAGTTGTTTGTGCTACTATTGCTACTGAAGCAATCAATCCTAAAATCATTAACAATTTTTTCATGCCTTTTTCATTTTGTTTAAGCCAAATGTAGAAGCTCAAATGATGAAGAAAATATATTTTGGGAGCGTTAACCTGACATTAACTCAGTTGACCTTTCTATTAACCTACCTTAAATTCCAGCCCCACTCCCCGCATACTTTCAATGGAAATAGTGGGATCATCTTTGAAGTATTTCCGTACCCTGCTAATGAAGACATCCATGCTTCTACCAGAGAAGAAATCACTACTGCTCCACACCGCTTCCAAAATTTCCTCTCGTTTCATCACTGCATTTTTATGAGCAGACAAGAACTGAATGAGCTCCACTTCTCGCTTAGTTAGGTTCTGTGTTTCACCTTGTCTAGTAAGCGTCAGGCGAGTGGTATGTAAAGTGTATGTACCAATGGTAATTGTTATTGATTTATCGTTAACCGGAATATCTCTACTATTCCTTTTTATGATATTATTCAATCGCAAAACCAGTTCATCCGCTTCAAATGGTTTAAGGATATAATCGTCGGCACCTAGCTTCAGTCCTTTGATTTTGTCTTCTTTAAGTGTTCTAGCTGTGAGAAATATGAAAGGAGTGTCGGGATTTATTTCAATCAGTTTTTCGGCCAGTGTGAAGCCGTCCATCTTTGGCATCATCACATCCAACACACAGATATCAAACGTTTCTTTCTTGAAAAGCTCCAATGCCTCTTTTCCATCTTGTGCGCACTCCACATCGAAATCAAACACTTTCAGATACTGACTCAATACATTTCTGAGATCCTCATCATCTTCTGCTAACAACACACGTTTTGTCATCTTCTCAACTTTGAGTTAACGGCAGCTCTACGATAAACGAGCTTCCTTGATTCACTTTGCTTTTCACTTCAATTTTTCCTCCATGCGCTATAACAATTTGGTTCGCATAATAGAGTCCAAGGCCCAACCCTTTCACCTCATGAGTTTCATTATTTCCCACCCGATAGAATTTTTCAAATAGACTTTTCTGTTCTCTCTCAGAAATTCCTATTCCATTATCTTCAATCACAATTCTGAGCGAACCACTAGCGCTCGCCTGAAACTGAATTTTCACTACGCTTTCGTTGTATTTAACAGCATTATCAAGCATGTTAGACAAAGCAGTGGAGAGATAAAAACGGTCGATAGAGGCCTTCTTTTCATTGAGCGTAAAATTGCGGCTTATCTCCGCATTTTCATTCAGCATAGCTAGCTCAAAATCATCTAATAGTGTTGATAAAAAGTCTTCAATATTAACTAGTTCCTTATTCAATTTGATTTCGTTATAGCTAAGTGAATTATCTAACACTTGGTCCAGCAACTTCTGGAGTTTGTGATTTTGTCTTTCTATAATTTTAATGGTATCCGATTGCCTTGCACCTTTGGTCTTCAGTATCCCTGTAGCCAGCGTCAGAGTTGCTAGTGGTGTTTTGAATTCATGAGAGATATTGTTGATAAAATCAGTCTTCACTTCTGCTATTTTTTTCTGGGTGATCAGATTCTTGATTGAATAGAAAAGTACTCCGAAAACGAACAGAAAAATTGAAGCAGAGATCAATAACAACCCTTTCATCTGCAGTAGAACCTCATTCTCCCACCCTTCAATGCTCATTATCGTCTCTGTCTCAAAATTCATCCTCATCATTTCTGAAACTTCATTACCATCTCGAATGGTGTTAAAAGTGTATTCCGAATATGAAGTAGACTGACCCAATTTATATTCTTTATCGTCAAAATCATCACCAAGAATGTATGATGTACCATTCAGATTACCAGCATACAAGGTGTCATTTTTGATAGAATCCAGAATCACAATAGAGCGTACTCTTTTTTGAAATTGAATGGGAGAATTGATTTCGTTTTCTTTTAGTTCAGTCCTTAAAACACTAAGAAAGCCGGGGTTCATTGCTATTGTTTTTTCTCGAAATTGTTCGAGGATTGCATCTCGTTCAATCTTGCCTTTCTTGAATTCTGCGGTTATTTCAATGAGATCATCTCGCCAAACAGAACGGATCGAGTCTATTTTGGTCAGGTGGTCATCAATGAAAGAGACAGATTCACTCATATCCTCAATAAAAGCTTCTTTCCTTAGTTGATAGGTATTATTGATTAAATATGTTTGAACAACAGAAAGTGACACCAAGCCAACAACTGAAGCAATAATAAGAAGTGTGATCTTATTCTTCATGTTGCGTCAAACCTAATAAGAATCTGGCCTTCATTTATTTAAATTAAAGTCATTAACCTAGCATTAACTCTGATCTATACTTCATTAATTGGTCCTGTTATTATATGTGCATTCTTGATTCCTCTCCTAATTCAGTCCATCTTTGTTTTGCATGATTGACACCTCACTCGATTCGTTCAATTTCTACTTTTTCATCGCAGTAGTTCAAGGCTTCATACTTTCTGCCGTGATTCTTTTTAGAAAGCCAGTAAGAAAGCCTAACATATGCCTGGGGTTGTTGATCTTCTTATTCTCACTTTCATTACTTCACTTGATTTTGGAGTCTTCCATTAGTGGGTTTAATTCCAGATTCCCCATACCAATGGATTTTGGCATGGCTTACGGTCCATTGGCATACCTTCATGTACTTTCTTTAAAAAAACCTAAAGTTCATACCAGTTTTCGGACGTATTCGCATTTTGTTCCCAGTCTGGTCATCGATGGAATACTCTTCACAGCTATCTTTCTTTTCATCAGATCAAATGAAGATTGGGCATACGCCAACCTTGAGAACATTCAAGCATTTGCATTATGTATCATAGCATTGGGATTGATACAACTTGGAATCTATACGTACCTCATTTATACTGAGGCCAAGTCTATTCATATACTTCCGAAAGAATTCCCGGCAATCCGCAAATGGTTCAAGATTCTTACCGTGATCTGGTTAGTAATCATTGGCTTTCTAGCTATAGCCATTCCTATTGCTCTTATCAATATTGAACTTTTAGATGAAAACGCACACCTACTTTATATTCCTGTAGGCGTCATAACAGGATTATGTATTTACGGGCTCGGTTATGTATACCTTCTCAAATACATCAATCCAGTCAATACCTACATAGATCGTTCGTCCAAAGTCAAGTTTTCAGACAATGAAATGGAAGCGAAAAAGATCACTCTTTTAGAAGTGATAGAAACAAATGAATTGTATAGAGATCATAAACTGAGTGTAACCAAACTTGCAGAACATCTTCAGTGGCCTATCAATGATGTGTCAATTATCATCAATGAAACTTTGTCCACCAATTTCAATGATCTCATCAATGGATTTAGAGTTAAAACCTTTAAAGAATTATCTCATAAGCCTGAGACAAAAAAGTATTCTATTTTGGGTGTCGCCCAAGAAGTTGGTTTTGGGTCGAAAGCCTCTTTTTATCGCGCTTTTAAGAAAGAAATGGGCATTACACCCAGCGAATACTTGAAATCTCAGGGTGAATAAGTTTCAAATCCTCATCTGAGACTTATTCAATTTTTTTGATAGTATGCATGGCTTCAGTTTTGGTCAAAAATGAAAATGACTAAGACAATATTTTTTATTGGCGTACTCATAGTGAGTCTCTCCAATGCATTCGGGCAAGGCAAGCTAAATCTTAAACAAAAAAAGTTTAAGACAACAGGAGAATCTATTATATCAGGAGATGTAGGGTATCTCACAGTTCCAGAAAATCGATTGAATCCAGAATCGCGAAAAATCAAGATTAAATTTATTAGGCTTAAAAGTCTATCCAAAAATCCTAAAGAACCAATTCTTTATCTAGAAGGTGGAGGAGGTGCCTCCACATCAGAAGCTGAGAATCCCAAATTTCTGGATGACTGGCTATCGATACTAGAAGTGGCAGACTTGATCTTAATTGATCGAAGAGGAACAGAGGATCGAAAGTTAATTCACATTCAAAAAGATGGGTATCCCGAAAATTTTTTAGTCTCTGAGGATGCTGCCAATAAGTACTATCAAAAGTTCACGAAGGAAGCATTAAGCTCATTTGAAAAAAAAGGTATTGATGTTCAGGGTTATAACATTGTTGAACATGCCAAGGATGTTCATGAATTGACAACAGCACTTGGCATTGACAGATATTCCATCTTCGGATTCAGCTTTGGCACAAGCATTGGAATGACTATGATGAAGTTATACAAAGAAAAAATAGTAAATGCAGTATTGGTTAGCGCAGATGGACCAGGGCAGTCATTCAACTATCCTTCCTATCTAGATCATCATTTTCAAAAAATAGCTCAGATGGCAAATCAAGATGAAGCAATTAACGAAGAGGTGCCCGACCTGAGTAAACTACTAATTCGCGTCATGGATAAGCTAACCAATGAACCAGCAGTAGTTAACGTAAAACATCCACTAAACAAAAAGTCAATCCAAGTAAAGGTTGGATCATATGGTCTTGGGATGATATTGAGGCTTGATATCGATGATGTTAGTGATATCCCTGTCATTCCAAGATTACTCCATAGCATTGATCAAGGTGATCATTCCATTCTTCAATGGTTTGTTCAAAAGAGAATACGCTATGCAATTGGGCTCCCAGGACATGGGATCAATCAAGGGATTGTCTCTGGGGCTTCTCCAGAACGATGGGCACGTATTCAACATGAAGCGAAAGAAAGTCTTTTCGGAAATGTTGTGAATTTTCCATTTAGCTCAGCAGTACCTGCTTGGCCGGAGACTGACTTATCCTTTGATACCTCCGAGCCACTTCAGTCTGATGTAAGAACACTCTTTATTACGGGAGACTTAGATTGCAGAACACCTGTAGAACAAGTGGATGAATTAACTAAAGGCTTTAGCAACTCTACTCATCTGGTTGTGAAAAATGCAGGACATGAACAAGCTAAGTGGGCTGGCGCAATTTGGAATGGAGCAATACCTCAATTTTTTAAAGGTGAGGATGTTTCAGGTATCAAAGCCGCTTACACAAAGGAAATAAAGTTTATTTCTGTAACTGGCCCAGCAAAAGGTCATCCATCATTGGATGGAAAATAATTCAATCCTGTCTGCTAAGAATTAATTTTTTGGCAGATTGGCAGACAGGATTCATCTTAATCTATATTGATTTTATAGGCACTCACGCTATTCCCTAAGAAAGTAGGGACAATTAATAAATCTTTTTCAGGGATCAAGGTGATATCAGCAGCATTTAATCCTGCGTCTTTCGTATCAAGAATTTTGGTAGCATCCCCTCCTCTTTGATCTTTTGGAACAAAGAATATTTCTCCGGGCCAGGTAGATATCAAATAACCCTCATCTATTGCTACTATGCCATCTCCTCCTTTAATACCTGTTGCGAGTATTTCTTTTACTCCACTTTCTTTATTAAACGCATAAAATTCACCCAAACCATAAGAAATAATGAGTACTCGGTTTTCTTCTACAAATACTCCATTGGGATTCAATCCTTCAATCTTCTGCCATACCATTACTTCTCCATCTACCAATTTCAATACTTGATCAGATCCAGTATCCGTGAAATAGACATCACCGTTCTCATCCACGTCTGTATCATTCAAAAACTTAGGATCTATTGAAGGGTATCTTTTCTCTACCGTTGCTGTAATAATATCAATCTGAACTAACTCATCAATATCGGCCACATAAAGTTTACCGTTTTGAAAATTGGCGCCTTTAGGTGAATTCAATCCTGTTACCCATTCTTTTTCTAATATTTCACCATCTACAGATAATTTTGAAATAGTACCATCTCCATCCTTTTCTGAGTTGGGTTTCACGCCCATATTCATCACATAAATCATATTATTTTCTGCATCAAACCGTACAGCCTCTGGCGTATTCATTACAGAGTCTGTTTGCCATACCAACTCTAGCGAAACAATGGGGCCTTTTTTTGACTCTTCTTGCTCAGCTTTCGTTTCTTTTTGCGATGACTGACAAGCAGCAAGTAATGTCAAAATCAAAAAAAATGTAGTGATATATTTCATAAAAGATTGTTTGTAATTTATTCCCCAAGTTAGCAGAAAAAATAGCTATAATAACCAGCTATATTAATGTCTATCTTCTTTCACTTAGTTGATTAACAGCAGTCTGAAGATCTCTCTTCAACTTCACCTGTTTTTCTCTCGCCTTTGTCTTGTGATCCTCAAATTCTGCAAGTAGAATTTCATGTTCCTTTTTCACTTTTGAAGTCACTGTATTGCTCCTCAAAAACATGAAATAAGAAATAATTCCTAGTACTGCTAGTGTAACAATTATAGCCCATACCATCAGGTGATAGCCAAGCTTAGAAAATGGAATGCCTATGAAGTTGATCGTATCATTCAGATCAAGGCTACTGTCAAGTTGGGTTTGTAGTTCATTCACCTGTATATTCAGCGCGACAACAGATTGCTTTTGAGCATCTAACTCGGATCTCAGTTCAGTGATGACTTCCTTACCTCTATTAAGCGAATCAACTGCTTCAGACCAAAATGAATTGAGTCTAGTACGAGGAATCACCTTGTACTGCTCGAACGTCTCAGTTTTCTCTAGAAGCTCATCATACTTTTCCTGAAGTGACTCTTGCCCAATAGCTTGAAAGAATAAAATGCAGAAAGTAATGATCAGGGTGAATTTTGGGTGTTTCATTTTAGATTTTGGCTGATTAAATACAGTGATATTTTTATAAAACGCGAAGTAACGTCTTTTAGAGAAAAATTTTCTTATCAATCTGAATAAAATATGAATATTCTCTTATTTTCTATCATTAAATAAATAACGTGATTGATTGGAAGAAATTATAGCTTATTCAAAATCAGCGAATGAAGTATACAGAATTAATTCATTTCAACGTATTTACTTCCGACAATGGTTCGCTGAAATTCATAGGACTTTCCTCCATAACATAAATGTGAACAACCAATCAAAAGAGTGTCTGTTGCCGGGATTATATATTTTCTAGGAATGTATCCCTGATCACCTTCTATATCATAATCCCCGCGTATTACAAGAGTTATTGTTTGATCCGCAGAGTTGATAAGCGATAGTATCTTACCGCAATCCTCCTCTCCACACGGATCTCCTTTAGAAATGGTTAAAAATTGCGTTAGATCGTTTGACATTTCTTCCCCATGCCACTCAATACGCTCACCCTCATCATCATACACCATAGCTACTACATCTTGATAAGTCAGCTGGTCCACATCTTCCCTCGCATGAAGAGTTTCAGATTCTTTATCCGGCTGTTTTGAACTGTTTTTTTTTGTTGTTTGGTTGCAAGAGATGAGTATAAAAACAGATGCAACAGTAAATAAATAGTAGGTTGATCTTTTCATTTTCTTAGGAGTTAGATTGTTGAGACGTAGTTTGAGACATATATCACTAAATTATCCATTGATCACATAATGAAGATAGTAAATACACCAAACACGTAATTTTATCATGGAGTAAATCCGCTTAAGCAATCAATGAATATCAGTAGTATCAAGACCAAGCATGCATTTATACTCGCCTTTATGGTAAGCGGCCTGCTCATACTACGCCAATACATCGATTATGTAATCAATAATTACGGATACGACTTCAGCTGGTTTGCTGTTACTATCCGTATCATCATCAACTACTCTCTATGGGCCGCTTTTTTTAGTTTGTTGCTAAAGGTCGCTCTCTATTTCCAGCAGCGTAGAAACAGTTTTAGCATATGGGCCAAGCACATTTGCATGAGCATCATGATTGCTGCAGTACACAGACTACTTGCTGTCCAGCTTTATGATTTAGCCTATTATGCATATTCAGGTTTCCTAAGAGGTTTTTTTACACCTGGAAACAAAGTAGCCATTGGGGCTGGGCTATTTTCTAGTTTTCTCGAATATTGGATCATTATGGTCTTAATAATGAGTATTTCCTACTATGTACGCTATACAAGTCAACAAAAGGAATTGAATATTGCGAAGCTGAATGCTTTGCAAATGCAGCTTCATCCTCATTTTCTATTCAATACACTTAATTCTATCACCTCGCTTATAGACATTGATTCCAAGAAAGCGCAAAAAATGCTGACACAGCTCGGCTTCCTAATGCGAGAGATTCTAGAGAAGGATCATAAACATCTCATCTCATTAGAAAGTGAGATGGAATACATCAAAGCTTATCTGGAAATTGAGCATATCCGATTCCAGGATAGACTCAAACTTGACTTGTCCATTGAGAAGGATGTATCTAATGCAAAAATACCAGCACTTATTTTACAGCCTATCGTCGAAAACGCTATTAAGCATGGCATATCCAAATGTCCCGATGGCGGAGAAATTTCTGTTCATGCTTCAAGGTCAAATGGATCCAAATTAATCATTGAAGTACTAAACGACTTTCAGGAACTGAATAGTTCTTCAAAAATCGATGGTTATGGCATTGGTACCTCCAATGTTTCCAAGCGACTAAAGCAAATGTATGGGGATGATCAGACTTTCATACAACGGATAGCTGGGACTAAATACATTACAGAAATTACTTTTCCACTTCAGCTGTCATGATTAGAGCTATAATTGTAGATGATGAATACCTAGCGCGTCAACGAGTGATCAAGCTACTAGAAAATCATCCCGAAATCAATGTGATTGCGGAAGCGAAAAATGGATTACAAGCTGTAGAGTTAATTGATCTAAGAGAACCAGATCTTGTTTTCTTAGATGTACAAATGCCAGACTTTGATGGATTTGAGGTGGTGAAGAAGATCAAAATCAAGCAACTCCCCTATATTATTTTCACCACTGCATACGATAGCTATGCGATTCAGGCTTTTGATATACACGCACTTGACTATCTCCTAAAACCTATTGATGAGGATCGATTCAATGAATCTATAGTCAAGCTATTGAAACATCTTGAAGTTCAGAAGACTTCAGCTTTCAATAAAAAATTGATGAAACTGATGAAAGATTTTGAACGACCTCAGGATGATTTCACCTCTGTGATCACAATAACAGATCGTGGATGGGAACACGAAGTAGAATTAGATGAAGTCTTTTACATAGAGGCCAACGGCAATTACCTAAACCTTCATACCTCAGACAAAACCCACCTTTATCGATCCACAATGAACACCTTTTCAAAACAGCTTAACCCTGAAAGCTTTCTACGTATACATCGGTCCATAATTGTGAATAGACGGTACATTAAGAAGTGCATATACTTGAGTAATAATGAATATGAGTTCATCTTGAAGAATGGAAAAGTATTGCTATCAGGTCGCTCCTTTCGGCAGGATATCATGCAATACCTCAGCTGATTTAACTGTTCATCACATCAATCACACTTGGTCATAAACATTCATTGAATGGGTCTTCTTGTTCGTAATCTTATCTATAAATAGATTAAACAATGAAAGTCATGAACTACAACTCGAGCAAAGTAATTACCTCATTGGCATTAGCACTAATGTCAACGTTCGTATTTGCACAAAATGTAACACTACCCCGTCCCAGTCAATATGCTGAAGTGACACAACAAGTGGGTATTTCTCATGTAACCATCAAATATCACAGTCCTGCAGTAAATAATCGGCAGATTTGGGGTGGTTTGATACCATATGGAGCAATGTGGCGGGCAGGAGCCAATGAAAACACCACCATCACTTTTTCACATGATGCTGAATTAGAAGAACAGCCAATTGCTGCTGGCACTTACGGTCTTTTTATGTTTATCAAAGACAAAGAAAACATTCGAATCATCCTTTCGAAGTATGCCAAATCTTGGGGGACCAATTACCCCGCAGAACAAGACGCTGTATTGATAGCTGATGTTAGTACAAATAAAATTCCGTCACAAGACTGGTTGAGCTATGATTTCAAAGATCGATCTGGTGATGATGTAACGGCTGTGCTTCGATGGGCCGATCTGGAGGTTCCTTTCAATATTTCTTTTGATGTAGATGACATAGTAATCGAAAATGCCAGAGCTGAATTAAAAGGACCTGTAGGTTTTACCTGGAGAGGTTACATGCAAGCCGCTAACTACTGTTTGCAAAATGACTTCAACCTTGAAGAAGCAATGACCTGGATAGATCAATCTATTTCTATGAGTAGTGGTTTTTCTAATCTGCAAGTAAAAGCCGGTCTTTTAGCTAAAAACGGAGAAGTGGAAGAAGCTAAAAAAGTAATGGACCAGGCATTACCTACAGCAAACCCATTTCAGCTTAATCAATACGGATATCAACTACTTGCAGTTGGAGATACGAAAAAGGCCATTGAAGTATTCTCAATGAACGTGAAGAAAAACGCTAGTCATCAGTTTATCTGGGGCTTCACTGATAGTCTGGGCGAGGCGTATCTCAAAGACGGCAACAAGAAACTAGCGCTCAAGTATTACAAAGAAGCCCGCAAGGTTGCTCCTGAAAATCAATATGCGTATTTGGATGGAGTAATCAACGGAATTGAAGGAAAATAACATGAATAGGTTTTTAATAATTATTTTGATCAGTCTGAGTTACAGTTGTGTAGCTCAGACCTCCAAACGAGTCTTCAAATCTTTCGATTACCAAGGCAAAAAAATTAGCTATGCTATTCAATTACCTAAAGATTTCGATTCCAATAAAACGTATCCCATAGCAGTTGGTCCTTCAGAAGCAAAGTCTAATGATGACCAATCCTTTTACTGGAGGGGTGTAAAGGATACACAAGGTTGGATCTTACTTGATTTTCCTATTTATGAAGGAAAAGAGACTGAGGTTGCCGCCTTTTTGGATTACATCAATAGCACCTATAATGTAGAAGGTGATAAATTCCATACCATCTGCTTCAGCGCCAACAGCGCAAGCATTTTCCGTCTGGTCATGAGTATACCAGAATATTTTCATTCTATAACAGGAGTCGCAGGAAATCCAGGAACACGAAATTTTCAGGAGTTGACCAAACTCAAAGAAGTAAAAGTCAGATTTGTAGTGGGCGACAAAGATACCTACTGGATGGGTGCCGCCAAGGATAGGCATTCTAAACTACTGGAAGCACGGGTAGACAGTGAAATTGAAATCATAAAGGATGGAAAACATGTACTGACTGGGTTGATTGGCGCGGGAGTCATCAAAAGGATGAATAAGTTGAGGTAAACAATATTAAGGGATCATCAAGGCGGTGATTCCCTTTGAATACTTTACTCCACTACTTCAATCACTAAATTATGATTCGTGTAAATACAGATATCTGCAGCAATCGTTAATCCTTCACGTACCATTTCCTCTGCTGTAAGATTGGGTGCATGTTTCTTCAGAGCTAGCGCTGCTGCTCTAGCATACATACTTCCTGATCCAATAGCCGCAACTTCTTCATCTGGCTCTATTACATCCCCAGTTCCTGAGACAACAAGGACCTCTTCTTTATCAGTCACTATCATCATGGCTTCTAACTTCCTAAGGTACCTATCAGTCCTCCAGTCTTTAGCCAGTTCTACTGCGGCTCTTTTCAAATTTCCAGAATAATTACTCAATTTTTCATCAAAACGATCCAATAAAGTAAATGCATCAGCAGTGGAACCTGCAAAGCCGGTTACAACCTTCCCATCTCCCAGCTTTCGGATTTTTTTCACATTTGATTTTGCAACGGTATTGCCAAGAGTGGCTTGCCCATCTGCACCAATTGCTACTTTACCATTGTGTTTGATTGCAAGGACGGTTGTTGATTTTATTTTTTCCATAGAATTATAGTCTCGCCTTAGTAAAGGAAAAGATGCTTCACTTCGTTCAGCATGACATTAAAAAAGTTAGAATTACAATTAAATCAGAATTCGAACCGGGTCTTCCAGCAGGTCTTTGAATGTTTTCAAAAAGGCAGAGCCTACTGCACCATCTACTGCTCTGTGATCACATGAAAGCGTCACTTTCATCACATTCCCTGGCTTCATCTCTCCGTTTTTCACAATTACCGTTTCTTTAATACCTCCTATTGCCATGATACAAGCATCTGGCGGATTAATGATTGCGGTAAACTCATCAATTCCAAACATTCCCAAGTTAGAAATGGTGAATGTATTTCCAGAAAATTCTTCTGGTTGTAATTTTTTGTCTTTTGCTTTCTGCGCTAGCTCTCGTACTTCTGCCGAAATATGAGACAATGATTTATTATCAGCAAATCTTACCACTGGCACAATCAATCCATCAGGAATGGCAACTGCTATTCCCATGTGAATGTGTGAATGTTTTACCATGTGATCACCCATCCAACTAACATTTACATCTGGATGTTGACGTAAAGCCGCTGCGGCTGCTTTCACCACCATGTCATTGAAGCTAATCTTTACCGGAGCAACTTCATTCATAGACTTACGAGCTTCGATAGCTTTATCCATGTTTATCTCCATGGTGAGATAGAAATGAGGAGCAGTGAATTTACTGTCACTCAATCGCTTCGCGATCACCTTACGCATCTGCGAAAGATCTACCTTCTCTGATCGCTCCTCACCTACTATTTGAGGAATATTAACAGCAGGCTTATCTCCAGAAACTGTCCCTGTTTGTTGAGGTTGTACAGAAGGTGTGAAATCTTCCACATCCTTTTTCACAATTCTTCCATCGGTTCCAGAGCCATTTACCTGAGCTAGATCTATTCCCTTTTCGGAAGCTATTTTCTTCGCAAGTGGTGACGCCTTCACTCTTCCGTTACTTGAACTGCTTGGCTGTGATACAACGCTCGGACTAGCTGATGATACAGCTACAGGAGTTTCTGTTTTCACTTCTTCCTTAACTTCCTCTTTCGCGTCATTTCCTCCTTGCTTCTCTGCCTTCAGTAAAGATTCATAATCTGCACCTTCTTCCCCTATAATAGCAATCACTCCATCAACTGCCACACCACTGCCATCTTCCACTGCCGTATAAAGTAGTGTACCATCTTCATAGGCCTCCAATTCCATGGTGGCTTTATCCGTCTCTACTTCCGCTAAAATGTCTCCTGATTCTATGCTATCTCCTTTTTTCTTTAGCCATGAAGCAATAACGCCCTCCTCCATAGTATCACTCATCTTAGGCATTCGGATTATTGAGGCATTTATATTGCTGGTATCAATTTTTTCTGATGCGTTATTTTCTGGCTTTTCTTCCTTACTATCCTCAGTTTTACTCTCCACAGCAGATTGTCCGTTGCTTGCTTCTTTGAGTAAATGCTGAAAGTCTTCTCCTTTTTCACCAATCACAGCTAATATTCCATCTACTGGAACTGCCTCTTTTTCTTTTACTCCAATATGTAATAACACACCATCTTGATAAGATTCCAGTTCCATTGTCGCCTTGTCCGTTTCTACTTCAGCCAGGACATCACCAGAACTTACTTCATCACCCTCTTTTTTCAACCATGCAGCAATGACACCTTCTTCCATGGTATCACTCATTTTGGGCATTCTTATTACTTCAGCCATTTAGATCGTCTTTTATTCTTAAGTCAAAATTAACCCATCCTTTAAATAAAATTTGGTTTCAGCACAAAATGAAATTGAGTAAGCCATGTTCTCGTGTTAAATTGCTGAAAATGCTCGATCGATACACGATAACATTAAAACCAGATGAACTGGCACTTGTGCTTGGAGCTGAAGTACCGGCTGCCTACAATCCACAATTCAATGCCGCGCCAACCAAAGTTTTACCCTTGATTACCAGCGATAATCCAGATAAGATTTCTTTCTACAATTGGGGTTTAATGGCTATGTGGTCAAATAATAAAGCAATGAGTCCTAAATTTTTTAATCTCCCAATGGACTCGGTGATAAGTAAACCTAACTATCGTAAAAAGCTAACCACACATCGATGCGTTATTCCAATGGACGGTTTTTATGTCTGGAAGCAAGTAGCTAAGAAGCAGCAAGTACCTCATTACTTCTTTTATCCAGATAAAAAAGTATTTTCCGTAGCAGGGCTATGGGAAGAAGGTGAGGATAGCGCACATTCCTTTATTATGATTACAAGGCCAGCAAATAATCAAATAACTGATTTTCAAGACGACATGCCAGCAATACTTGATGCTGCGTCTACTAGAAGATGGCTAGAGTCTGATGACCTTGAAGAGCTTCAAGGGCTATTGAATCAAGAATCGAAAGAAGAACTATTATCACATACTGTGACTCCCAAGATTAGGGATATTGAGGGTAATGATGTTTCATTTACAAAGCCTGCTCCACCTTCGGACCAGCATGGAAACTACACACTGTTTACTTAATGGCATTACGATTCTTATTCATATTCTTCATTCTTTCTTCATGCTATCTAAGCGATGAGGTAGTACCTGATCAAGATGTATGGAAATATGCATTACCATCAGATGTAGGCATATCAAATGATAGTTTACTAGTCATTGATAGTAGAGCAAAAATCGGAGGGTTCGAGGTAATCAATGGACTAATAATCATTCGCAACGACAAGCTAATTTTTGAAAACTATTATCAAAACAACAACAGACAGACAACTCAAAATCTGGGTAGAGCAAGCATGGTATTCACTTTAGCTGCCATCGGAATTGCTGAAGATAAGCGTTTGCTTTCAATAGAAGATCCAATTGCTGATTATTTGCCCGAATATGAAAATATTTTTCAGGATAATATCGGGAAACAAGAAATCACTATTGCACACCTATTGGCTCATAGAGGAGGGTTTTCCTGGAACGAAAGTATAGAACCAAGATTTAGCGATAATAATAATCTCAATCAAATGAAAGCATCTGAAGATTGGGCCAGATTTGTATTAGACCAGCCTCTAGAAGCACCAGCAGGACTAAGGTTTAACCTAAATACTGGCACTGGTGTAATTCTTGGTAAGATTATAGAAAATGCTTCGGGACAAGATTTTGTCAGTTTTCTAACAGAAAATATACTAGATCCCTTACTAATCGACTCTTTGACTATCAGCACGGATCCAAATGGCAATTATAATGGTGGTGATGGTATTGAATTATCACTAATTGATTGGACAAAGTTTGGCTACTTAATCTTAAATGAAGGTATATGGAGAGGAAGAAAAATCATAGATCCAAATTTTCTGCTAAATACAACCTCTACACAGACTACAGTATCTGGCACCTTTGAGCTAGGCTATGTATGGTGGCTATTTGGTGATGATTTTGCTAATGCTTTTGGAATAGATCATGAAGATATTTTTTATATACCAGGGGAATTAGGTCAACACATGTACATTATTCCCTCAGAAAAAATGATTGTTTCTATATTCGCCGATAACTTCTTTTTTGGTTTTGTTAATCCATCGCTAAACTTGTTCGCAGAAATTACTTATACGCTTCAATAGTTCCAATGAATCCAGAAAATGACCTTTTGCTTTTCCAACAAGTGAAGAGTGATGACTTCTCATCATATGAGGTCATTTTCAAACGCTACTATAAAGAATTGTATCGCTTTGCCTTCACCTATGTCAGAGATGGCACTATAGCTGAAGAAATGGCTCAGGAAGTGTTTTTGTACATCTGGGAAAAGCGAGGAAACATTGAAATTCAAACAACACTTAAAACCTATCTGTACTCGGCTGTAAAAAACAAATGCTTGAATTACATAAAGCTAGAATTGCCCAAGCAGCAATCCATGGCAGATGTGAGTGAGGTAATGCTAAGTGTGAATGTCCCAAAGAAAGATGAAGGTGAAAACGAGAAATTAAAAAAGTACATAAAAGGAGCAATTGATGCACTTCCTAAGAAATGCAGAAGAATATTTATTCTAAGCAGGAATGCAGGAATGACCTATGAGGAAATTGCCGAAGAACTTGATCTTTCTAAGAAAACTGTTGAAAATCAAATGGGTATCGCTCTAAAAAAATTGAGAGAATCATTGGAGCATGTATATAAGCATTACAAAGAGCATATGAGCTAAGAAAAAAAACAAAAAAAATTAGGGGTGCAACCCTAGTTTGTTGACAGACAAATGAGATGGCAAAGGACCTGAAAGTATATAACCACCTAAATTATAACGAAGAGTCTTCTTCAGAAAAAGATGAATTCGTTGATTTTCTTTTTCAGAACACTGAAATAAGTGCTCCTGAAGTAGATGAAAACAAAGCTTGGGAATCATTGAATCAAAAGATTCATAATCCTAATAAATCCTTCATGTGGATGAAGATAGCTGCAACAGTCGCTATTCTGGCCATACTATCAGTATCACTATTCCTATTTAATCCATCACCATCTCAAATTCAGGTTGCCTCCACGAACGAAAAAATAAACGTAACATTTCCTGATGGTTCTACTGGTATATTAAATACCAATTCGTCATTTAGCTATCCTGAAAAATTTGGTGATGAACGTAATGTTTCTTTCACAGGTGAAGCTTACTTTGATATTAAAAAAAGCGAGAAGCCTTTCATTATTGACGTAAATGGAGTTGATGTAAGAGTATTGGGAACCGCTTTTAATCTTATAACAACAGAAAATGATGTTAGACTTTATGTCGATAGAGGACTTGTTGCATTTGAAAAAGCTGGGGAGCAAACTCAAGTTCCAGCAGGAAAAGAAGCAATCTTTAATCGCAAGAATACATCTGTGGATGTTAAATCAATACCATCAACTAATATCATGAGCTGGAGAAATGGAGTATTCACTTTTGATAACACTCCTCTAAGTCAGGCACTTGCCGAATTAGGTGAATACTATGATGTTGAATTCAAGCTTTCGGATAATCAATTACAAAAATGTAGATTAACAGTAACGTTTAATAAGCAATCGCTTAATGAAGTTTTAAAGACAATTGGTAAAGCTTTAAACGTCAAAACATCATATAAAGATCGTATTGTAAAAATTTCAGGTCAAGGCTGCTAATACTAGCATATACGATTCATTACTTTTGCAGGTGTGTTTTTTTCCTGCGTTTCTAAATCTCGTACTTTTTTAAGCATTGCACTTTTGTGTGGGGCTATTGCTGTATGTTCTCAACAAAGCATATTAAATCAAAAACTTCCATACTGGGGTGAGATATCCCTATTCAATGCTCTTGATTCCTTAAGATCTCAAGACTTCAATATTGCATACAGTGCAGACAAGCTTACTAATCAGTCACTTAAAATTGATAGAGGAACTACCGTTCAGGAATTTCTTGACTTATTAAGAGAAAATTTAATAGCAGATATTGCCTTATTTGATAGTCAAATTATTATATCTCCACACATCCCAAAGATTTACACTGTACATGGAGTATTGAAAAATGCAGAATCTGGTGAACACATCATTGGTGCTACTGTGCAGGTATTGGGTAGCAAGCTAGGCACTACCACAAATGGATATGGGTACTATTCCATTACTTTAAGAGAAGGAGACTACAACCTTCAGTTTTCGCACTTAAACTACGAAGCAAGAAAATCCGAAATATCTCTTTACAGGACTACTTACATGGAAGTTTCAATACTCTCAAAAATTACAGAGTTGGAAGAAGTGGAAGTCTCTTCTCTCTCCGATGATATAAACCTATCTGAGAATATTCCATCTATTAACAGAATTTCAATTTCCGGTGCTGATGGGCAAATACCTTACTTCTTAGGAGAAGTTGATGTTGTGCAAAATGCTCTGTTAAAACCCGGTATTAGAGCCATTGGTGAAGATGCCAGTGGTGTACATGTTCGTGGAGGTGGTGTAGATCAGAATCTTACCCTACTCGATGAAGCAACAATTTATAATCCCAGTCATTTGTATGGCTTTATATCCGTTTTTAACCCTGAGGCAGTAAATGATGTTCGAATTATGAAAGGTTATATCCCACCCTCCTACGGAGGTCGCACATCTTCAGTAATTGAGGTTAGACAAAAAGAAGGAAATGCTAACAAAACAAGTTTTTCAGGAGGCATAGGAATAGCCTCCGCTAGAGCATTATTGGAAGGTCCTATTCATAAGGGTAAAAGCTCTTACCTTATCTCAGGAAGACAAAGCTTACTAAATCTTTCCGTTGATGATTTTGCGAGTACTTCAGTGCAAAGAAATAGGATTCGATTCCAAGACTTGAATTTAAAGTTGAATTTCAAATATAGTCAGGCAAGTACCTATTACCTATCTGGGTATATTGGAAATGATCGAAATATAGCAGGCCTTAATTCTACAAGAAACTGGGGTAATAGAATGCTAAATTTTAGGTGGAATTACCTATTTACTCCGAGGCTTTTTTCAAATATTTCTGCTTTTGTTTCTGAATACAATTATAAAATTGAAAGCACAGAAGAACCGGGCGCATTTATCGGTCGATCAAAAATTGCAGACTATAGTGTTAAAGGAGATTTAACTTATGTGCTAAGCCCCCATAATGAAGTTTCGTTTGGATGGAGTGCCGTGTATCACAGGCTGCTACCTGGATCTCGTGAGCCTTTGGATCAAACTACAAGCACAAACGAAGTAGAATTAGAAAACGAACAAGGGTTCGAGACAGCCTTTCATATCAGCCAAGAAATACGTAAAAATAATTTTACAGTTAACTATGGCTTAAGAGTAAGTAGTCTTCACACACTTGGATCAGGGACCGTCTTTAAATATGAAGAAGGAATACCAATTGCCGACTCAACAATAACTGATACGTTATCATTTAAAGGTCTTGAGCTCATAAATAAAGATTACAATCTCGAGCCACGAGTTTCAATAAACTGGAGGGTCAATGAAAAAACTTCAATCAAAACTTCTTTTTCACGGACCGCACAGTATCTCCACCTAATCTCTAATACAATTACACCTGCCCCCACGGACATATGGAAACTGACAGATACATACATTCCACCATCAACAACCAATCAGTATACCGTTGGTTTTTACAAAAACCTTAATAACAATATGTGGGAGTTGTCTTCTGAAGTTTACTTCAAAGACATCAACAACAATATCCAATATAAAAATGGTGCTGACTTGGTATTTAATGAAAACATAGAAACTGAACTGATTTTTAGCCAAGCCAGAGCTTATGGGTTGGAATTATATGCTCACAAGAAATCTGGAAGGCTCAAAGGTTGGATTAGTTATACGCTTTCTCGTGCGGAAAGTAGGATTCCTGAAAACAATGAAGAGAAGTTTATCTTAGAAAATCATGATAAAACTCACGATTTTGCTACATCATGGAGTATGCAATTATCCAAACGCTGGAGTGCATCAACTAACTTTGTATTTAACACTGGCATACCCGTAACCCTCCCAACAGATAAGTATGTGTTTGAAGGGAATCTCGTGCCGCATTTTCAATTTAGAAATAATGCAAGATTGCCAAACTATCATAGGTTGGACCTTTCGGTTAGATGGGAGGGCAGAAAATACAAGAAAAAAGGTGGTCAGCGGAAAAACACTGATTATTGGATTCTTACGTTATATAATGTCTATGCAAGGCAAAATGCTTACTCATATTTCTATCGTGAATCCCCAACTGACCCTGGACTTGCTCAAGTAGTCAAGTACTCAATCTTTGGGACAATTATTCCAGCAGTAACATACAATTTTAAATTTTAGTGTTAAAAAAAACCATCTACATATTACTAATCGGTCTGTTCGCCTGCGAGAAGGTAGTAATTGTGGACCTACCCGATCCGCAAGGGCTTGTTGTGGTAGAGGGTTGGGTAACAGATACTGTAAGTACCCATCAAATTAGACTGACTAGATCGAATGCTTTTTCTGCTAATTCCGATGTATTACCCATTGAAGATGCCCAGGTTATTGTACAAAGCAGAACTGGACAAATCTATTCCTATTCCTACTCTTCAAATGGGTATTATGAAGCCGAAACACCATATGAAGGTATCAGTGGTATTGAATATCGTGTAAGAATTTTAGTTGATACTTCTGAAATTAGGTCCGATTGGGATATGATGCCAGAAAAAGTTTCTATAGAAACCTTAGAAATATCATCCTTTCAGGAAAATGATCCAAATAACCCAAATCAGCAGATTACTATCTTTTTCCCTAAGATTAGCAGCTTAGATCCTGATAGCAATGAAAACTATTATCGCTGGGTATTCTTTAAGAATAATGAAATTTTTATTGAACCAGAATCTATTACTATTCAAAACGATCGCTTTTTTGATGGCAACCTTATTCCTAACAATTTTCAAAATTTTTCCTACGATCCTGGAGAGAAAATTACAGTCGAGCTACAATCGATTTCATCGAATACATTCAATTATCTATCTCTTCTAAAATCGCAAATAACCACTTTAGGAACATCCTCCGGAACTACTCCAGCAATTGTTTCAGGAAACCTTAATTACTTAGATATAGAGAATGAACATGTATTAGGTTTTTTTGGAACCAGAGCAATTAGTGTCGAGTCAATCGACGTTCCATAATTTTTAAAGAAATAAATTAAGAGACTAGTAAAGATTAGAGGGAAAAAACAAACGGAGCGCCCTCACCAAAGCAACTCCGTTCTAATTCAACCAGCTATGGATTGTTTTTGAATTCTTTTATGACTCAAGGTTAGCTAAGTTTTTTGTAACGAAGAGGCCTCATTCGTCCATTAAGGGCTATTGTTAGATAAACCCTTCCATATTCCCGATTAAGAAAAAATGGTTTAAATATTTCCAGAAAGAACTATCTAATTTTGAATTATTCAAACTTAAAATAGGATTCTTCGATGATAGTTAATCTGACCAAGATGATAATTGAGGTGTCCTTGCAAATGCATAAGGAAGTAATGCACAGTCATAGGATGACCGAAGAGCTCTAGAGGATATGTAGACATGAGTTCTTCTTTTTCGACTGTTTCAAAATACTCACTCACCAATTTTATCGTTGCTTCAACTTGTTTCATCAATTGATCAAAAATCATTCTTCCTTCAAACTCAAATTCCCGCTGACGAACATAACCTGTTTCATTAAGAACAGTTCCTATAAAATGTTGGAGATTACCACATAAATGCATGATCAAGTTACCTGCAGAGTTATTTATCCCTTCGGTTTTAACCCAAAGATCTTCTTCATTAGTGTAAGCCTCGAGTTCTGTTCTTAGTCTATCTAAATCTCGTAAAAAGAGTTTTTTAAAATCCTCAATCATAAATCTTCTATTTGAAAAGTCATCGTATAAAGGTCATCTATTTTTTCTCTAAAAGAATCTATAAGGTCTTTTTTTAAGCTACCTGTGATGGTGCATGAAAGCTGAAAATCTCTATTCTGGACATCTATATCAAATTCCTCTACAAGGCGTTCAGCCGTGCTCATCATTTCATATGGAAATTTCATTTCCAAAGTTTTGGTTTCAAAGATTGTCAATTTTGCAGCTTGTTTTAGAGCAGCTTCAGTTGATATTCTATACGCATTGATGAGGCCTCCTACTCCAAGTTTTGTTCCTCCAAAATATCTTATTACGACGACCAATACATTTGTAAGTTCAAATGATCTTATCTGTCCAAGTATGGGATCTCCTGCTGAGTGTGCAGGCTCTCCATCATCATTGGCTCGCCAACTTTGCTCATCCATCCCAAGGACCCAAGCATAGCAATGATGCCTCGCATCATAAAAGTCTTTTCTTAATTGCTCTTGAATATCCTTAACAGATTTTTCAGAATCAACAGGGAAAGCAAAGGAGAGAAATTTACTCCCTTTCTCTTTATACAATCCTTCAGTTTTGTTTTGGATGGTGTAGTAGTTGCTCAAAGTTTTGATAAAAGCTCCTTCGCTTCTGATTTGACCTGTTCTGTTTCAGCGTAAGAAAGCGACAAATCTAAAAACTCTTTTGCTTCACTATTTTCATTCTTCTTTATAAGCACTCTTCCTAATCCCAGATATCCAAAACTCTTAAAAAATTCACCATGCGATGGTAACTCATCTCCGTATTTTAAACCCAATCGATACGCATACTCAGCTTTTTTTTCATTGCCAATGATTACCTCCTCCAAATAGCCTAAGAAAACATATCCCGCGAGTTTGTAATATGGACTTTTATGCTTAATCAATGAATAAATTAGATTAATCGGAACCTTTTTGAAGTCAGTAGGATTTGCCAACGACTCCAAGTATTTTGCTTTTGCGTAGAAGTTATTCGGATACATATCACAAAGCTTAGATAGATAGTACTGAGCTTGAATAGGCTCATATTCATACCTTAGGTAGATGTAGCTCAAATACACATGCGCCTCTACGCTTGTCAAAAAAGAAGCACTTGTTGCTTCCTTTAACTGCTTTAATCCTAGTTCCATATCACCACTTCTAAAAAACCACAATAGCGGTTTATAAATAGGGTGTTTTTCCGGGTACTTCTCTCTAAAGTAATTATAAAGCCCTGTGGTTAAGAGAAATTCAGGATTATCATCTACTATCTCAAATCCTTTTTTCATTAAACTATATGCTCTGTTTGCTTCCCCCACCGCTTTCATTGTATAGTCTTGATCTGCATAATATTCAGCAAGCAACCCATATGAGGCCATAGCAAAAAATATCATCTCTGGATTTTTCAAATCTGGGTCTTTAATTTTCGCTCTTTCTATCGCAAGGTCTAATTGAACCTCCATCTCTGAGAATAACTCCTCGGATATTGTTGGAATATTGGCCCATAAAATGGTCATTGCTCTCATCAGAGGGATAACTGGATGTTGTGGTATAAATCTTTCAGCCTTTCGGATGTAATACTCCGCTGAATCTGGTGATGCATTATAGATGTGATCAGTCCCCTTCTTTATGAACTTCTGCACATATCCAGACTCAAAGACCTGAGCAGATAGCGACAGAGTCGACAGAAAAAGAATAAGCGTGAGTATTTTTTTCAAAACTGAAGATAATTAAGATTTTATTGTAAAAATCTAATATGCAAGATAAGGCTCGTTTTCAGGTTTTTAAGAAGTTGTGTGTTTTAATTTTACACTTATATGGCAATCAACATTTCCAAATCACCTATTGATCACCAAAATAATATTCCAGTTACCTATTTCAAAAAGGAATACATAGAAACTCAAGATTATAACCAGTTCATTTCCTTCAGTAACGACGATTGCTTCATATCATTTGACCTAATTGAAGAAAAAGCAATAAGTATTCCTAGAAGCCCCTTTGGCTCCATATTTTGCATGAATCAATCCATCAATAATTCAAGTGTATTCTTGCAGAAAGTGCTACTAGAACTGGGTCGAAAAAACATAAAAGAAATTGAAATTCATCTACCTCCATCAATTTACGATGATTTCGAATCAGCTGAACTTTACGTAGGAAGCGGTTTTGAATTATCATATTCCGATTTGAATCAACATATTGATTTGGACAATACATGGGAAAAGTCCATTCATAAAATGCAAGAAAGAAAGCTTTCTTCCTTGAACAGTGAAGGTTTTGTTTTCAGAAAAATGGAGGATAATGAGCTTGAAAAAGCCCATAATTTTATAACTGTCTGCCGGCAAGCTCAAGGGCTCCAAATAAATATTCCATGGAATAAATTGAAATCATTAAATGATAGCCTTACTGGTGAATACGAGTGTTTTGGTGTGTTTAGAGATGAAAAGATCTCAGCTATTTGTATTGCGGTAAATGTTACTTCTAAAATTGCTTACTATTATTTGCCTGCTACAAGCCCAATGTTTCGAAATCAAAGCCCCATGGTTCTTCTCATTGCAGGTATGGTTGAATACTATCGGAACAAGAAATACAAATATCTAGACTTAGGCGTTTCGTCTTCAAATGGTATCACTCAAGAAACACTGAAGCTTTTCAAGGAACGCATGGGTGCTAAATCCACTGAAAAACCTTGTCTTAAATTATCTCTTTAAATATTTTCTCCAGATTTTTAATCCATATCTTAGGAGCGTATCTCGATAAGGCGTTTCTTCTAATAATTTTTGCATCAAAAGATTGAAAATTTTGAATCATCATATCAATCTTTTCCGCTAGATCTGAAGCATCAATATCTGTAAGGTATCCAGTTTCTGCCGTGACTATTTCCTCAGGTCCTCCGCATTTTGTAGCCACAACTGGCTTACCACAAGACATAGCCTCCACCACTACATTTCCAAAGGTTTCATGTCTACTCGATAGAACATAAAAAGAACAACCTTGCATTTCTTCAACAACTTCCTCGCGACTCAATTGCCCCAGCCATTTGACTTTGTCCCTCAATCCTAAGTCATTTGACATTTTCTTGTAGTAAGAAATTTTTGATCCTGCTCCGCCTATTCTCAGCTCAAATTTGGCATCAATAACACTCATGGCTTTTAAAAGCAGATCTATCCCCTTTTGATCTTCGACTCGTCCAACAGTCAATACTTTGCACTGTGTAGCGTTTGATTTTTCCTCCATCGCGAGTTTGAATTTCTCAATGTCTACAGGATTGTTAATTATTCTTACATTATTAAGGTCAAACTCAGATAACCGATCCTTCAAAGAGTTGCTAGTGGCGATCAAGCGACTTGCACTATTTAGTGGTTGAGAAATCATACTTGTAAGAGCTCCATTCTTTGTAAGAAATTCAGAGAAAGGAAATGGGCTCATCCGTATTGTAACTGTATAGGGGAGATCAAATTTTTGAGCTAACCTTTTAGCTATTAGTGCTGCAGGGTATGTTGCCTGGGCGCTAATCACTTCCGGCCTACCATGGTCGTGAATAAAAGAATTAAGGTTTTCTTCATTAGCTCTAAAAATTCCTTCTATGTTTCCATTTCTCCACTTTCTGGTCCAGCTAAATGCTGGGGAAAAGTATTCTTTTACATTGGAGTCAATGCTATACTGACTCGTTTGATGCTTTGCAAATAGTCTAACTATTGAAAGGGGATTTCTAATTGGAATTAAAAAAGAACTATCACCTTGCCCCCACCGACTCACTCCTACATTCCATGATGGTCTCAATTGTCCCATAAGTACGGCCTGTTCTTTGTTAAAAGTTCCGTAGATTGGATTTGACTCAGATGGATACCATGATGGAATAATGAAGATATTCATTGTCTTATTAGATGATTTGGTCTAATCATTCCCCCGAATTTAATTGGTAAAAAAGTTCTGAGATATGATATTACTAAAATGAATCAATTACCATTGGTTTCCATCATTTGTTTGTGCCATAATCAAGCAAAGTATGTCAAGCAAGCAATTCACTCAGTTTGGAAGCAGAGCTACCCAAACATTGAACTGATCATTGTGGATGATGGCAGTACTGATGGTAGCAAAGAAATTATTTTAGAATTATTGAAAGAACATAAAACTAAGTTCATCAATATTGAGAGTAGTATAGGTAACTGTCGTGCGTTTAATCACGGATTTTTCGAATCTATCGGAGACTATATCATTGATCTAGCTGCAGATGATGAATTGTGTGTGGAAAGAGTGCTTCAAGGAATCAATGCATTTATGCGGTCAGACGCTGGTGTGACCTATTGTGATGTGATGAAATTGGACCAGAATAACCTTGAAATGGGAACTCATTTTAAGCGGAACAAAGAAGAAGTATTGATTGAAGAAGTCCCTGAGGGAGATATTTATATAGATCTGATTAAACGGTATTTTATTTCCCCTCCTAGTATGATGATTAAACGAGAAGTTCTGGAACAGCTTAATGGATATGATGAAACGCTTTCGTATGAAGATTTTGACTTTTGGATTCGCTCAGCCAGAAAGTGGAGTTATGCTTTCACAAATGATGTTTTAGTAAAAAAGAGGATATTACCCCATTCACTCTCAACTCAACAGTTCAGAAAAAAGACCCAGCATCAATTAAGTACGCTAAAAGTTTGTCAAAAAATTAAAGTCCTCAATCAAACAAAAGAGGAAGATTTAGCTTTAAGGAGAAGATGCCTGTACGAAGTAAAACAGTGTGTAAAACAGAAAAACTGGAAATTAATCCCAGCCTTCCTGAAATTGATTAATTGATCTGAATGTATTCCTAATTTCTTCTTAGGAGATCTAACGCAGCTACCAATACACCATCTTCTTTTTTCCTTATATCTTCTGTTGTAGTTTTCACTTCAATGTCTACCGGTGTGCCTAATCCTTCATAATTTTTCATATCTGTAGAGTAGTATCGTTGATTGCTCAAGGTAACCTTCCATCCATTGGGGAGCTTTCTTCCATACAGATCAGAAGCTTTCTTCCATACAGATCAGAATAGGATCCATTTGAAGGTTCACCAATGATGGTCGCGTTAGGTAATGAAGCCATTATCAATGCCAGCACATCCGCGGCACTAAAAGTCTGATCATTAGTTAAGAGTACAACAGGCTTTAGGAAAGGGTTATCACCTACAGGCTTGATATATTTCTCTTTCAGAACACCAAACTCTTTCTTTTTCCTAGTTTGCTTTTTAAAACCAACCACTTTTTCATCTACAAACCTTCCAGCTATTTTCTGTGAAAATCCATCATCTCCACCCATGTTAAACCGTACATCAATAATAATAGACTCAACACCTTCAAAGAAATCAAAGATCTCATCCAATTGAGAATCTAATGAAGGCCCTACCATCTTCCTAAGTGTACTGAATGATCTGAAAAATCTCAAATAGCCAATATCATCAGTTCTGGTGTAGCTGAATAATGTATCATCTCTAAATACAGGGCCAACCTTAATTATCTCGTCAAACCCATTTTCAAGTAGAGTCTGTTGCGTCATGGCCATAATATAAGGCTTCTTTCTACCTTCCAATGGTTTTAATTCTTCCAGCACTCTTGAATATCGATCTGCACTAAAGGCAGTATCAATATTCTTCGCAATCAGATTAATATGCGCATCACCCAGAGGTTTGAGCATATTAGTAAGTATGATAAAGAGTTCCTTATCGGTCGTCTTTTCAGTCACTTGAGGACTGTAGATATCATAAGCCTTGTTCCAATCAATGTTTTTTTCTTCAAAGCTTGCGTAGCTTTCATCAAAAAGATTCCAACAAGTCTCAAATGTTTCAACTGGCTTGTTTGATTGAGCATCAGCTAGAATATTGACTAGGCACAAAATTATCATTACGCCTAGTCTGTTTGCATATCTATTCATACTTCAATGTTTTAGCTGGATCGAGTTTTGCCACTTTCAGTGTTTGATAACCGACTGTAACAAGAGAAAATACCAAGACGATGATGAGGGATATCACAAGTAAAACCCATGGAAAACTGATGCGATAGGCGTAGTTGTCAAGCCAACCATTCATGAGGAAATATATAAGCGGAAATCCAAAGAATGATGATATCCCTACCAAGCTAAAAAAGTCTTTGTAGAACAGAAATATGATTTGACTTTCTGAGGCTCCTAGTACTTTTCTGACTCCAATCTCTTTAGATTTTTGCACTGACATGAATGAAGCCAACCCGTAGAGGCCAAGAATCGCTATGAAAACAGCCAAAATCGCAAAAACCATAAACGTATCGCCGAAGCTTCTGTCTTGATCATAAAGTGCTGCAAAGCGTTCATCCAGGAAGGAATAGTTTAAAGGGGCGTCTTGATAAAATTGATCCCAAGTATCCTTTATATGATCCAACCCAGCTTGATAGTTATTTGAGCTTAGCTCGATTACCAAATCATCCGCATTAAACCAGGGGAAATAAAGACTTGGTTCTACCTGCTCTTTGAGCGTTGTTCTGTTAAAGTCTCTCACAACCCCTACTAATGTGTATTTGGTGTTTGTTTCTCTGGTTCCAAACTGAAGTTTTTTCCCTACCACAGAAGCAAAGTCAGGAACATTAAGTCTGCGGAGAAAAGCCTCGTTGGCCATAACGGCGACAGAATCTGACTTTATCGCTTCACTAAAATTTCTTCCAGCAACAAGTTCCATATCAACAGCATCTAAAAACCCTTCATCATTATACTGAATGTAAGTCGTGCCCTCGGTAGGTTCAGTATCTCCTGCAAATCGTACAACTGTCGTTGTGGAGTTAATGTCAGCAACATCTCCTCCCGGCAGATTAGAAGCAGCTCCTACCGATTCTATTGCTGAATGATTTGCCAATTCCTTTTTGAAAGCCTTGAGTTTATTCCTAGCAGCTATATTCTCTTCCTCAGTTTCTGCGTCAGATTCCGGCACAGTCACATTAACTACCTGATCAACTGAAATTCCTATATCCTTTCCTTGCATATAGTTTACCTGCTGATAAATAATGAAAGTAGAAGCTATCAAAATTAGAGAGGCTGCAAACTGAGCGATCACTAACCCTTTTCTCAGTGCAATTCCTTTTTTGGAGTTTTGAAACTTTCCCTTTAAAACACTGATTGGTGTGAAATTCGACAATACGAGTGCTGGATAAAACCCGGATGCAAAGGTTCCGATGAAAACAAAAGCAGCTATAGATATCAGGAATGGTAATTGGTTCCAAACACTATCTATTACTTCCTTTCCAACAAGTTGATTGAAGTATGGCAGTGTGAGTTCGGCCAAACCTATAGCAATCAAAGCACTAATTAGATTTACAATGAATGCTTCGCATAAGAATTGAATAATTAGTTGCTTTCTAATTGCACCAATTACCTTTCTTAAACCAACTTCCTTTGCACGCTCCACTGCTCTGGCGGTGGATAGATTGATGTAGTTCACCCAGGCTATAACAAGAATGAAAACTGAAATAATTATTAAAAAATCTACCGCTTTTTCACTTCCATGAATTTGAGGTTCATACGTAAAATCAGATTTTAAATGTATACCCCGTACTGGGTGAATATCTAATCGAGTTCCATTCGTTTTCCAGTTTTCATCCTTATCCAGATTATTTGTGTGTTCATTTACTGCATCGTTTGCTTTGGCTTCTAATACCGCAAGGTCTACTTCTCGATCTGATTTAAGATATACGTAGTAATTGTTCCAATCCCAATTATTATAGTCTTGACCCTCCTCTAGGGTCTTATCAGAAACCAACATATTAAATGAATAGTGGGTATTATCCGGTATATCTTTCAGAATGCCGGTTACCTTCAATGAAGTTTTATATGGAGAGACCACTTCAAGTATTTTACCCATCGCATCAGCATCTCCGAAATATGCTCGAGCTCTACTTTCAGTTAAAACAACTGACTCTGGTTCTGAAAGCATACTTTCTATATCTCCTTCAAGCACTGGGTAATTAAATAACTTTAGAAAGTTCGGATCTGCCGAAATAACAAGCCTTTCTTTGAAAGACTTGTCTCCATTTTTGATTAAAAGAAAATCAAACTTTTTCGAGACCGTATGATCAATAATTTCAGGCAAAGTCTCTTCAAGAATTTTTCCTGTAGGATATGCTGCCATAGCATCCTTATCTGTGTCCATACTATTTTGTACTCTGACATAGGAGACTCTATAAATCTTATCAGAATCGGAATGAAAGGCGTCATAGCTCTTCTCAAACTTTATGTATTCATACATCAAAAGGAAACTAGCTAGTCCGATGGCTAGTCCTATTACATTGATCGCGGTGAACATCTTGTGTCTAGCAAGATTTCGAACGCTTACTTTAAAATAATTTCTAAACATACCTGAGTCCTTTATAATTGAGTTTTGAAAAATTGGTCGAAGTAATGAAATCCTAAAAAGAAGAATTACGTCTACCAGATATTTAAGCTGAGCTTTTTTTTTATTTTCCACCAAATGATCTGAATAGAGTTCTTCAAGATCACCTTTGATGTCTAGATAGAAATCTGGGTGACAGTACCATTTAAATATTGTATCAGCAATGTGCTTGATCATACCATTTTCAAGTCGAGTGCCACTTCTGGTATCGCATTCCATAGCTGTGTCCTCACATCTTTAGAATACTCAAGTGCCTCTCTTCCATAGGCAGTAATCACAAAAAAACGTTTCGGTTTACCACCCCGCTTAGCATTCGCCTCTCCTTCTCGGCTTTTTAAATAACCCTTCTTTTCCATTCTCCGCAACGCAGACTGGAGTGCCCCCACACTGACCTTTCTTTTCAATCGAGTTTGTATCTCTTCTTTAATGCCTACTCCGTAAGCTTCATCATAAAGCACACCTACGGTTAAAAGAACGATTTCCTCGAATTCTCCTAATTGATATTTTTTCATGGTGTATTTCTGTTTGTGATATTCTTGAATCGATCCCAAAGTTTGATTCTTAACTCATTTTTCATATCTGTAATTTGTCTCCCATCAGCATTCACTAAAATCACTATTCCCAATTTTCTATCGGGGCTTATCAAAACGGCAGAAGAGAAAGTCCCTAAACTACCTCCATGGTAACTAAATCGCTGATCAGTATCTCCAACATTACCATTGTACCAACCAAGGGAATACTCCTCATATCCATAATGAAGATATTCGTAAGTTTCGCTCTTCAAAACATTATCTATGCCTAAAAGCCCTTCTAGATGATGACCCACAACCTTTGAAAGGTCTCTTATACTTAGGCTAAAATTTCCAGAAGGTGAAAAATAACTTCCGAGCTCAGTTTCTTGATCAAAATCAACAGGTTTATAATCTCCTACTTTTTTTTGATGACCGTTTGTTTCTTCTAAATCTTCTTCAGCAGGGAATCCACAAAAAGCATCGATTTTAATTTTCATACAAAAATCAAAAACCAACTGACTCCACTGCTTATTAGTAGCTTTCTCCAACATTAGAGCTGCAATAATATAACCTGCATTAGAGTATGAATGAGTACCAATATTCATTGGTTCAAGATCTAAAGCGTATTCAGCATACGCCAATCTTGGATTTATTGAATTTTCAATGCCCTTTGGAATACCTCTCCATTCTTTACTTTTATTGTCTTCAAATGCTGGAAGCATTGCCCTATGGTTCAACAGCTGACTCAGGGTTAGATTATGGTATGACTCATGACATTTACTAAGTTCAGGTACCACATCCAGTAGTTTGCTATCCCATTCAATAACTCCATCCTCAACCAAATCAGCAGCAATGGTAGCAGTAATTGCTTTTGTGTTTGAAGCAAGTTGAAATTTAGAATCAAAATCAATTAGACGATTAGATCCATTCCTCTTAACTCCTGAAACTGCCATGAAAGTAGTATCAGGGAAAATAATTCCTACCGCTAAGCCAGGAACTTTAAACCGATCCCTAAACTCATTTGTAGTTTTCAAAACGAACCCACCCAAATCTTGCCCAGAGGCAACTTGGATCAATAGCGTTGTGAAAACAGTAACAAAAAACTTCATATTATCAATGTCCTAATTGTAGTATTCGTATATAAACACAAAAGGTTTCATCAATTTCCTAAATGTAGTATTGAGATAAAAAGAAAAAGCCCGAATAGGGCTTCACACTGTTGAATATTTACTTAGAATTATTGATTGCTTCCAAAGACTCTTTCAATAATTGCACTACTCCAGGCAAAAGGATCGTCTCGTATTTTCTTTTCTTCCTCGCCTACAAGGTGAAATAGTCCATCCACTGCTTTTCCTGTAGCGTATTCCTCAATACTACTCGGGACTTCCACATTGACGAAATCACTTACTGTTGTTCCAAACCCTACTGATTGATTGAGAAATCCTGAAACGAGTCCAAACAATTCTATTGCTCCCGTTCCATCTAATGCATTTTTCACATCCGGTGAAAATGCGGTAACCAGGTCTAGTCTTGTTTGCTGTTCAAAGAAATCGGTGGCAGAACGCTGACCTCCATCTAAAATACCCCTAGCATCGGTTATTGTCATACTTGTAATAGCATTTCCAAAAATAGGTAGTGCTTTATCAGCAGCGTTCTCTGCACCATTATTCATGGCCGCTATCAGTTCTTCGAAAATATCATTCCCCCCATTATTTGTCGCTAAATAAACGTCATAAACTGGTTTAAGTATCGAACTTGAATTAATGGTAGATTGTAGTTGCACAACCTCATCAGGAAGCAAGATCTTTATAATTTCATTTTGTAAATAGCCTCCACTTTTAGAAGCTGTATTCACAGAAGTATTTAAACCTACACTCAAAGCTTCTTTCAGTCCTTGCGTAATTTCTACATCCGTTAAAGGTAAATCGATGATTTCGTCCAACCCGTCACACGATATAGCAAAACCGATTGATGTGATTAGGCTTATTGAAAATATGTTTTTTAGTGTTTTCATACCCCGTCTTTTATTGTTGAATTTGAAGTTACAAAAATGATTCCATGTTACTAATCTCTTTCGATAAGCTAGCAATACTTTCAGACTTGCAACATCATCTTCTATTTTCTTCGACCCTCAAAATAGACAAGTAGCTTTCATATCTGAGAAAAGAAATTGATTTACCTACCTCGTCCTTAACTGCACATCCTGGTTCATTCTCATGGAGGCAATTATGAAACTTACATTGGCCTAAAAACTCCCTCATCTCTGGGAAATAATGAGATAACTCCTCGTCTTCTATCTCTGAAAGTCCCAATTCTTTTATCCCGGGTGTATCTATTATTGAAGAACTATCATCTACAAAAAAGAGCTCAGCAAATGTCGTTGTATGTACTCCTTTATTTGCAAAATCTGATATTTCACTTACTTCCTGCTTTGCATCTGGTATTAATTGGTTAATCAATGTTGATTTACCTGCCCCACTATGACCTGATATAAGACTTCTTTTCTTGCTAAAAATATTCTTAATCTCCTCAGATATCGAGTTATTAAGCTGACACAAATGGACACTATATCCTATTGATTCGTAAATAGACTTGAGTTCATGAAATTTATCAAACTCTTTTTCCGAGTATATATCTTCTTTATTGAAGACAAGCACTCCTTTTATTCTAAAAGCCTCAAGAGTTATTAGAAATCGATCAATAAATCCTGTAGAAGTTCTTGGTTTCTTGAGAGTGACAATTAGAACTCCTTGGTCAATATTACTTGCTATGATATGATCATGACCTTTTTTTCTGGGGCTTTCACGGATAACATAGTTTTGTCTATCCGATATCTGAATGATCACCCATTCTCCTTCAACTTGACTACTTCGTTCAATTTCTACCCAATCACCCACTGCGATAGGATTTGTCAACTTCTTGTCATCTAACTTAAACTTACCTCTAAGTCTCGCAGTTACCCTTTTTTGACCATTCATTACTTCGTACCACAGTCCTGTAGACTTAACGACAAGTGCTTTCATATCACTTAAAGGAATTTAGAAATGCAATAGTACCTCAATAGATAAGCATTTGAAATAAAAAAGGCTAATCACAAATGATTAGCCTTTGATTGAATTTTAAGAAATCTTAATTGTTTGAAAGGTATTCTGCTACACCATCTCTTGTTGCATTCATTGCTGTTTTACCTTCTTCCCAGTTTGCTGGACATACCTCACCGTGCTTTTCAATATGCTGCCAAGCATCTACCACTCTTAACATCTCATTGATGTTCCTTCCAAGTGGGAGATCGTTGATTGTTTCATGACGCACTACTCCTTCTTTATCTATAAAGAAAGTTCCTCTAAACGCTACTGGAGCACCTTCAAATCCTAGGTTTCCTTCTTCATCATAAGACCAATCACCAGCTAATACGCCGAAGTTAGATGCTACCGTTTTTGATGAGTCAGCAACTAATGGATAAGTCACACCAGATATTCCTCCTTTATCTCTATCTGTCATTAACCAGGCAAGGTGTGTCTCTTCTGTATCACATGATGCACCTACTACTGCTACACCTCTTTTTTCAAATTCTTCCAATTTCTCTTGAAAAGCATGAATTTCTGTTGGGCAAACGAAAGTGAAATCTTTCGGGTAAAAGAAGAACATAACCTCTTTCTTTCCAATGTATTGATCCAGTGAAAAATTTTCCACGATCTCTTCTCCGTTAATTACCGCTGGTGCGTTTACAATAGGTGCTTTTTTTCCTACTAATGACATTTACTTTTTTTCGTTTTAAGTGTTTAATTAATTGTGACGTCCACTTCAGGGTCTATGCGTTCTCCATTTACCTGAAGCTTTATTTCATTGATTTTGAAATTCCTTATTCGCTTCTTTTTAAAGAAGTCATTAATCAGACTGTATAATTCCTCATCATAAAAGTCCTGTATTTTATTGGTCTTCAAGCAATAGATATGACCATGGGGGTTGAGGTTGGCATCATACCTTTTGGATCCTGACTTCACAGAAACACGCTGTAATAAGCCTGAGTCAACCAAAACATCTAATACTCGATAAATACTTCCCAAAGAGATTGAAGGATTGTCGTTTCTAATCTCCTCATAGATGTTTTCAGCAGAGGGGTGATCTTCTGATGTCATGACCTCCCTTAATATAACCATCCGTGGATGGGTAGCTTTTAAGCCTGCTTCACTCAAACGGTCTTTTATTTGATTAATTATTTCCATTTAGGAATTTTTCTCAAATGTGAAGTTAAATCAATAACCTGAAACAGACAAAAAATTCGACCAATCAATCAAAATACCATGACCTTCAAATTAAAAAAGTGCAAAAAACTTGGTTAATTGCAGTATAAATTAGATTTAAACATCTTTTCACTCAATCAGATCACTATCTATTATGAAAAACTTTACTACTAAGATTTTAACGCTTGTACTAGTAGGCCTATTTGTTGTTAATCACTCGGCTAAATCGCAAGATTTTGGTGCTATCTTTCAAGGAGGTACCGAGGACGCCAACTTGTATTTACAAAAGTATGCTGAACCGATTATGTTTTCATTTAACAACGGACTAGGAGGTGGATGGTACAACACAGCTAAGCCTCATAAATTATTGGGTTTCGACTTAACAGCGTCAATCAATATTGCTAACATTCCAAACGAAGACAGAAAATTCAATTTCAATGACGTTTCTTGGAATGATCTTGAATTATTAGATGGATCTCCTAGTTTACCTACGGCAGTAGGAGGCTCAACCACTTCAAGACTAAGGATACCTATAGGAACAGAAGTAATTGATCCTGTAACGGGTAATTCAATTACTTATCGACAAAATCAGGATTTTGATGCTCCGGATGGGTTTGATGTAGAGGATTTACCTATAGCTGGATTTCCAGTTCCCACTGTACAGCTTGGAATCGGCTTACCAAAAAATACTGATCTTAAGATCAGATATGCCAGTGATTTTGGTGCTATAGATGATGGAAGTTTTACACTAATAGGATTTGGGGTAATGCATGACCTAAAGCAGTGGGTTCCAGGTTTAAAGCAGGTTCCATTTGATTTTTCAGGATTCATTGGATGGACTAGACTGAGTGCTGAGTTTAATATTGACGAAGGAGGCCCTGGAGATGATTTTGAAGCTGATGGAATTGCGAAATTGACCGCATCTTCTACAACGATCCAAGGAGTGATTTCAAAGCAGATTGCCATTTTAACTCCATATTTAGGCGTTGGATATAACATCGCTGGTAGCTCCTTTAATATTGATGGAGACTTTACTTACAGGGATTCTGATACAGGCGATGAAATCACGGTCTCTGATCCTGTTTCTCTTAACTTCAAAGGAGGTAGTTCTCCAAGAATCAATGCAGGGCTTAGAATTAAACTTCTTATACTTACAATTCATGCTGAATATACTATTCAGAAATACAACACCTTTACGGCTGGACTAGGAATCAATATAAGATAAGAAAGAAAAAATAATATCGTATAAAAAAAGAAAAGTCCCGTCAAAAACGGGACTTTCTTTTTTACTTGTCAAACAGGTGTATGAATAATTTGTGTTATGCATTAGGTATATACTACACAGCGTGAAAAAGTAACCCCCTATTATGATAAAAATTTTATTCGTTTGTTTAGGTAATATTTGCAGGTCTCCATTAGCTGAAGCTATTTTTAAGAAAAAGCTCGAAATAGAAGGATTAAGTCATAAAATTTTAGCTGATTCCGCCGGTACAGCAAATTATCATGTAGGCGAAAATCCCGATCCAAGAACCATTGAAATTGCTGAAAAACATGGAATCCCAGTCAAACACAAAGGTCAGCAGTTTAAAAAAAAGCATCGGGAAGAATTTAATTACCTGCTGGCAATGGACCAATCTAACTTTCAAAACATGACAAGGGAGATGGGCGGTACACCAAGTAATTTGATCTTGATGAGAGATTTTGACCCTTATGGGAAAGGGGAAGACGTGCCTGATCCATGGTACGGTGGAATGAATGGATTTGAGAATGTATATCAAATTCTTAATCGCTCTTTAGATGAATTTCTAAAACATATAAAAGAACAACACAGTTTATGACTGACTTTTTCCAGCAAGTCATAAAAAAGAATTTTGCTGATAGTCAAGTCATTTCATCATCTCCTATCTCAGGAGGATGCATCAACAATACAGTTAAAATAGTTACCGATAATGGTCAATTTTTCCTAAAATGGAATAAAGCTGAGTATGAAAGTATGTTCAGCAATGAAAAACAAGGACTAGACCTGTTATTAAAAAAATCACCTCTCTTCACTCCTACTGCAATTGATTTTGGAGTACTTAATGATAGGGCTTACTTGCTTACCGAGTGGATTGAAACAGGAGTGCAATCCAATCGATTTTGGGAATCCTTTGCAGAAAATCTAGCAAATCAACATAAGTCTGTCGACGTTCTATTTGGCCTAAATCACAATAATTACATAGGAAGTTTACCCCAATCAAACAAACAGCATCATAAATGGTCGCGTTTCTTTATTGAAGAACGCATCGTTCCCCAACTAAAACTTGCGGAATCAAAAAAGCTCATCAATAAAGAATATCGACATAAATTTGATAAGCTCTTTAGAGAATTAGATTCAATAATTCCTAATGAACATCCCTCATTACTTCATGGTGATTTGTGGAGTGGGAATTTTATGTGTGGGAAAGATGGTGATGCCGTAATATTTGATCCTGCCATTTATTATGGACACAGAGAAACTGAATTAGCCTTTACACATCTTTTTGGAGGCTTCTCTCAAGTGTTTTATGAAGCTTATCAAGCAATATCTCCTATGGAGTCAGGCTTTGAAAATAGATTTGATATTCACAACCTTTATCCCCTCTTAGTTCATGTAAACTTATTCGGAACTTCTTATCTATCTGGAGTATCTCAAACACTTCAGAGGTTCACCTAACGATATAGAACTTGATAGTTATTTATTGTTTTCTGTTCCATAATCACTGTTCTATCCCAAGGTAACTTATCAAATGAATCGGGGGTGTAATTCTTAATTGTAGCAAGATTTAGCTCGCTTTCAAATGATAAAATAAAATCCCTGTTAAGCAGTTCTTTTATCCGCTTTGATTTGAATTCCTTATAATCGATACAAAATGAGAACGTTAGAGCTGAGTTCTGCATTAGGTTAATCTTGATATTGAGCAAATCAAGCACCTGAAGTATCAAACCCAATTTTTTCTCATCCATAAAACTATGATCCTTTACCTGTGCTGTCACTAGTAATTGATTTCCCTTGAATACAAAGCACGGGATTGTTTTGGTTGTGTTATCCGAAGAGATGGTAGTTCCTTCTAGTTTTCTATCCAGAAAAGAACGCACTATCAAAGGAATGCTTTTTTGAGCGATAGGTTTCAAAGTCTTCGGGTGAATTACCTGAGCTCCATAGTAAGTCATTTCAGTTACTTCTCTATAGCTCAGCTTTTTGTACTGTTCCGTTCCTTCGAGAATCCGCGGATCTGCATTTAGAATACCAGGCACATCCTTCCAAACAGTAAAACCATCCGCATTGAGGCAATAAGCCAAAATAGATCCTGTATAATCTGACCCTTCTCTTCCAAGAGTAGTGGAATTTCCTTCTACATCAGAACCAATAAATCCCTGAGTTACAACTACTCTCTCTTCTGCTACAGGTTTCAATAGATTAATTACTTGCTTCTCAGTCACTACCCAGTCCACATTAGCTTCCGTAAAATATTGATCTGTTCGAATAGCAGATCTTGCATCAAACCACTCACTACCCACTTGAGTCTTTAAATAAGCTTCCACTAAAGATGTAGACATTAATTCTCCATGTGGCACCACTTTATCATAAGCGAGCATTGGATCATATTCGCTTAGATTATTCAGTGTATTCTCAAGTGATTCTTCGAATTTGAGATAGTTTTTGGGAAGTTCCTTCGAGAGGTCCTCAGCAATATCATGATGAAATTGCTTTATTTCATTTAAAATCTCTGAGTAGTTCAAACCTGCATGAGCTAACTTCACGAGCTCTTCGAGTTTGTTTGTTGTCTTTCCCATTGCGGAAACTACGACTACTACCTTCTTTGATCCGAAAGAAGAAACGATATCGGCTAAATTCCTAACACCTTGAGCATCCTTAACGGAGGCACCTCCAAACTTGAAAATCTGCATTATGCAAACGTTATAAATATGTGAATGAATTAATTTCGTGGCAAGAAACAAAAAATACTCAAATCCTTCTGATCCAGACACCTATGAACAAAAGTAAGCTTGGCCTACCTATTGGAACAACCTTAGATCGCTTTATTAAGCAAAAAGAGGATGAATTTTCTTCTGCAACTGGTGAGCTATCACAACTTTTAAGAGATATCGCCCTAGCCGGGAAGATTATTAACAAAGAAGTGAATAAGTCTGGGTTGCTTGATATCACAGGTGGTTTCGGTGAGAAAAATGTGCAGGGAGAAGATCAGCAAAAATTAGATGTCGTTGCTGATATACGTTTTACTCGAGCTTTGAAAAATGGTGGCATGACATGCGCTGTTGTCTCTGAGGAAGAGCAAGAAATCATTCATCTAAATCCTAATTGTCGATATGTGGTTGCGATAGATCCTTTAGATGGTAGTTCTAATATTGATGTTAATGTTTCGATAGGCACGATTTTCTCGATTTATAAGCGAATTTCACCCGTCGGTGGTCCTGTACAAGAAGAAGACATTCTTCAAAAAGGCACAGAGCAAGTTGCCGCTGGCTATATACTTTATGGCTCTTCCACTATGCTGGTTTATACCACGGGAAGAGGTGTTCATGGCTTTACCTTGGAGCCAAGTTTAGGTGAATTTGTACTTTCACATGATCATATGACATGTCCAAAAGATGGTAATATTTACTCCATCAATGAAGGGAATTATTTTGCTTTTGATGAATGGGTGAGAGAGTATGTTTATGATTGCAAAAAGAAATCAATGACAGCAAGATACATTGGCTCTTTAGTGGCTGATTTTCACCGAAACATGATGAAAGGTGGCATCTATCTTTATCCAAATACGGAAAAAGATCAAAATGGAAAACTACGGTTGTTATATGAATGTAATGCACTTGCTTTTATCGCAGAGCAGTCTGGAGGTATCGCAACAAATGGGAAAGAACGAATACTTGATATTCAACCAACGACATTTCATCAGAGAACTCCGGTATACTTAGGGTCAGAAAAGATGGTGGAGCACGCTATGTCTTTTGTTAAGGTTGATACTGCTGTCTAGTCATTACTTTTTGTTTTTCTCGATTAATAATGGCTTGAGCTAGATTTTTAGCTATCTCACCTTGTTTTGATCCATGAAGAAGGTCCTTCACTTTGTTTTCTGGTATATCAATTCGATAGAGTGCATTCAAAAGTTTATTTAGATCATGATCCAACAGATGATTTATTTGCTTTGTTAGAAATGTGAGCAACCGATCAGCGGCATTTTCTTCTTTCCCAAATTCCATTTCCTCCTCTAATCCCAAATCCTTTCGAATAAGGTGATAACTCTGCTCTACTAATGTAAATTGATCCATACAAAGAGTTAATTGTTGAAAACTTTTAAGATTTTCTGCAATTTTTAACTGACTACCAAAGATGAAAAAAATATTAATTATTCTCCTTGCTTTTGCATCGATTCACGTAACTGCTCAAGAAGAGAAAGAAGCTGTCATGAAAGTTGTAAATCAGGTTTTTGAAGCCATGAGAAAAAATGATAGCACGCTATTGAAAAATTGCTTTGTAGAATCTCCAAATACTTTTACTTCTTTTACTAATCCAGAAGGAATATCCACACTTACTAAAGGTGACTTTCAACAATTCATCAACGCAATAGGCCGGCCAAAAGAACAGGTATTGAACGAACCTATATGGAATGAAAAAGTAGAAATTGATGATAACCTAGCTTCCGTTTGGGTAGATTATGCTTTTTATATAGGTGATCAGTTTTCTCATTGTGGAGTTGATGCATTTCACCTAGTCAAACTTGATAATGAATGGAAGATATTTCACCTTGTTGATACCAGAAGAAGAAAAGATTGTGAAATACCAGAAGGTATTAAGCCTTAGTCTTGTCCGGAATCCATTCAAAATCCTCAGACTTAATTGAATCTATTAGAATAGCGCTGAGTTCACTTGGAGGCACGGCTGTTCTTCGTTTAGCTGTATCAAGCCAAGCACCGTCTACATCTACTTTTGCAGACAGGTCTCCATCTTTTGTGTAAATATTATGCCTAAAAGACCACTTAGATCCATCTTTTCGCAGTTTGGATATCGTAAATCCCACTTCAAATTCTTCGTTCATTCGGATTTCTTTGAAGAAACGTGTGTCTTCTCTAAATAAAATAGGCCCAATATTCATACTCAATAACTTATGAAAGGGCATGCTTATTTCTTCGAAGTACATTAAACGAGCTTGCGCACAGTAATCGTTATATGCCGTATGTCGCATATGCCCATTGGGATCTAAATCAGCCCATCGTACTCTAAATTTAAATTTTATTTCACTCACCCTCAGCCTCCTCTTTTTTCTTTGCGGGCTTTTTAGTTTCCTTTTTCTTCTCTTTCTTTTTTTCCGCTAAAACATCCGGCGCTTGTTTTACGATTTGATCATACCAGCTTACCACCTTCTTGATGTCAGAGACATAAACACGATTTTCATCATATTCGGGAAGGATAAACTTTAAGAATGCCTTTAATTCCTCAGGGCTGCTGTTTTTATCTAAATCTGTATCACCATCGAATTCAGCATGTATTTTTTTCATTACATCCTCCAAAGGAACTGCACCTTCAGCATCAGTTGTGTAGATCGAAATCTCAGATAAGATGCTCACCTTATTATGCATGGTGGCTACCATTTTTTTCTTGTGTTCATCAAGGCTTTCCAGAATTACACCTGTACGTGTAGGCTGAATGATGTTGAATAATGTGCCTTTTCCAGAAACTGATGCGATATCACTAAACTCCATAAATTGTATTTTGAGGTGGCAAAAATATCCTATCCTACTATCTCTGCATTAATTCGACCAATAAATTCCAAAATTTCTTTCCCACCCACTTTTTCAGCCGATGATGTAACGAAAGTTGGAGGTAATTCTTCCCATGTATTTTTCATGACCTTCTTATAAGAAGCCACATTGGATTGAGTTTGCGTTTTCCCCAGTTTGTCAGCCTTTGTGAAAGCGATGCTAAAAGGGATACCCTCCTCACCTAGCCATCGCATAAAATCTAGATCGATTTTTTGTGGTTCATGGCGAATATCTACCAGCACAAAGACACAAGCTAGATTTTGTCGTTCTTCCAGATAGGTATTAATCATCTTTTTCCAAGCCGCTTTATTCACCTTGCTAGTTTGTGCCCACCCATAGCCTGGTAAATCCACTAAATACCATTGATCATTGATCACAAAATGATTGATTAGTTGAGTTTTACCTGGTGTTGAAGATGTTTTTGCCAATTTCTTCCGATTGGTTATGTGGTTGATCAAACTTGATTTTCCGACATTGGAGCGACCTATGAAGGCATACTCAGGTCGATCGGGAGCTGGACATCCGGACACGTCCGGGCTGCTGATTACAAATTCTGCTGATTTTATCTGCATAGAGAAGAAACTGATAACATTTCGACCGCACAAGGGTTTAATCCACTAATATTGCGGCAATTATGACGGTACTACCATACAAAGATAAGTCGGATGCGAAGAAGAAGCAGGTAGCGGAGATGTTCGACAGCATTTCAGGCAAGTATGACTTCCTTAATCATTTCCTAAGTCTGGGAATAGACATCAGATGGCGGAAAAAAGGAATTAAAATGCTTAGAGACTTACAACCTAAGCAAATTTTGGATATAGCCACTGGTACAGGAGATTTCGCTATTGAGTCATTGAAACTGAATCCTGAGAAAGTAATAGGTGTGGATATCTCTGAAGGTATGCTTAATGTCGGTCGGCAGAAAATGAAGAAACGAGGATACTCTGAGATCATCGATATGCAATCCGGAGATTCAGAAAACCTTCACTTTGATGATAATAAATTCGATGCTGTAATCGTTGCATTCGGTGTAAGAAACTTTGAAAATCTAGAAAAAGGATTGTCGGAAATGAATCGAGTTTTAAGACCCGGCGGCAGGGCCATCATCCTAGAATTTTCAAAACCTACGGTATTTCCGTTCAAACAATTATATAATTTTTATTTTCGTTGGATATTACCGAAGATTGGAAAGGTGGTTTCAAAAGATAACACCGCCTATACCTACTTGCCAGAATCAGTAAATGAATTTCCTTATGGAAATAATTTTCTGAAAATTCTGGAAAAAACAGGATATAAAAACACTAAATGCAAACCATTAACCCTAGGCATCAGTTCTATTTACGTGGGAGAAAAATAGCCCTAGTACTCGTATTGCTTTTCGGGATGAGCTACTCGTCAACGGCTCAAAACAATCCTGCAGATAATCTTCTAAATTATGAGGAGCAATGGATTCATTACGGTTTTCTTATAGGCGTACATTCATCTAAATACGTTATCAGATACTCTGATTACTTCACTTCCCCTGCTATGGACACTGTTCACTCCATTGTGCCAGGGAATCTTGGTGGATTCAAATTAGGCTTTGTTATCAATATGAAAATCTCAGAATATCTTGATTTTCGATTATTGCCTACTGTTGCATTTTACGAAAATGATTTGAGTTATCGTTTTACCAATGGTATAACGCAGCGAGAATTAAAAGACGCAACGATGGTCGAACTTCCTTTGTTGATAAAATATAAGTCAGCTAGACGAGGGAATCTGGCTATGTATATGGTATTTGGCGTAAACCCTTCACTAGAAGCCTCCGGCAAAGGCGATGAAGAAGATACTACCCAAAAATTGGAATTGAGAAACTGGAATCTTGCTATCGACGTAGGAGTTGGACTTGATATTTTTTATCCCTTCTTTAAGTTTTCTCCTGAGATTAGGTACTCCTATGGTCTCAGAAACATGCTTACTGATAATACCAACGACTTCAGCATTGGTCTGGATAAACTAACTACCCAAAACCTTGGAATCTTTGTCACCTTCGAAGGTGGGCCGAGTACTAAGCGAAAACTAGGCAAGAAGACCAAGGGAGCTGGTCAAATCAAAAGCAGACAAAAGAAACGTCTAAAGAAAGGAAAAGGCTAAAATGAGTCAATCTATCGCATTAATTACAGGAGCTACCAGTGGTATTGGAGAGGCAACTGCCCGATTGCTTAGCAAGAACTATCGTTTGATTATTTGTGGGAGAAGAACTGACAGACTGGAGAAACTCCAAAAGGAACTATCTACTGAAACACGAATGCTTTCATTTGATGTTAGAGATAAAGATGCTGTATTCGAAGCTATCCAATCTCTTCCTGCAGACTGGCAAGAAATTGACGTTTTGATTAATAATGCTGGTAATGCTCATGGTTTAGATTTGATTCATGAAGGAAGTACCGATGATTGGGATGCCATGATGGATATCAATGTGAAAGGCCTTCTTTATGTAAGTAAAGCAATCATTCCAGGGATGGTTGAACGTAAGAAGGGGCACATCATCAATCTTAGTTCCATTGCAGGTTTAGAAGTATATACTCGAGGAAATGTCTATTGTGCATCTAAACACGCCGTAGATGCCCTTACAAAAGGAATGAGACTTGACTTAAATGAACACTCCATTAAAGTAACTTCTATTGATCCCGGTCTAGTCGAGACTGAATTTAGTGAAGTACGTTTCAAGGGTGATTCTAAAAAAGCAAACAAAGTATATCTAAACTACACCCCTTTGAAAGCGATTGACATAGCAGAAACGATCGAATTTGTCCTCAATCGACCTCCACACGTAATGATTGGAGATCTTCTTATTCTCCCAACCGATCAAGCAAGTAGCACGGTTGTGAATAAAAAAAGTTAATTCTACCTTTGAAAGATGGAAGCAGCAATTTTCAATACAAATGATTCAGAAAAGCTTAAAAAGGCTTTTGAAGCACTTAAAAAACTAGGTGTTTCATATACTCCGATTAGCAAGCAAGAGTTATTGGATATTGGTTTATATAAAGCCATAATTGAAGGTGAAAAAACTGGAGAAGCTACTCGAAAGGAAGTCTTTGACTTGCTTGATTAATGAACACTAGATTTCGAAATCAATTTCTCAAAGACCTCAAAAAGGTCAAAAACCAATCTTTAAAGCAAAAGATAAAGAGCACAATTATTCAAATAGAAAATGCACCTTCCATTCAAAATATTGAGCAGATCAAAGTACTAAAAGGAGCAGACAATTATTTCAGAGTTAGAATCGGAGACTATCGCATGGGCTTATTCTTTGATACTCAATCCTCAGAAGTCTGGATAGAGCGATTTCTCCATAGAAAAGACATTTATAAAAAATTTCCTTAGTTTAATGCAAAATATCTTAATCATTGGGGCGGGTAAATCTTCAACCGCACTTATCAACTATCTTCTGAGCCACGCACAAGAAGAGCAATGGAATCTGACCATTGCTGAAAAGGATATAGAGCTGGCAAAATCAAAAATTGAAGGCCGTTCTACTGCAAAAGCTGTTTCCTTTGATGTCTTTAATGCAGAGTTGCTTACTAGCTTGGTCAGTAGCAATGATTTAATCATTTCCATGCTTCCTGCATCATTGCATATCCATGTGGCTAAAAAGTGTGCAGAACTCAAAAAACATTTTCTTACAGCCTCCTATCTCACTGAAGAGATTAAAGAATTGAATGATCAATTTGAAAGCAATGGTAAACTAATGATCATGGAAATGGGACTTGATCCTGGAATTGATCATATGTCAGCTATGAAAGTGCTGGATGACCTAAGAGATAAAGGCTACAAACTGACAGGATTCGAAACATTTACAGGAGGTTTGGTCGCCGAGGAGTCTGTGGGTGACAATCCATGGAAGTATAAGTTTACATGGAATCCAAGAAACGTGGTTTTAGCTGGTCAGGGAACTTGTAAATTCATCCAGGAGGGTCGTTATAAATACATTCCCTATCAAAAACTTTTTAGAAGAACAGAAGCGATCTATATCCCAGACCATGGGTACTTTGAAGGTTATGCAAACAGGGATTCGTTAGCCTACCTTGATGTATACAACCTCAGAGGTATACAGACTCTATATCGTGGTACATTGAGAGGATCCGGCTACTGCGCTGCTTGGGATGTCTTTGTTCAGCTTGGTGCTACAGATGATACTTATAAAATGGAAAACGTGTCTGAAATGACGCATCGTCAATTTATTAATTCATTTCTTTCATATAATCCCAATGACTCTGTTGAGCTTAAACTTGCGCACTACCTGAGTCTAGACTTGGACAATGGCATCATGTTTAAATTAAGATGGCTCGGCATGTTCGAGGAGGAATTAGTAGGCCTAAAAAAGGGAACTCCGGCTCAAATACTGGAGCATATCTTAAAGAAGAAATGGACATTAAATCCAGATGATAAAGATATGATAGTGATGTGGCACAAGTTCAATTTCATTGCAGATGGAAAGCCCAGACAGATAGAGTCTAGCATGGTCACATTGGGAGACGATGAGGTGAACACTGCCATGTCAAAGACTGTAGGTTTACCGCTTGCTATTGCCGCAAAGTTAATTTTACAGGGAAAAATAGATCTTAGTGGAGTACATGTACCTATCAAGAAGCAAATCTATGAACCAGTACTAGATGAGCTCACAAGCGCAGGCTTAACGTTCATTGAACGTGAGGTAGATCCTACTTGATCACATGTGCCTTTACTACCGAGTCAATTTCGGACATAACTAAATCAATTTGAGAAATGTCACTCTCCAAATGCTCATCGATGAGTTTTTGTAAATGACTTGCAATTCTGATTTCATCCTCTTTTTGCTGGCCCCTTGCGAATTTTATTGAGTTTTGAAGGTGATCCATTGCATAATTAATGGTTACTCTAGCTTCCTCCTTTTTTCCTTCTCTAATAAATTGCTCAGAAACCCTTAATGAAGCAAAAGCAAGTGAATTCATTGCATCAGCAAAAGCTTCATACATTAAATCATCATTGATATCCTCGGCTTTTATATGATCTTCAACGATCTCAAGGTCACCAATGGCTACTTCAATAGCTTCTGTACTGATGCTATCGCCATCCTTTTCCAACAACTTCATCATTTTAATCGCATCCTCAAGGAACCCTATTGCTGTTAAGGATTTATGGTCTTGCAGAGTCCTATCTGCCGTATTCATCAATAAGTCTGGCTCAGTAGCTAAATCGGTAAGACTGGGGTTTTCCAACTTCATATCTCGTTGAACCTTAAAATAGATCACCATCGATCCTATTACCAATATAGCAAACAAGAAATAAAAAATGCCTTTGTTGAAATTCATATGATATGTGTCCTTAAACTCTAAATTCGCTACTAAAATAAGTCATCATCTTTTACTCTCTTCAAAAGCAGTATCAACTTTCAATGTTTTTCGTTCAGCAGCCTCTACCGCCAGACCATCACATCTTTCGTTTTCTGGATGTCCTGCATGACCTTTTACCCATTGAAATCTCACATCGTGAGGAGCAGACGCTTTCAAATAACGCTCCCACAAATCTCTGTTCTTTTTCCCCTTAAAATCTTTTATAACCCATCCTTTAAGCCACCCCTTTGTTACAGCATCTACTACATATTTGCTATCCGAGACAACCAATACCTTCCAGCCTGGTTTTTTAATAGCTTCAAGTCCTGCAATCACTGCCAGAAGTTCCATTCGATTATTGGTGGTCATTCTAAAACCATCCGATAGTTCTTTTTCATTTTGACCATGTTGCAAGATTGTGCCATAGCCTCCAGGGCCAGGATTTCCTTTTGCCGCACCATCTGTAAAAATTTTGATCATGTGAAGAGGTGGTTTTTAAAGATTTTGATAGCGATTGCTAATAAGACAATTCCGAATACTTTCCGCAGTACGTTAAAACCAGCCTTACCAATCACTTTTTCTAACCAACCGCTGGTTTTCAGTACAATATAAACGAATAAGAGATTGACAGCTATGCCTATCAAAATATTAGCCGTACTGTACTCAACCTTTAAGGAGATCAAAGTTGTCATTGTACCTGCCCCAGCAATCAAAGGAAAAGCGATAGGAACAATGGAAGCACTTTTGGATTCCTCAGGGTCTGACTTAAAGAATTGCAAGCCAAGGACCATTTCCATCCCAAGGAAAAACATAATAATAGCTCCGGCAACAGCAAATGAGCTGATATCAATTCCAAATAGCGCTAAAATACTTTCTCCAACAAAAAGAAAAATAACCATGATAATGCCCGAAACAAGGGTAGCCTTTTCCGACTGAACATGACCAAATTTTTTCCGTAAATCGATGATAATGGGAACACTTCCCAAAATATCAATTACCGAGAAAAGAATGAGCGAAACACTTATGATTTCCTTAAAGTTGAACATTGAATTAGATTGCAGGTTGATATTTAACACAAAACTAATGTGATCATATGCCGTAATAGCATAAAAATTTGTTCATTTTGCAAATCATTTTAACAACCATCTTGCAAAACCAAATGGCATTGTTTTCGCCTATTGATAAACTACAGATAAAAAAGGCAACTCGAAATACAACTCAAAAGGACATGATGAAATCATTTTTTACTGCACTTTTTGTGCTACTAACTACGTTTTCCATCGCTCAAGACGGCTGGAATTGGCCTGAAGATCCTGACTTGAAAAGTCAGGCAATGGAAAGACAAGCGTATTACAAGCTGCTAATTGCTCAAAGCAAATACAACGAAGCGATGAAGCCTCTGAACTGGCTTTATACAAATAATCCAGACTTAAATCAGTCTATTTACATTGAAGGTATTGATTGTATAGAAAACATCATTAAAAGCTCCGATGATTCAAATAGAAAAGAACGCCTTCAAGATTCGTTACTGTGGATGTATGATCAACGAATTGAATACTTTGATAATGACGCGTCAATAATGGATCGAAAAGCTTTTGCTGCTTTTAAACTTTACTACCGAACGCCTTCAAAATACTCTTTATTAGCTGATTTATATGCAAAAGCATATGAAATGAATGGACCCGAAATCTCCACTTTCAACTTAAATCCATACATGCTATTGGCCAAAAATTATCATCAGTCTACTCCTGATAAAATGCCCGCAGAGAAGGTACTAGATATTCATACACAGATCTCTGACATCATTGAAGAAAAACGGAGAAACGGAGAAAATGCAGCAAAACTTGATAAAGAACAGTCCAAAACTGATGCTTGGTTAAGCTCTATTCCAGGCATCCTTACATGTGACTTCATTGAAAAACAGCTAGTCCCAAAATTTAAATCCAATCCAGCTGATCTAAGCACAGCTAAAAAAATATTTAACTATTCCCTTCAAGCTAAGTGTATTGATCAGCCTTATTGGCTGGAAGCAAGTGAAGCTGTTTACAAAGAAAATCCAAGCTTTAAGCTGGCTTACACGATGGGGAGCAGATACAACAATAATGGCGAGCCTAGAAAGGCGCTTCAATATTATGAAGAAGCATCAACGCTTGCTTCCTCTGGTGAGGAAAAGTATGACGCTTTGATCGGGCAAGCAGTAGCTAACAGCAAACTTGGCAACAAGTCTAGATCGCGAACACTAGCGTATGAAGCGCTGAGTACTAAGCCTGGTAGCTCCGAGGCATACAATCTTATTGGCAACTTATATTTCACAAGTTTTGACGACTGCAGAGGTGATAAGAGTATAGTAATGGATAGAGGTGTTTTCCTTGCCGCTTACAAGATGTATGAAAAGTCCGGTAATAAATCTCAAATGCAGGCTTCAAAGGAACAGTTTCCATCAATAGAAGAAATTTTTAACGAGGGAATGGAAGAAGGTCAATCTATTACTGTTGGCTGTTGGATTAATGAGTCTGTCTCCCTACAAAGAAGATAAATCCTAAAAGCTGGATAGACCCCAACTCTATCCAGCTTTTATCAATTAACCTTTATCCTTGATTCTTTCTCTCAAGTTGATCAAGTTTTCATTTTCAGGTTCTATCTGAAGGCCTTTCTTGACACAAGCAAGTGCCTCTTTCTCCTTACCCAATGAATTCATAAATCTCGCCAACGTTTGATGAGTTATGGTTTCTTGTGGAAATAGTTTCGTATTTAATTCAAACACAAATTGGGCCTTAGGGATTTGAAAAGAGGTCCAAAGAACGTAACCATAAGTGTTTAGCTCGTAAACATTCTCTCCTTCACTAAATTCATTGATTAACTGTGATTTTTTCTTTCTGAGTTCCTTCAGAGAAGACTCATTAAAGTACTTAATCAGTTTATTGGCTGTTGGGTAAGCAGTCTGATAGTCATCTCCTTTTAAGACCTTAAGAATATCTTGCTCAAGTGAAATCACAGGTTCTTCCACAATTCGTCCAATCTCCAATCCTTCTCTCTCATGAAATACAAATGTTGGAACTCGATGAATGTCTACCCCTCTTTCTTCACGCTCTGGTGCTTGTTTGTAGTTTTGAAATCCTGTGTTAAGACAAATTATTTTCAACTTATGCATGTCATAATTCTGAGATTCCAGGATTTTTATGAACCTAGGAACTTCTCTCCTACTATCTCCGCACCAAGTGCCCATGAAAACAGTGATAGAATCAGGTAATTCTATAGTAGATAAAATATTTATATCTACTTGATGATCTTTATAATTTTCCTCATACCATTCACCAAAAGGCTCCTCTGTTAATCTTTCTAGAGTGATTTGTCCAAGAAGTTTAAGTGATCCATCCGGATTTTCAAATGACCTGTTCAAAGGTTGACTAACCCCAAAAAAAGCGCTAGAAAGAAGAATTAAGAAGATTAAGTTACGCATGTTTTTTTTATTCAAAGAACCATTATTCAAATCAGTGTTGCTGTTAATAGAATCCTAATAATGCTTAACGAAATGTTAAACCCATAATCTTTCAAACCAATCCCTCAGAAAGAATAGGTTAGATTTAACTTATGAGATTCTTCATCATTACTCTTTTACTCTTAATAGTTCAAAGCATATTCGGTCAACACATCATAGTGCTTGGTACTGCTCAGGATGGGGGATTCCCACATATAGGCTGTCAAAACGAATGTCAAAGAGCTCATAGGAATCCTGATTTCGCAAAATATGTGACATCATTAGCACTGGTCGACCCCAAGACAAAGCAATGGTGGTTGTTTGAAGCTACGCCCGATATGGATAAGCAGCTTCAATATTTTCAAACATTGACACACAAAGAGTATCCATACCTACCAGAAGGAATATTCATTACACACGCTCATATTGGACATTACACAGGACTCATGTCGCTTGGCAGAGAAGCTTTAGGAGCTAACAAAGTAAAGGTCTATGCACTCCCCAGGATGATTGATTTCTTGAAAACTAATGGTCCCTGGAGTCAGCTTATTGACTTAGAAAACATATCACCAGTCATACTTCCTACAGATTTACCCGTGGTAATTGGTGAGGATCTTACCGTGGAAGCCTTCACTGTACCGCATAGAGATGAATTCTCAGAAACCGCTGGTTTTAAAATCAGTAAACGACTAAAGAGCTATCTGTTTATCCCCGATATTGATAAATGGCGCAAATGGGACAGGAGTATTGTAGAACTTCTGGATCAAAGGGAAATTGATTATGCTTTTTTAGATGCAACTTTCTACCAAGAAGGTGAGCTACCTAATAGAGCTATGGATAAAGTGCCTCACCCTTTTGTGGTTGAGAGTATGGCTCTTTTTGATAAAGAATCCAGAGCTCTTAAACGAAAAATTCAATTCATTCATTTTAATCATACGAACCCCTTACTTTTTGATAAAAAGACACAAATTGATTTGATGAAGGAGGGTTATGGAATAGCAGAACAGGGAAAAACCTATTATTAGCTTATACCTAAAAAAAGGTTTCATCGTTCAAATTAATAAGCCTAATCCGATATGAAAGTCAACCATTTAATACTCCTCATCTTCCTGTTTATTCCTCAGCTATCACTCAGTCAAGAATATGAAGTCCTAGATTCGAAAAAAGTAAAAAAAATTGATGGTAGTAAAGTAAAAAAAGGGCAACCCCTTTCTACCCTTGATTCAATTAGTATAGGAGAGAAAGGATATCTCACACTAGACGTTGAATCCGCAATGCATCTTAAGCTTGCTCCCGGAAAATATGACGTTGGTAGAGAAGCTAAACGCTTGAACGAGTGGTATGACACGCATCTAGAACTCACGAAGAAATTGAAAAGAGACGGTCTAATTTCCTGTAAATTCAGGTATAAAACACTGGCAGTACCTGGCAGTAATCGTCATTACGAAGTGGATAGAATTGAATTATATGAAAAAGGGTTGGTGAAAATCAATAGCGACACAGCCTCGATGACCGTCAAATGGGTAAATCCCGATCATAAATACTCGGGTACTTACCGTTTAGTCATAAGAGACTTCTATAATCAGGGATTTATTGACATCATTGAGACTGATGAAAACATGATTACCTTTTATCCTGGAAAGTACGGACATAGGCATATGTATTATAACATCATTGCCAATGACTGTAGAGCGAGTTTAAGGTATAAGATCCAGGTCAACAGCACGAGCTCCTCACCTTTCAGTCAGACCAATTTTCTATCTTCTGATAATTAAGATAACCGCTCAATCTTTGCTCCCATGCTATTCAAACGATCATCAATAAATTGGTAACCTCGATCGATCTGATCAATATTATGAATAGTGCTTACCCCTTCAGCTGACATAGCAGCAATTAAGAGAGAGACTCCAGCACGTATGTCCGGAGATGTCATCGTTATACCTCTTAGAGAATAAGCCTTATCCAACCCAATGACTGTGGCTCTATGAGGATCGCACAAGATAATCTGAGCTCCCATATCTATCAGTTTATCAACGAAAAACAATCTACTTTCAAACATTTTTTGATGAATAAGAGCCGTTCCTCTTGCCTGAGTTGCAGTAACTAAAATCACACTTAATAGATCCGGTGTTAGACCAGGCCATATCGCATCTGCTATTGTGAGAATAGAACCATCAATATATGATTCAATTTCATAGTGATCCTGCGCTGGAATATGAATATCGTCACCGACGAAATTCATTTTGATACCCAATCGTTTGAAAGTATCCGGAATGATTCCCAGTTCTTTGATTTGAACGTCTTTAATGGTGATATCTGAGCCAGTCATGGCTGCCATACCAATAAAACTTCCTACCTCAATCATATCTGGAAGCAACGTGTGTTCAGTTCCATTCAATGATTTCACTCCTTCAATACGAAGTAAGTTTGAACCAACACCTTCGATAGTTGCGCCCATCCGAATGAGCATCTTACATAGCTGTTGGATATAAGGCTCGCATGCCGCATTGTAAATGGTTGTAAGTCCGCCTGCCATTACAGCTGCCATGATTATGTTAGCCGTTCCGGTCACGGAAGCCTCATCCAGAAGCATGTAAGCCCCTTTCAGGTTAGTACCATCTACTGTATAAAAGGACGTTTTAGCGTCGTAGTTGAATTTAGCTCCAAGACTTTGAAAGCCTACAAAATGCGTGTCTAATCTTCTTCGTCCAATCTTATCTCCTCCAGGTTTTGGCATTTTACCTGTACCAAAACGACCCAAAAGTGGCCCCAGGATCATGATAGATCCGCGGAGTGAAGATGCTTTTTCTTTGAAGTCATCTGTATTTAGAAAATCAAGATTGACATTAGCCGCTTTGAACGTATAGGATTCACTTCCATTCTCTGTGATATCCACTCCAAGATCTGCTAGAAGATCTATTAGTTTTAATACATCACGTATCTGAGGGATTTTATTGATGACAACCTCTTGGTCTGTCAATAAAACAGCAGAAATAATTTGGAGCGCTTCGTTTTTAGCCCCTTGCGGAATGATTTCACCTAAAAGTTGGTGTCCGCCCTCTACCCGAAAAGATGCCATGATTGATTTGGAGATTTGATGATTTACCAGATATTCTATTAGAGGACTAAACTATCTAAACCATCCTCAAATCAAAAAAACAAATTAATATCTTCTTCTATTGTTCCCGCCCTTATTATTGTTAGAGCTATGAGGGCTATTTCGACGCTGACCACCTTTGCCACCTTGATTGTTATTTCGACGGCCTTTGTTATTGTTGTTATTTCTTCTGTTCGTGAATTTCTTCTCTGAATCAAAAAGACCTAACTCCTTAACAATTTCGATATCTATGGTTAACTGATCATTTGAAAGCTTCTTGATATTTTTAAGAACCTGTTCATCTTCAATACTTTCTTTATTCCATGTTTGGAAAAATCCTTTCATCAATCGTCCAATGGCGACTATAGCACCTTCTTTTTCTTTAGGATCCTCCATAGCGATAGCCTGATCGATTAAAAGCTCAACACTACGTCCATAATGACGAAACTTGATCTCGTTCGAATAATACCTTAATCGTTCAGGTTTTTTATTTAAGACAGAAGCATCTGGTTTAGTAAATGGAGCGTCTATGTCTAATTCGAAATTTGAAATGATATGTAGGTCATCCCAAACTTTCTGATCACTCTCAGGATCATTCCCTAAGTCAGGGTTGATCATCTTCATAAGCTCAACAAGTGTTGCTGCTTTTTTACTCTGTTCTTCTTTGTCCTTGACCGTTTTTAAGTGAGCGACAAGGTTTTGCACGTTTCTCCCGTATTCTCTCAATTTCAGATGAGCACGCTGAGTATTGTATTCCAATGATTTATTCATAATGATATTCTACCTCAAAAATAGTGATTTTGAATCTCTATCGTATAAGGGAGTAACAGTTATTCTTTTTTATGTAGCCATGACATTGAGATTACTCCAACTACTTTTATTTATACCCTTTATCAATCTGATAGGTTATGGGCAGCAAAGTATTGCATATCCCACCAAAAATTCTATCCAAAAACTTGATTTAAAGACGGGCATCCGAGAGTTGAATTTGACTATGACATCTGGAAGTGATTGGCCTGTAATGGTCTCAGTACCCGAGCAAATCAATAAACAAAACGTACTGATGATATTAGCCCTTCATTGGGGAGTCTCCGCAAATCGATATCAAGAATTCATGAACTGTTTGATGCTACCAGCCATAGATACCTCTAAATATCTTGTAATTGCTCCGCTATCGCAACATCAGGCCTGGTGGGAGAATCCCAAAGAAAAACAACTGGTAAAACTTTTAGAATTAATTAAAGAATATTGGCCTGTGGGCCAGGTTATCGTAGCTGGTTATAGTGATGGAGGTACGGGTGCTGTTCATTTTGCATCCAAGTATTCAAACTTGATTGATGGAGCTATCGCAATGGCTGGATATTATCGGTATGTTGGGCAATATGGGGTTCCCACTTATGTCATCCATGGTGTCAAAGATGAGTTGTTCAGCTATAGTCGCTCCAAATCTATTATGGAGAAGAATCAAATTAAAGATCCCAATCTAATGTTTGTCACTATAGAATCGTTAGGACACTATCAAGGGTGCGCTTATGTCAAACACCTGGAAGATGGTTTCAAATGGATAGAACAAAAATTAATCATTGACTAAAACATTCCGCCCATAAAACCTCCCATCAAAGCGAATAAAAGAGCCAGAGCATAGAATGACAAAACAACGATTGTCATCACTCCCATGAAGAGAAATAATCTTCTTAAGTTATTATAAGCTTCCGAGCATAACTCTTGATTCTTTTCATTAATACCTTGCTTTATCTGAGTACTAAAACGGAAAAGATATAACGAGGGGAAAACGTATAGCAACGATAAGAGGATATAAATAAAACCAAACGCTCCAAATTGGACAGGAATATCGGCAAATGATCCAGTCATCATAGATAGACCAGCAACAATCATTAACCCACTAAGAATAAATCCAACGATTGCAAGAAACTTGCCCCACTTTGCTGTCTCTAAAAAATTATCTTTATCCTTACCCGTTAGTTTAAGTTCATTTTCTTCCATTGATTAATTATTTGATCGCAGCTATGCATTTAAGCTCAATAGCAATTGGTGTAGGTAGCGAGCTAATCTCTACTGTTGTTCTGCACGGCTGATTATCCTTGAAATATTCAGCATAGATCGCATTGTAGATTTTGAAGTCATCTTTCATATTGGTCAGAAATACGGTTACATCTACCAAGTCCTCCCATGTGGCTCCAGATGCCTCCAATATCAACCGCACATTTTTAAAGACTGAATGACACTGTTCGGCTATATCGTAACTCACGATCTCTCCCTTCTCATCCAGCTCTACTCCAGGTATTTTCTTCGTTCCTCGCTCTCTAGGTCCCACACCCGAAAGAAAAAGCAGATCACCTACTTTTCGTGCATGAGGATATAGTCCAACAGGTTCTGGTGCTTTCTCTGAATCAAATTTTTCGCTCGACATACTAGCTATTCATTAGTTCTTCAATTTCTTCTGCTTCAATCGGTATATTCTTCATCAAATTAATATGTCCGCCTTCCGTAATAATGACATCATCTTCTAAGCGAATACCGATTTTTTCTTCTGGGATATAAATACCCGGCTCTACTGTAAAGGCCATTCCAACCTCAAACTTCTTATAAATGGATGCTATATCATGTACATCTAATCCTATATGGTGCGACGTTCCATGCATGAAGTATTTTTTGTATGCTGGCCAGTCTGGATTTTCGTTCTTAATATCTGTTTGATCTATTAACCCAAGATCTAAAAGTTCTTTTTCCATCAACTTACCCACCTCAGCATGGTATTCAGGAATTCGATTTCCCGGCTTTAACAAATCTGTCGCTGCATTTTTCACACGGAGGACTGCATCGTATACTTTTCGTTGGCGCTCAGTAAATTTTCCATTGATAGGAATTGTGCGGGTCATATCTGCATTATAGTTGCCATATTCAGCTCCCACATCCATCAGCAAAACATCTCCATTATTCAGTTGCTGATTATTCTCTATGTAATGCAGAACACACGAATTTCCTCCCCCACCTATAATTGGAGTGTAAGCAAATCCCTTCGACCTATTTCGTACAAACTCATGAAGGTATTCAGCTTCCACTTCGTATTCCATCACACCCGGTTTCACAAAGTCTAATACTCTACGAAAGCCCTTTTCTGTGAGGTCACATGCATGCTGCATGATATCTATTTCTACTTGAGACTTTATGCACCTCAGATCAGTAAGAATTGGTGACAGTCTTTCGTACCCATACAATGGGTACTTAGACTTACACTCTTCGATAAATCTTGCATTTCGAGTCTCTACTTCACTTGCATTCCTGATATGCTCATTGCTATCTAAATAAATATGATCACACTCTGCCAAGATTGTGTAAAAGGCTTTTTCAAATTCATCAACCCATTTTACATTCTTAATTCCTGATGTTTGAGTTCCTTCATCCTTGGTCAGTTTATGCCCCTCCCAGACGGCTATTTCATCATTTGTTTCTCTCACAAACAACATCTCCCTCATTCTTTCATCAGGAAAATCTGGAGCAATAATCACAATTGATTCTTCCTGATCTACTCCAGTCAGGTACAACAGGTTTGCATTTTGAACGAACTTCATCGTTCCGTCTGCATTGGTAGGCATAATATCATTCGCATGTACAATCGCTACCGAACGAGGCTTCATGCGCTTAGCCAGCTTTTCACGATTCTGAATAAAAAGTTTATTGTCTATTTGATCGTAGCGCATGGTTTATATTCGTTGGGATTAAATAAATCTCCTCTTATGAGATGGCTAAAATTAGCATTTCTTTTTCTGACTGCTCCAGTATTTGGACAGCAATTAGGCTTTGCGCTCGAGCAAATCAATGCACGTGCTATCATCGATGAGGGGCTAACTGGAAAAGGAGTTAAAATAGGGATTATCGATGGAGGATTTTTACGAGCAGATAAGAGTCAATCACTTAGTCATTTTTTTGAAAACAAGAATATTGGAGGATACAAAGATTATCTTGATTCAGAAGCTGACCCTTTTTCAGGAAGTGCGCATCTTGATGACATCCATGGTACAGAGGTGTGGGAATTAATCGGTGGTTTTAACAAACAAAAACAGGTACAATACGGACTAGCGACTGGAGCTACCTATTATTTAGCCCGAACTGACCATGGCGGTTATGAGCGAAGAAGGGAAGAAGAGTTTGCTATCGAAGCGATGGAGTGGATGGCAAAAGAAGGAGTGCGTATCATCAACATTTCTTTGGGTTATAATTTCGGATTCAATGATAAGAGAGAAAACTATCAACGTGAACAAATGGATGGCATGAGCACCATCTTAACAAAAGCAGTTGATCGAATAGCTGAGGAATACAATATACTTTTTGTGGTCGCTGCTGGAAATGATGGTAATCATCGATGGCAAATTGTTAGCTCTCCTGGTGATGCTAAGCGTGCGCTCACGGTAGGAGCTACCAAATTCAAAGTTTGGGATGGAATGAAATACAGTTCTAAAGGTCCTGAATGGCTAGATTATGTGAAACCAGAAATTTCATGTTACTCATCATTAGGAACATCATTTTCTGCCCCGATCATTACTGGACTAGCTGCATGTCTTCTAGAAAAAGACCCTTCCTTGACGAGAGAAAAGTTAAAAGAGTTGATCATTCAATCTGGAAATCTCATGACGCCTAATAATCATATTGGATATGGCGTGCCTAATACAGAAATAACTCTTGAAAAATTGGAAAACGCTAAAATTCCATCTGATCATGAAAGAACTGCTAAAAAGAATTTCACTTTAGAGTTACCAAAATCTTCGATCTACATCACTGTTTATCATAAGATAGACTGGAAAGTACTTAAGAAAGAAATTTTACGAACAGATAAAACTAAGATCAAAATCAAGCAGAGAGAAAGTGCTGAATCTAGTACGGTGATTTGGGAAGGTGGGAGTTTAGAAGTGGTATGGGAGTAGTAATTTAGGATCAATGATTTTCGGGAAAAAGAAGGAGAAAAGTATAGGTATTCATCAAAGTCAGAAAGAAGAATATTTTGATTTTGATCGCATAGAATCATTCTATCGATGGAAGTACAATGCTCCTAGTTTCCAAAACATCAATGACCATACATGGGCCGATTTAGACATGAATGAAGTATTTATGTACTTGGATCGAACTCACTCACGCCTAGGTCAGCAGTATCTATACTATTTACTCCGTTCCATTTCATCATCCGATAGAATCGAAAAAATAGAACAGACTATTTCCAAACTCAATCAAGAAAAAGAGAACACTTCCAAACTCATTGATTCACTTAGAAAATTGAATACCAGGGGTAGCTACTTTTTGATAAGTTTATTTTCTAAAGAAACATTAAAAAAACCTCGATGGTTCTTGCTTGTTTACTTTCTCTTTTTCGTCACCATCAGTGCTATTTTAAGTTCTTTTTTTTATCCCCAAATTATTCTTGTATTACTCTGCTGCCTTGTCACAAACTTCGTTATTCATTATTGGAATAAAGCAAAGCTGCTAGAGCACTCAAATGCAATTTCACAACTTTATCACTTCGATAAAGCATGCAGTCAACTATCCTATTTTGATAGTGGATCTGGTAAAGGAAAAAGTTTTTTAAGTGCTCAAAGAGCATTAAAGAGGCTAACCAGAAAGTCTTCATTACTCAGAGATAACTCATCTTCACAAAACGAATTATCCATCTTAGCTGACTCAATAGTTGAGATACTAAAAGCATCTTTCCTGATTGAGCCTATCATGCTCTATCACATAACGCAAGAAATTGAAAAAAGAAAAAATGAAATTGAGTTACTTTTTGAATCCATTGGCTTTATTGATGCGTGCATCTCAATAGAAGCATTGAGGATTACATCGGATCATACGATTCCAAAAACTACAGGTGAAAGAATCCTAAAAGCAACACAATGCTTTCATCCGTTAATCGATAATCCTGTTGCCAATTCAATTGACATCACATTTGACAAATGTATTTTAATCTCAGGATCTAACATGTCTGGTAAAACTACTTTCATCCGCACTTTAGGTGTCAATGCCTTGCTTGGCCAAACGATTAACACAGTTTTTGCTGCTGAGTGGACTTTTCCAAAAGCTAAAATATTCTCTGCTATCAGGATTTCTGATAATTTGTTAAATGATGAAAGCTTCTATCAAAAAGAAGTTAAAGTCATACAGGAGATGATTGAAGAAAGTACTTCGAAAGAAATGAATCTATTCCTAATCGATGAACTTTACAAAGGCACTAATTCAATTGAACGTATTGGAGCTGGTGTTGCCGTCCTCTCCTATCTTCATAGCAAAAACAACATTGTATGCGCTTCCACGCATGACCTAGAACTCGCTGATTTCTTAACAGAATTTTACACTAACTATCATTTCACTGAACAGGTAAATAATGCCTCAATCAAATTTGATTACAAACTAAATGAAGGGAAGCTCCAAAATACCAATGCTATAAGAATACTAGAGACCAATGGCTATCCGAAAGAGGTTACTGATCAAGCCAGAAGGATTGTCACCACACTATCAAAGAAGAATGAATAGTAAATCATGCTTCAACATTGGTGATAAATGTGATTAGATTCTTCTGATCATTATCTGAGAAGGCAACACCTCACTCCCAACATGAATATCATCTCCGCCTCCTACCATTTCAAAGTCTATTTTTTGATAGAACTTCTGAGCACGAGGATTCTTTTTTGATACGTTCAACCAAACATACTCCTTCTCCTCTCCTTTGATTCTTCTAAATACTTCTTCCATCATTTGATAAGCTAGTCCGGAACCATATTCCGAAGGAAGCAAATACAACTGTTTTAGTTCCGAAGCAATTAGATTTTCTAGCAAAGGGCATTTTTGATGCGCAACTATAGCAACTCCAACTGTTTCTTGATCTCTCAAGGCCTTTAGACAAAAATGAATCTCACTGGACAATACATTGTTTGCCTCTTCTAACGTATAACTCTCATCAAAGTAAGCCTCTATATTTTCTTTGGTATGGATATCTACGTAAGCAGCCAAAAAACTTTCTCTCCAGAATTGTACTAGTTCCTCTGAAAATCTGACATCAGCAATTTCGAATTCAATCATATCATTGTCAAACTACAAAAATTAATAATTCTGAATTGTCCATTCTTCATCTTATCACTCGTCTTTAGAGAAATATTTAACTTAACTAAAACTCTACAAGAAAAATGAAAAAGTATTTATATGTATTCCGCGGTGGCGAAGGAGGTTATACTGATCAATCACCTGAACAAATGCAAGCTCACATGCAAAGATGGGGCGAATGGATGGCTAAAGTAAAGGCCGAAGGTTATCCACTTCAGCAGGAAGGTAAAGTGGTTGGTCCAGGTGGAAAAATTGTCACCGATGGCCCATTCATGGAAGGAAAGGAAATGGTAGGTGGTTATGTTCACCTGGATGCCAAAGATTTGGATCATGCAGTAGAGCTCTCCAAAGATTGCCCAATTTTTGAATTTGGCGGTACTACTGAAGTACGAGAGATTATTACTGATTTTTGATCATACATTCTCACGAACAAAGTGAAGTAATCTTAAAAATGAGATTGCTTCACTACGTTCTCAATGACGTTTTAAAATCATGCAAACCTCTCACCTTGTAGATCACTTTTTTCGAACGGAATATGGCAAGGCTGTTTCTTACCTCACCAGCAAGTTTGGTGCATCCAATTTGGAACTGGCAGAGGATAGTGTGCAAGAAGCGCTGATCAAAGCCATGCAAACCTGGCCCTACTCGCAAACACCTGATAATCCAACCGGATGGATCTTACGAGTAGCCAGAAATAAAATGATTGATCAGCTACGAAGAGATCAAAAGACAAATAATCAAGAAGTCCCGGAACGTGTAGAAGAAATGAATGAAGATTTATCCTTGGAATCCATTAACGATGATATGGTTCGAATGATGTTTGCTTGCTGTCATCCTTCGTTAAGTCAGGAATATCAAATCATCCTTACCCTAAAGATTTTGGGCGGCTTGTCTATTCGTGAAATATCTAGCTCTCTTCTTAAAAAAGAAGAGACGGTTGCTAAGGCATATACCCGAGCAAAAAAGAAATTTAAGAAAGACGAAATCAAGTTACTTCTCCCTCCTGCTAACGAAATTGAGAAAAGATTGGATATGGTGCTTAAAATCATCTATCTACTTTTTAATGAAGGTTACAAATCTGCCGAAGGAAATCAATTGATCCGTACGGATCTTTGTGATGATGCTATTCGATTGAATGTTGTGCTCCTAGAAAGTGAAATCTGTAATACGCCGGCGGCTAATTCGCTGATTGCACTCATGTATTTTCATGCTTCAAGATTTGCAGCTCGTACAGATGAAGATGGCCATGTGATCACCCTTGAAAATCAAGATCGATTGAAATGGGATCAAGAGCTTATTCAACGAGGACTCGAATATTTAGATCAAGCATCTGAAGAAGGTGCTATCAATGAGTACCTTATTCAAGCAGCCATTAGTGCTACACATTGTCAGGCGGAAACTTTTCAAGATACCGATTGGGGAAACATACTGGCGTTATATGATCTTCAACTTCAACTTTCTCCAAGTCCCATTGTTGAACTTAATCGGGTTGTTGCGCTTGAAAAAGTACATGGTTCCCTATTGGGAGTTAAGGAAATTGAACGGCTGGAAGACACCCAATTCTTTGATGAGTATTATCTCTTCTACGCCATTAAAAGTGAGATGCTTCAAAAGTTTGGAGATAATGATCAATCAAAATTGGCATTACAAAAAGCTATTGCTTTAACCAAGAACGAGAAAGAGAGAGACTATCTAAAAAAAAAATTAGCTAGAATTTAATAGTTTTGATAATCATGAATCAACGATTACTATATCCTTTTTTAAGATTGATCTTCATTGCTGGTACTGCCTCCTATATTTTTTCTTTAGGTTATTCCAATAAAGAGTTGAATCCTGTAATATTTATCGTTTTAATGACGTGTTTTATTCCAGATGCAACAAAAGCTTGTAAAAGCCTCATCCATGCGATAAAGTCTTTGAAAGTTTAATCATCACTTTGATATAATTCATGTCCTATCCTAACTGAGATCAGTCATTTCGACCCATCTCCTTTTGATCTTGCTGAAAAAATCAAAACAGCATATGAAAAAGGGCATCATCATTATACTCACTTTTTTAACCTCAGCGTGTGCCGTTACCGTAAAAACGTATCAAAAACCAGATCAATCTTTTGATTCTTTTGAAACGTGGTGTTGGCTTAAGGGATGTGAAATCACTTATCAAGGGCCTGATCACTTATACAGTCAAAAGGTGATTGATGAAATCGCAAATGCAGTCGCCTACAATATGCATCAAAAAGGTTATCGACAAGAAGATGATTCCTCTGATTTAATGGTTAACTTTTTCATGATTTTAAAGGAAGACTCTATGGAAATAGATGACTCATATGATGATGGCTTTATACCTGAAATTGGCTGGCTTGACCGCATGCACCCTGAGTATCAAAAGTTTTTAAAAGGTAGCTTAGTGATCGATGTAATAGATCGTGAACAATCAGAACTCATCTGGAGGTCCAATGCTATCAGATACCTAGAAACTAATCCTATCTATGACCGTGACATGATTTGGTCTGGTGTAGAAAAGGCCATGAAAAAATTGCCAGGAAAGGAATAACTCAATGCTTGAAACTCTACCTACCTTTGCACTCTAATGAGCAAGAAGGAATACGAGCTGATAGAATTGCCTAATGGCATCCGAATCATCCACAAAGAAGTAAATCACACGAAGATCGCCCACGTAGGTATCATGTTGGATATCGGCAGTAGAGATGAATCCCCAGAAGAGCAAGGTCTTGCTCACTTTCTTGAGCATATGGTATTCAAGGGCACTACAAAAAGAAGCTCATATCATATTATCAATCGGTTAGAGTCACTTGGAGGTGAGTTGAACGCATATACCACCAAGGAAAAAATTTGTTTCTACGCCTCATTACTAGACATTCATTTAGATAAGGCCGTAGAGCTTCTTTGTGATATTACGTTCAATTCTACCTTTCCAGAAAAACAGATTGAAAAGGAACGAACTGTTATCCTTGAAGAGATGAGCATGTATCGTGATACTCCTGAAGATTCCATTCAGGATGAATTTGATGAACAATTATTTCCCAACCATTCACTCGGTAGAAATATTCTTGGAACTGAACAAACAGTCCGATCTTTCCAGCAAGGAGATTTTAGAAGTTTCCTAAATCGCAATCTCAATACGGAGAAAATTATCCTATCCAGTGTGGGTAATTATTCAGCAAAAAAGATTCAGCGGTTAGCAACCAAGTATTTAAAAGAAATTCCTCATAAAAATCATACACCAAAACGAAATTGGTTTTCTGGTTATGAGCCATCAAGGAAAGAACTCAAAAAGTCTATTTCTCAAGCTCATATTGCTATGGGTATGCCATCGCTAAGTATTAAGGATGAAAATCGCATTCCTTTCTTTTTCCTTGTAAACCTACTGGGAGGGCCAAGTATGAGTTCTCGTTTGAACTTGAGTTTAAGAGAAAAACATGGACTAGTTTATGGGGTGGATGCCAGCTATGCACCATACTTAGAGATCGGTCAATTTGCTATTTACTTCGCTACAGATCCTAAAAACCTGAAGAAAAGTCAACGAATAATCTTAAAAGAAATAGAGACGCTCAAGCACAAACCATTGGGTAATATGCAGCTGCACAAGGCAAAAAATCAGATAAAAGGTCAAATGGCGCTCTCCGAAGAAAACAAAAATGCGATCATGCTGATGATGGCCAAAAGCCAGTTAGACCTCAATAAGGTGCCGGATATCAATAGTGTATTTGATAAGATCGATGGCATTACTTCATCAGGTATTCAGGACTTGGCCAAGCGCTATTTACCTACAGAAGAGATGAGCGCATTGACTTATCTGCCAGAATAATTTCTATCTTTATTATCCATTATGAATACTCGAACTATAGACTACATAGATGAACAAGAGGATTTAATGGAGCTTGAGCTGGATCAAGCTTTGAGTAATACAATGGAACAAAACCTGAAGTTATACTTTGCATCAATTGCGGCACAATGTGCTATAATGGGAGTCGATATTAGAAAACCTTCAAATTCTAGAAAAATCTACTTTATAGATGAGCTCGAATAATCAATTCCCTTCACACTACAAGGATTTTATTGTCGCATTAAACAATCACAACGTTGAGTATCTCTTGATTGGTGGGTATGCTATGGGAGCTTACGGACACATAAGGGGTACGAACGATTTAGACATTTTCATCAATGCAAATGAATTGAATGCAGGAAAAATGCTCAACGTCTGTGAAGAATATGGCATTCCAAAAGAAGCAATTCAAAAGGAAATGTTTTTAGTTCAGAAAATGATTGGAATTGGAGATCCTCCATTGAGGATAGAAATCTTAAAATCTGTTGGGAGTTTTGATTTTGAATATGCTTTTCAAAGACGTGTTGTTAGGAAAGTAGATAATGTAGATATTAATGTTGTTGACCTTGATGATCTAATTATTCTTAAGAAATCAGCTATAAAGGATCGTAAAAAAGCACGAGATGAAGAAGATCTAACTTTCTTAGAGCGTCTTAAATCAAGGCTTTCCAAAAAGTAAATCATATCTTTACATACATGGAATTTCTGACTGAAGATCTCCAGCAATACGTAGAAGATCACTCCGAGCCTGAATCCGATTTGCTTCAACAAATCAATAGGGAAACTCACCTCCATGTATTGAAGCCGCGCATGCTCTCCGGCCATCTTCAAGGGCGTGTCTTATCAATGTTATCTCATATGATCAAACCAAAAAACATCCTGGAGATTGGTACATATACTGGCTATGCTGCATTATCTATGGCTGAAGGTATGCAGTCTGATGGGAAACTTGTCACTATTGATAATAATGCAGAACTCTCCATTCGTACAAAAGAATATTTTTCTAAATCTAACTACGCAAATCAGCTAGAAATGATCTTAGGAAATGCTTTAGAGGTAATTCCTTCCTTAGATAAGAAATGGGATCTTGTCTTCATTGATGCTGACAAAGAAAATTACACCAACTACTTTGACTTGATAATTGATCAAGTAAATGTTGGAGGATTCATTATTGCGGATAATGTGCTTTGGAGTGGCAAAGTATTTGACGAAACAAAAAGCGATAAGGACACGGAGGCCATCAGAGATTTCAATCATAAGATGCATACTGATTCTAGAATACAGAACGTTTTATTTCCCATCCGTGATGGGTTGATGATATTAAGAAAATTATGAAGTTGAGAGTTTCGAGTTTAAAGTTTCGAGTTTTGAGTTGGTTATTTTTTGCAATTATCCTCTCAAACAGCTTCGCGCAAACTGTTCCTAGCAAGATGATGATTGGGGATGTTCATCTAAGCATCAATGAATCGGCCAGAAAACAAATACAGAAAGATGTAGATCGCTTGACAAAAAGTGAAACGTACTATGGCATTCTAGTAGATCGAATGAACCTATACTTCCCCTACATTGAACGGGAACATAAAAAAGCAGGCATTCCTGATGAAATCAAATTCTTAGCAATACAGGAAAGTGCACTGATATCTGATGCTGTCTCCTCGGCTAATGCTGTAGGTTTTTGGCAGTTTAAAGATTTTACTGGTCGCGAAGTTGGACTAACTGTCGATCGAAAAGTAGATGAACGACTAAATATAGTTTCCGCATCGCGAGGGTCTGCTAAATACTTTAAAACCAATAATTTCTACTTTGACAATTGGGCATATGCCGTAATAGCCTATCAAGCTGGTGCTGGAGGAGCAAAAAAACATACGGATAAATCAAATTATGGAAAAACGAAATTGAATATCACGACCAACACTTATTGGTACCTAAAGAAGTTTATTGCTTATGTCGTGGCATTTTCACCAACAGTAGGTAGACCTCACTCCGAAGGAATCTGGTTGGATGAGATTACCAATGTAGGAGGTAAAACACTGGAACAAATAGCTCGGCAAGAAAAGATAGATGTAGAAGAATTAAAAAAATATAACAAATGGTTGATGCGAGGGTCTGTCCCAACCGATCGGGCTTACTCCATCATGATACCTAAAAAAGGCACTCCTCCTAAAAACCTGGTAGTTGAAAAGTCAACTAAGACCAACAAGATTTCAGAACCACAAACCAAAATTTATCCTACTGAGCTAAAGCCAGGGATCACAGAAGCAAATAAATCAACCATTATTCCTTTGAATGGAATCCCATCCATTTTAGCCAGAGCATATGATGATGTACACAGCATATCTGCCAGAGCAGGTATTTCTGAGAAACAGTTTAGAAAGTACAACGATATGGGATTGGATGATTCTGTCATTTCCAATGAATTCTATTATGTCAAAAAGAAAAAAGGAAAGGCAAAAGTTGGATTTCATGTAGCAAAATCTAAAGAATCTCTATGGGGAATTTCGCAACAATATGGAATCAAAGTCTCGAAGCTTGCCAGTAGAAATAGAATGAGCGTTATCGATGAGTTAAAACCTGGAAGAGTTCTTTGGATGGATAAAACTCGCCCATCAAGCGAGCCAGTAGCCTATCATGAAATCAAAACATTGGCTCTCACAAAACCATTGACAAAACCAACAGCATCTACCAAAGAAGTTGAAGACGCTATACTAACGAAAGAGTCTGTTGAAGAACCACTAGATGAAGAAGTCATTGAAGAGGAAGTACCGAGCATTGAAGTTCCTGTCGTTGATACCAAAGAAGAGCGTCTAAGAAAAGTTAAAATTCATACAGTTGCACCTGGAGAATCTCTTTGGAGTATCTCCCAACTCTATGAAGTAAAACTCGATGATTTATTGAGATGGAATGAGCTTCCAAACCCTGATGCCATCAAGGTTAATCAAAACATTCAAGTCAAAGCGCCTATTGAAGAAGCCTCTGAAGGAAAAAATATTATCAAGCACACCGTACAGCCGGGTGAAACACTTTATGCTATTTCAAGAAAATACGACATGACTGTTGATGAAGTTATGGATCTCAATGAGATGACCACATTTGATTTAGATGTAGGACGAGATTTGAAGGTTTATGGAGAGTAAGAATTTAGAATTTAGAATTTAGAATTTAGAATAATTAAAAATTTAACATCTAATCATAATTCTGCTGAAAAGGCACATTTAGATCTTCAGCGATTTTTTTAATCGCCTCCATATCTCGCTGGTCGTTTCTATTGCAGGATATCAATGCCCGGTTATCTCCATCTTGAATATATGCTTTGTAGAAATACATTTTCACATTGGTAGAGCTTCCTCTCGAATTTACCGTCTGAGAAACTCGCACCTCATTCATGAAAACTATGGATGGCTCTACTAATTGAATGATGTCTTTTCCAGATTTGACCAGTTTGTTTCCTGTATCGACCGTAATTCTTTTTCCTCTCAACTGAAACCAAACCAGGAATGAACCAATAGTGATAAAAAAAATAGCTCCCGGTATAGGCCCTACAAAAAGAACAACTACACCAATGATGATAAATATCCATCCGAGAGATGAAACAATCTGCATATTGTTTTCAAAATGTCTTAAGCGATAAATCATATGAATGAATATATGAGGCTTTAATAATCAAAATCTAATCCTAATCGATCTTTGAGATCTTTCAGATCAGGATTCTGTTTCACCATGTAATCGAAGATATCTGTGCTGGTGTAGAGTTTCTTTTCATCTTCAATTTCAGCAATCTCTGTTCGGATAACTACATGATCATTTTGTAGATCTGTCCGTAAGAATTGAACCAATTCTGTATCAAACTTCTCTAGGAAGCTCACTTCCAATTGGCTTCCTAACATAATGATTACACTGTGGTCATCTCCTTTCTTCACAGACTTGCTCAACACCAATCTATCTGTGTCTCCAGCGTTCGTTTTTTGATCAGCGAACGCCTTCCATGCTTCTTGTAAATCTGTTTCCGAGAATTCGGTCTCTTTCTTTTCAATAGCTGCAGAAGAGTCCTCCGCTGCTTCTTTCTGTTTTTTCTTCCCAAAAATACTTGGTGTCTCCTTCGGTTTATCAGAGGTTGAAGGTTTAAGAACAGGACTGGTCTTAGGCTTTACAGGCTCTGGTGGTGGATCATTAACTTCATTTATTGAAGGCTGTGGTTCCTCTGTTGGTGGAGGCGGAGCATCATCCTGAACAGGAATTATTTCCTTTTTTGACTCTTCTATTATTGGAGTATTATCTGTCGGCTTTACTGAATTCTCTGGTTCCTCTATTGGTGGATTTGAACCTTCGTCGCTAGTCTCTTTTTCTATGCTGTCGTCAGGTCTTTTTTTTTTGCCCCAGTTTCAGTGGAGCTAAGCGAAAGCGCGCTGGTTAAGTGAGCAAGCTTCATTAAGCATAGCTCAACATGTAATCGTTGATTCTTACTTTGCTTGAAACTTAACTCAAACTGATTGGAGATATTCAAAGCTGACAGCAAAAAGGAAGGACTGCACTTCGCAGCTTGTTCTCCATATTTTTCTTTGAGGTTATCGGTGACTTCTAATAATGTAATGGTCTTCCCATCTTTAGAAATCAATAGGTTCCTCAGGTGCTGTTGAAACCCATTGAGGAAATTATTGCCATCAAACCCATTCCTGAGAATCTCATCGAACAATATCAGAGCCCCTGACATATTCTGAGCCAATAGATCATCTACAAGTTTGAAGTAGTAATCATAGTCAAGAATATGCAGATTCTTAATCGTATCCTGATAGGTAATCTTACCGTCGGAAGAAAATGTGGTGATCAAATCAAAAATAGAAAGTGCATCTCTTAATGCACCATCTGCCTTTTGCGCGATGAGGTGAAGTGCCTCGTTCTCTGCATCTACTTTTTCGCTAGTAGCGATCTTTTCTAGCTGTTTTACAATATCGCTAACCTCAATACGATTGAAATCATAAATCTGACACCTAGATAGGATAGTTGGAATTACTTTATGTTTTTCTGTTGTTGCCAGAATAAAGATGGCATAATCAGGTGGTTCCTCAAGAGTCTTCAAAAAAGCGTTGAATGCCTGAGTCGAAAGCATGTGAACCTCATCAATGATGTAGACCTTATACTTTCCTTGCTGTGGTGGATATCTTACCTGATCGATCAGGTTTCGAATGTCTTCTACTGAGTTATTGGACGCAGCATCCAATTCGAAGATATTGAAGTTATTCGTGCTATCCCCTGATTCGCTCTCAAATTCATTAATGGTTTTAGCAAGTATTCTAGCACATGTGGTTTTTCCTACTCCTCTAGGTCCACAGAACAAAAGTGCTTGTCCGAGGTGATTAGAATTGATGGCATTTTCCAACGTTGTAGTAATATGCTCCTGCCCCACTACCTCCTCGAAACCGAGAGGTCTGTACTTCCGTGCCGATACCACAAAATTTTCCATCAGAGAGGCAAGTTAACATGCTCGACTTTTCTTAAAAAATCTACCGCACTTTTAATAACATAATTTTCTAAAACAAGAAGGTTAATTCTTTTTCTTCAACTCAAAAACATCTGGTCGCGCATAATGACCCGTCACATCAAAATCCAGTTTGCTCTTGATTACAAGGTTCATGTCCAGTTCCGCATGCAGAATACCTGACTTATCCCATAGAGGACCTTCCACTGTATTTCCAAAAGGATCCACAATAACACTTCCTCCTTTGCTCATCACATGATCCTGCCCGCTTAATTCATCCAACAAGTCTTTTGGGTAGTCTTCTTTGGTTACGTACTGATTGCATCCGATTACAAAACATCTTCCCTCACAAGCTATATGTTTCATGGTTGCCTGCCAGCTATCTCGTTGGTCGGCGGTAGGAGCGATATAGATATCTATTCCAGATTCGTACAAGTACGCTCTTGGTAGTGGCATATAATTCTCCCAGCAGATAAGCCCACCTATTTTACCAAAAAGTGTTTTGTAAGTGGTCAGGTCACTTCCATCCCCTTCTCCCCAAATGACACGCTCTGTACCTGTAGGTTTTAACTTTCGATGTTTTCCCAACAGCTTACCCTGTTTATCAAAGTAAAGCACAGAGCAATACAGTGTTCCTGATTCACTCTTTTCAATCACCCCAATAATTAAGTAAGTATCGAATTCTTTAGCTATCTCTCCTAAAATATTGGTTTCAGCACTTGGAATCATGAGGCTATTTTCCGCATACTTTAGCCATAGTTCTCGGCCTTCATCAGACCTACTTCCTACTGACGTTCCAAAGGATAACCCTCTTGGATAACCAGGAATAAATGCTTCTGGAAAAATTAATATGTCAGGATTGCCAATACTAGCTGCTTTTGCAAGCTGATGAATTTTAGTCAAGCTTTTCTTCAAATCGAACAACACAGGAGCATCCTGAATTACTGCCACATTTACTTTCATCTCTACAATTTACTTTGATGGAATTGATTCTAATGAGAAATTACACCACTTTTCAAACGATCAAATTCTGATTGGCCAACCTCTGTTAAATATGGATACCATAAGTTAAAAGCTTCAAGTGAGAAAAAATCGATGACGTTAGCATTCGGGAATAAATAAGCAGCAGAAAGCCACGAATTGATCATAATTTGATAAGCATTAATAAAGCTTTGAATCTGATTATCATTAATATCCGATCTAAATACATTATTCAATTGAAGTACTCGAATAGCCTCTTTTAGCTGCCTGCTTTTAATAATTATTAATGCCTGGGTCTCCCTTTTAATTATGGGAATCCTACGCCAAACAATTTCTCTATCAACAAATAAGAACTTATAGTCATACATCCAACCAAAGTTTCGCCTTAGAGAGGCGTAGATCTCTTGCAACCCAAAGGCTCCGCTCTGATAGCCAGCCAAAGATGCCAGGCCCTTTTTAAAATCCTCATACAGATACTCTATTAACTCATTTTTGTTCGGAAAATGATAATGAAGATTCCCTTGACTGATCTTAAGGTGTGATGCAATATGTCTAGTCGTAACATTTTCTACTCCTCCTTCATTAAAAAGAAGTTTTGCAGCATTCAGAATTTTATCTCTAGTCTTCACAAGATAAAATTAGTTCTTATGAACTAATTTGTTTATTTTTAGTTCAAATGAACTAAAATGAAAATCAATCATCTGATCCTACTCGCTTTACTATCATCTTGCTTCGGGAAAAAAGCTCAATACGAGCCTCTAATTAAAACCATTGATAGTCCTGATGAATTGCTTATATCTAACATTAATATTTTCAATGGAATTGACTCTACCCTATTGGTAGAGTATGATGTTTGGATAACAAACGGTGAAATCACTAATATATACCCGCACAGTACAGAAAAGTCTGTTGATGTGCACGTGATAGATGGTACTAACAAATACTTAATTCCGGGTTTAATAGATACACATGTTCATAGCATGGCCAGTGGATCTGCTCCATGGAGTATGGTCAGACCAAATGCTGAAAAAAATATGGAGGCTTGGTTAGCTGCTGGAATCACAACAGTGTATGACCTTGGCGGTATCCCATCTCAGTCTAAGAAACTAAGAAACAAAATAGAAAACAAAGAAATAATAGGCCCTGACATCTATTTCACGGGTTCTCCAATCACCGCTCCAGGTGGACACCCCATTAAAGCATCTAAATCTATGCTTCCTTTTCCTCTTTCGCTATTGGTTAATTTCATTATCCAATCTGCAGATCATAAAACCAATATCCCAAAACTTATTGATGGATATGTGTCTGATGAAGTAGACTATATAAAGATCATCAACGATCAGTTACCTGAAGGATCGCCACAAATTGATCAAAATGTCATGAAATCAATTATTGATGAGTCCCATAAAAGAGGTTTAAAAACCTTCGTCCATATTGGCAATGAGAAAGATTTGATGACTGCTTTAGAGGCAAATGCTGACATAATTGCTCATTTTCCATATAGGAGTTCTCTATCATCCGATAGTAATGGGCACAACCTTCTTTCATCGGAAACCAAAATCATACATACCTTCACTGGTTTTGAGAATACGCTTAAAATCAGTCGAGGGATATACGAACCTACAGAGCTCGATAAAAGGATGCACCCTTCCGAATTTACCATACCTGTAACTGGAAAAAATGGTTTAGAAATTAACGAGACTGATATTTTGGATGAGTTTAGCCAAACTTTATCCAACAACCAGATTAATTGGGAGAAATCATTACGAATACTTAGGGAGAAAAGCGTCTCCTTCACCATAGGAACAGACAGCCCACTTCCAGGAGCATACCCGGGAAGTAGCTTTCATCAAGAATTGCAGAGACTGAATCAGGAGGGTTACAATACATTCGAATTATTAAGAGCCTCCACCTATGAAGCAGCAAATCTCTTTCTTGAGCGTCCAAATTTTGGAACCATTGATGTTGGAAAGATCGCCAACTTATTAATAGTGAATCGAAATCCAATTGAACAGATTGAGCACACTTCTGATATTCATCTTATTATAAAGAGAGGCACCATCCATGAGCCATTGTATTGATACTCGGACCAGGGTTGACTTCTCGATAGGAATCTATTCGATGAATTAAATGTTAGCATTTGGGAGACAAATGATAACTTTGCCTTTTTGTTCATTGAAAGTATGGGGTCGACCGGAATCGACAGGAAGTGCAAAGCATACGCTAGCATGCAGGGTGTTGAATGAGCACGCTTAATCAATTCGTTCACAATTGTAATTGGCGAGTCTAACTACGCTATGGCAGCATAATTTCGAATAAAGTAGAAATTACTAAGGGTTGAACCATATAGGTTCCCCCTGTCACATCCTACCATGCCTCTGTCCTTTAGGCAGGAATATAGGGTGTCGAAATTTAGGAATAGTGCAGACGGTTGTTGCAACGTCTACATGAAATAAAGCAACTGACTTTTGGAGTGGGCTGTTATTCGCCAGCTTCATTAGCGAGAATTAATGAATAACTAAGCATGTAGAAGGTTTATGGTTTCCTTAGCTGGACGAGGGTTCGAATCCCTCCGACTCCACTTTTTACAAATCAAATTGTTTAAAACCCTCCATAAGAAATGTATGGAGGGTTTTTTGTTTCTACACCTATCCAAATTATCTAGATATTTTCATATAATTGGTTACTTATTCGGTTACCGATAAAATAGGTAACCGAATCTATCAAAATATCATAAATAGAGGTTATTTGATGTTTTTTGAGTGTATTTAAGTAGGGATTTGAACCCTCATCCCAATCAAAATGACTTAAAAAAGCACCATTTAAAGCACTTTTGAAATGAAACACACTTACAGCGTCCTATTCTGGCTTCAAAACCACAAAATCAGTAAGAAAACAGGTGAAGTTCCTATCTCAGCCAGGATCACTGTAGATGGTAAAAGATCAGAACTTTCTACAGGAAAGAAAATCTTACCTGAGAAATGGAATGTGAATGCTGGAAAGATGAAAGGCAGTAGTGAGGAGGCCAGACTCATCAATAACCATTTAATGAAGCTGAAATTGAGATTGGATAAAATTTATGATCGATTAGATGAGGAAGATAAATTCATTTCAGCTTCAGCTATAAAGAGTGTATACCAGGGTAAGGAGACAAAACAGCATTTATTACTAAAGCTATTTGAATATCATGTTCAGCAAATAAAAGATCAGATAGGAAAGGGCTATGCAAAAGGAACTTATCTGAGATTTCAAACTACTTATCAACACACCTCTGATTTTGTCAAACACCAATACGAAAAGGAAGATATCAATTTCAACGAGTTGAAGTATGAGTTCATTACTGAATTCGAATTTTACCTAAAATCAAAGAAAGGAATTGGGCACAATACGGTGATGAGATATTTGAAAATCTTCAAAAAGATTGTCTTAATTGCTCTGAAAAATGAGTGGATAATGAGAGATCCTTTTAAAGGTTATACCATGACCATGAAAGAAGTGAAACGAGGATTCCTAACGAAGGAGGAACTCAAGACATTGTATCAGAAAGAATTTGAAATCGAACGGCTAGAGCAAGTGCGAGACATCTTTTTGTTTTGCTGTTACACAGGACTAGCTTATGCCGATGTTCGAAAACTTACACCAGATCATATTTCAAAGGGATTAGATGGTGAATATTGGATTTCCGTTGATCGAACTAAGACAGGCTCCCCTTCTAATATCCCACTTTTACCTGTTGCCGATGAAATCAAGACAAAGTATGAGAATCATCCTGACGTAATGAATTCGGGCCATTTATTACCAGTCATTTCTAACCAAAAAATGAATGCTTACTTAAAGGAGATAGCAATCATTTGCGACATCAAAAAGCACATTACCTTTCACATGGCTAGGCACACGTTCGCCACAACCATCACTTTGTCTAATGGAGTGCCAATCGAATCGGTTGGCGATATGTTAGGTCAGAAGAACCTTAAAACAACTCAGATATATGCCAAAGTCGTGAGGGAAAAAGTAAGCCATGATATGAAAGCACTAAAAGAAAAATTAAGTGGGGCTGAGCTTGGAAATGCAATCAATCAATAAATTCCTCCACGACTTCCTGAGAGATCCCTGAATAATTGCAGAACTCTTGGACCGTTACCAGCTGGTGATCGTCTTTTTTTAGTTCTTCTTTAATTCGCTGGATCACAAGCCTTCCGTATCGCTCACTTTTACCTGTGATACGCTGAATATCCTTCGGGTATATTATGGCTCGTTTACTTTCTTGTTTAAATCGGTTATATTTTTCAACAGTATCGAATGAAAAAATACATACTACAACTCCCCCTCTTCTTTTCTACTTGAAAGGAGCCATAAAAAACTCCATCGAAATCATGAATTAGCTCTGCGAATCTTTCCAGATACTTATTAAAGTATGATTTTTTAGATGGATCAATGCTATATTGGATTCTGCAGATTGGCATACTAAAAACCAGTGAAGTTTATTCCTATGGTGGTCATTTGTGGATTCACGTTGGTATCATCGATACCTGAGTTAAACATCTCTGATAAATATTGCTTAAAGAAAAAATGAGTGCCTTTAAAGCCTGCTCTAATTTGAAATCCGTACCTAAAAGGATTGAGATCATAAGCTCCTCTTGTTTTTAGCACCACATCTTCACCATCTTCCGGATATTTCCATTTCATATGTGAGCTTAGCCTTAAACCGACTATCGCACCAACACCTATAAAGAGACCTTCTCCATCTTCTGTTCCCTTTGGATGAAATCGGAAATCTATTGGAATATCTATATAGGTTATTGCAAGTCTGTTTTTACTAATTGGTGATTCACTAATATCGAAAGGAAAATCATCAATTGAAACGTCATCATTCTGACTAAATAACGTGTTGTTTTCACCGAGATCTATTTTCTCTAAGCCTAAGCCTAGTCCATAATTGAATGATAGCTTGCTTCCGAAAATCTTTCTTTTAGAATAATAAAGTCCGACAGATTTAGAGGGCCAACCTCTTTGGTTTAAATCCTCAGGTGTTTCATTCCAGTAGTTAAGACCAATATCAATCATTAATTCTCCAGGAATATCTGGTCTGTTCAAAGTTGACTCCTGGCTATTGGCTATTGTGGAGTATATCACACAAAATGCAAAAACTATTTTTCTCATCTATTCTTTTTTCTAAATCTTCTTTTTATAAAACTTCCCTCTGCTAAGAGGGAAGCTGTTCAAATTGGTCACCTTGACCAACTACCTACCTGATCCTATTTTAAAAAGTCACCTCCCCATATAAAGAGAAGGTGCTCTCCATACTCAACTGCCTACTCGCCACTTCTCAAATTCATATAATTATAAAAAAGCTTCTTCCTTCCGGTGAATCGAAAGTTAAATCCTACCGAAAGAGACAAATTATTGAAGTAGGGTTCTGCTACTTCTGTAATATTCTTCAGGTCATTACTCCACCTAAGACCAGTTTCAATCATCAACCTTGGACTCATATTATACTGGAGTCCAGAAGAGATACCAATGGTGGGACTCCTTATCGATTCAAAATCCTCAGGGCTAAAACTGTCAGGCCGTTCAAATCCTCCGCTGGAAATATCTCCAGGATCAACTTCGATGGTAGTTTCAGTAGCGTCGATTGAAGATACGCCCAAGCGAATACCTACATAGGGGTTTAATTTTCTATTCTCAGGCAGAAATAAGTACCTGGTCTCCAGACCAGCTGATGCCAGCACATGTGCTTGTATAGTTATCTCTACTTCATCATCGGAGAATCCTACCGATTGAATTTCTCTCTGTATTTTGTTTTGACTTGGTAGATTTAAGCCAATAGTCGCGTCTAGATTGGTTTGCCATCTTCTACTCCATCTGTGATAAATATTCAAAGAAAAAGTTCTAAAAAAGGGCTTAATGTTTGTTTCTATGCCATCATAGAAAGGCCTTACCCCACTCACTCTTATACCCATTCCCGTCTCAATCGCATTCTGGTTTAAGTCACTTACATTTTCCTCCTCTATTTGCTCAAGCCTTATTTGCCACAAGTAGTTTTGTTTCAAGTCTGCTATTACCTTACTGACTTTTACAGTGCCCAATCCACCTACCATGAAATTAGGTGCTGCTACGCTTTGACCATCTGTCAAGAAATATCTACTCGAGAATAAAAGAGAGTTTCCTAACCTATGATATTTATCGAATAGTTGCTGATCCCCGATGAGCAGTAAGTAACATCTTTGAAGATCAATCCTATCAGTATAGTTTAATCTATTGTTGATGGTGTCTTTCAGAGATTCTATTGATTGGTTGGCGACCTTAATAAGCAGAAAAGAACTTGCTTTATATTCTCGGATATTGTCATCAACAAAATCCGTCTGCTCATTGTCATAAATAACAACTACGAAGGGAGTCATTCTCTTTGGTTGATTTACAATTTCAACCTCTTGGCCGACTCCCTTAGTTGTAGTTACAAACAACATAATCACTAACCCCACTTTCTTAAGTAATGGTACAACCACATTACTCTCTGTCATGAAAAAGTTATCTTATATGAAAAAATATTACTTTTTCGAAAGTCATCAATAGCACTTAAAATCTATCTCTTTGATCTTCTGAAACGGACAAATGAAGCTGCGAAACGGACATCAAATTGTAGATTATGTCTAGTCATACGCCCTTTTCCTGAACCAAACATCTCTTATAATCACACTGAAACTTAATGTCGATGCTGTCTCCCTTATTAAATTAGACGAGGTAGTTCCAGTTGAGTAAAATTGATAGCTAAGATTTAGTGAAGCTGCACTGCGATTGATTGGAATACCTATGCCAGCCGTATAGTACTGGCTAATGAAATCCTCATTATCAATCGACACGTAGTTAGAGTGAATACCTCCACCAAATCGAAATGCTATTCTTTCTATGAGCTTTTCTGAAAATCGATCTTTGATGAATTGAGCACCTACTGATGTAATAAACCGATCTCTGTAAGTATATCCATCCTGTGACTTGTTTGACCCCCAATTTTCAAATTCATAATCCAGGTTCACATTCCAAGACTTAATATTAACTCCAAGGCCTAATCCTAATTTTTGAGGTATATATACATCAGAATCATCCTGAGACGATAGCGTATCAGTCGTTATACCAGAATCACTTATGATCAACTCTTCTTGGTTTACTGTAGCACTTCCACCTGTTCTAAAAGTGGAACCTAACACAATGCTTTTAGCTTCACCCAATTGGTATTCATATTGAAGCCCTGCTTCCAAAAGTGCTTTTACAAAACTCTTTTCATTGATGATTTGGAGGTTGGTTCTAGGCTGTGATACGGAGAGCACTTCATCTTTATCCTGACTGCCAAATAGAAAATGGGTTTTAAGACCTAAATGAAAATTCTTATGGATGGAATAACTTCCTGCGAGATACACTTCTGAACTTCCTCCTTCTCCAATATGCCTGGAGTCTGATCTTCCCGAACTATTGCTGCCCGATTGTGAATCCAGAATATCGTATGAAGCATCGCTGAACTTAGCTATCCCCAATGAAAGAGCAGTTCTTGGACTAGCTCTAAACCAATAATTTAAATCATGTATTCCGCCAAATGAACTATTAAATGAATCATCATTAGCACTTTGAGTAAGATTAGAAAATGTCACACCTACATCAAATATTTGTGTAAAGCCCCTTATTGAATTTAGTGCTGCTGGGTTTTTCAGATTCACCATATCCATTGGACGCGAACCTAGTGCGGCATATCCCATTGCCTCATACGGAACTAAGCCTGTTTGTTCCAGTGTGCCAATTCCAAACACATTATATGCTGAATTACCAATCGACTGGGAGGTACTCGCAAAAGTCAAAAAAATGAAAAAAGAGGCTAAGAGAGACCTCTCAATCAAATTCTTCATATTCCTCGTTTGGTCTCCAAGCCCAAATATCATCGTGTCTCTGCGATGCACTTCTGCCTGTAGTCACATAACCTTGCCCGTCAATCACAAAGGAGATAGCCCCACCTCTGGCCCTGCCTTCAAATTCTGTGTAATCTTCATCCCAGATTTGTGAGAATGGATCAAAAGAAATTACATCTGATAGATAAGAACCATTTTCACCTGTAGTAATATATGCGATATCGTCCATGACAAATGCAACTGCATCAAAACGCTCCATTGCATCAATAAACTCATCGAAGTAATCATTGTCGTCATCCTCTATAGAAAAGTCCAACCATGTATCAGCTTCAGGGTCATACGCCCAGAAGTCGTAAAGAAATTGATTATTGTTTAATCCGGATCCGACAAACGCCTTACCGTCCAAAACAAAAGCAAATGCACTTTCTCTCTTAGATCCAAACAAACTCAATGATTGTGTCCATGTATCAGTTGCTGGATCATATCTCCAAAAGTCTTTGAGAAAGCTACCGTCAAAGCCTGTTCCAACATAACCTTGGCCATTTAATGAAAATGCTACAGCTGAATACCTTGCTGTACCTTCAAATGATGCTACTTCTGTCCATGCATTTGAATTAGGGTCGTATTCCCAGAAATCAGCTAGTTCTTCAGTTTCTAATTCATCATTGAAACCGGTACCAACATAGCCTTTTCCACCGGTACTAAATGCTACTGCGGATATCCTACCAACACCCGGAAACGGAGCTACCTCTTCCCAAAAATTTCTACCAGCATCATACCTCCAAAAATCCTGAAGGTAATCATCCCCATCAGAGCCCAGGCCTACATAAGCTAACCCGTCAATCACAAAGCTGACTGCACCTGTACGTGTGTCACCTTCATAGTCGGATAACTTGACCCAATTTCCATCCTCATCCGAATCATCCGAATCATCTGGCGTACAGGAAATAAGCCCTATCATCAGCGACGATATAAACAACAATATGATTTTTTTCATCTTTTGACTTTTAGTTTTTGATTGTATAAATATTTATTTCACTATCACTCGATCGATCTCCAAGAATTACATGGGTAGGCGAGGTATTGAAATCACTTGCAGTAAGTAGTAGATAATATTCGCCCCCAAATGGCTGATTGAGTATGAATTCGACAATTTGGGTAGCATCCATCAGATAATAGTTATCCCTACCGTATTCATCATCGAATACCTGATTTAATGTGAATGTCTGACCACCTGTAACGTCAGCAAAATCTTCGTTTATGAGACTCACAGTTAAAGTCTGTGGATACTTCTCCTGCTCATGCTCAAACCACCTTATTTTCAGTTCTGCATCAGCCAGGATAAACTCCTCGCCATCTAGTAAAAGATCTCTTACACCTGTTATGTCAATCTTGGTAGCATACCCCAGACCTCCAATGATATATGCATTGTCATCCAGATTATCAGAAGCTATTTCATCATCTAGCTCTTCCACCACTAGGGCATCCGGAATATTGGTATGTGAAAATTTTGAATACTGAGGTTGTAAACCAATGAAAAAGTCAAAATCTATGTTCGATAGCGATGTGGAGCTTATATCGGTTGTATGTATGGTGAGTTTCAAACTGTCTCTTGACAGTCCTACTATGAAAGCCGGATCTTTTAGATAGAGCCTGAATCCTTTCAAATACTCATTTGCTTCTTCCTGGTCAGAAAATATATCATCATCATTTTCTAAGCGATTGAAAAGATCCTCACCAAATAAATCAGGAAGCCTCATTTCTAAATCTCTGATACGATCGGTCGCCCAAAGAAATTCTCTTTCTGCTAGGATAGTACCGGGTACGTCAGTTGCCCCCTCAATATCTGAGTAATTGTAAAGAGCTGCTTCATCTTCCAGGTACTCCAGCTCTCCTACTAGTTGTTCTAAAACGACGGTTTGACGTATAGTAACGTCATCCAGGTAAAGCGAGTACCCATCCATCGGGATAGTCAATGTGATGCTATCGTATTGAAGATTATCGGTAGACTCTGATTCAATCAGGTCTAAAAGAAAATAGGTTTCTATATTGAGATCGCCGAATGATGTATCATTTTGTCCGCCGATCAATAACCGATCTGATTGACTTGTAATCAATGAGTCGAAACGAACGGTTGTAAATTCTATCGGAATGGAGTTGTTGAGCGTGATCTGATAATCCGTACTCTCAATAAAGTCTTCTCCTATCACAGAAGATTCTGAACAAGATAAAATCCCCACACATAGGACTAAAACGCCTATGACTCTTTCTTTTCTCATAAGTGCTGCAAATAGAATACTTCAGTTTTCGACTAGTAAGTCAGAAGATCCTAGAACGGACAAATTGAAGCTTGAAGTGGACAACAAGATATTACCCATTGTCCTTTTTCTTTTTTCCTTTCTTTTTCTTCTTAGCCTTCTTAGCGACTTTCTCTGCCTCTATTTGTTCTTCTGTTTTCTTGCGGTTTGCAGACCAATTCATTGACCTTCCACTCATGGGACCACTTGAAAAAGAAGATGTACCTGACATTCTGTTTTCATTCGAGATCTTGCCTTTAAAGCTGGCAGCCATCGCCCCCATTGGTGTTGTGATGTTTCGATCCCAGCTCACATTTTGGCCATCGATTGTCATCACATATTCTCCTTCATTTGACCAGACTGTTGCTTTGCTTCCATCTTGTTTGATGCTTATATCAGAAGATCTTTTCCCTCTTGGTGTATCTTGGGTAATCGTCCAGTCTCCAGAGATATCTATTTCTTGTGCTTGGACAGTCAGGATTAACAAAGTGATAAAAATTGATAGAATTGCTTTTTTCATTTTAATAAGTTTTTTAATGACTGAAATAAAGACGCTCTGTTGGGAGGTCTAGTTTGTCGTAAACGGCCTAAACGGGCAAAATCGATGTTCAGGCAGACAGTATTAAACTTGAGCTTTACCCTTTCTTGAAGTTCCTAATGGTATACATGAAGGATAACATGAAATACTGATTTAATACTAGTGATTCTTGCTCTTCAAAGTAAGCTGCAGTCACATTTTGGGTTACGCTCTGGTTCTGGTTCAACAGATCATAGACACTTAAGGATACTTCTCCTGCATTATCCTTTAGGAATTTTTTTGCAATACTTCCATTCAACAATGCATAGCTGGTATCAAATTCGTCTGAGATCCCATCATACATCTGATACTGAATGTCACTTCTCAGAACAAATCCTTTCCAAAAAATAAGATTGAGATTACCACCCACGGTGTGGGTACTGTATTGGTTATTTTGATTCTCCTGAGTAGAGTTTTCTACCTGGTTTCCATTCCATGTGTATGATACATTGAAATCAACTTTTTCACTGATATTGCTCGCGAAGGTAAGCCTGGAATTTAAGTTGAATGTTTCTGAGATATTTTCTATCCCATTCACAAGACCAGGATTTCGGATGTAGGAAACACCTGCTGTAGCATTTACGTTTAGCTTGAACGCTTCCAGTACGAAACTGTAGGTGGTGTTATTCCTCACATTCCAATATCCATCAATATTAACTGGTGAAGCAAGCTGAGCTCCACGCTCTAAAACTATCCCAGGAGCCAGCGTAGAATCCTGGGGTGTTATAAATGTGCCATTTGTAATGAAATTGGATGTGGTATTGATAATCGAGAAATTAGATATAGAAGTATTCTTTTCCACGTTCGTTTTAGCTATCCTCATAAAAAGCTGATGGGTATAGCTTTGGTCCAGGTTCGAATTTCCAACGGACAAGAATAATGGGTTACTATTATCTATTACTTCCTGAAGTTGACTAGTGCTTGGGGCTGAAGTACTGGTACTATACCTCATAAACATGTCTACTTTATTAGTAATTGGAATCCTACCAAAGAAAGTAGGAAGCAACACATTGAATGAACGATTGTCCAGGCTCGTATTTACCCCTTCGTTTGCATTATCAAATTGAGAATGCTGAAAAGCCAGACCTGCTGAAAAGAAATTTGAAAATGACCTGACGCTATAGTTCACTGAAGGTCTATGGTAAGTTAATTCACTGTTGAGATTTCCGGAGAGCGCATCATTCACTGAAGCCGCACCTCGGTTAGTTTCATCAAATTCAATTGTATTAATGATTCTTTCCCGATCTTCTTGCCTCAACTCATAGCCTATTTGTACTTGGCCACTTTTGCCCACTGGCTCTATGTAACCGACCTCAGCAGCGTAGGTATTGTTTAGTCGCTCGTTTTGATAAATGGTAGTAGAGTCGTTTTCAAAGTCACGAAAGGTATCTTCCCCTTCAGAGTTAAATGTGTTGAAGTTTAACTCTGTAAACATGGACCTCCCTTGTTTCCCAAATTTATGCCTGTAGATCAGGTTATTATTAACATCGTAAGCATTACTGACCGTTGTAAAATCATTTTCAGTAGCATTCAAGCTTTCTTCACGAAAAACCGTATTTGCACTGGTACGATCTACTGAACTGAAATCTTGAATTGTAACTGACGGGGTATAGATAATCGTGTTTTTATCATTTATCTGGTACTCCCCTCTTGCATTGAGCCGATGATTGGTATTATCCGAATCAGAGGCTCTTTGCTCGTTGTAAACTTGTCCTTGTTGTTCTCCAAAAAATGTACGTTGGGTTTCCTCGATATTGTCCAATCTGGATCTATCATAAAAATAGCTCGACTCCAATCGCCATTTATTTTCTTCCCCTTCATTGGAGTAATTAAAACCAAACGTTTGTGTATTGGTAATTCCTGTTGGAGCCTGGGCAGCTCCTCCTCCAAAAAACCGGTTACCTCCTCTTTGGCCCCCACGACCTCCCGAAGCATCTGAATTGGAAAAATCACTCTTATTGATATCATTTGTAAGGCCTAGTAGGGTGAGTTGTCTTCTGTTTTTGAAACTATTAAGATTCCCTTCAATCCAGTGACGTTCATCTGTACCTACCCCTGCTCTAATCCTTCCAAATTCACCCTGTCGTTTACCTTCTTTGGTTACCACGTTCATGGTTTTTATGGTATTCCCATCGTCAAAACCTGTGGCTCTCGCTCGTTCGCTCTGCTGATCAAAAACTTCTATCTGATTGACCACCTCTGCAGGTATGGTATTGAGTGCCAATAAAGGATCTTGTCCAAAAAATTGTTTCCCATCGACTAATACCTGTCTCACACTCTCTCCATTTGATTCCACCGTGCCATCACCCACTACCATTCCAGGCATCTTAGATACTAAATCGGCAGCAGTAGCATCAGGATTAACCGTATATGCACCTGCTTTGTAAAGTACAGTATCGCCTTTTTTCTGCACAGCAATTTCTTCCGCCTCTACCACCACCTCATCCAGCTCTGTGGCTATTGACTCTAACAGAATTGGATTAATAGTCATATCTTGAGTCACTCGTATGTATTGCCTGAATGTACGGTACCCTAAGCTTTGTATTCTGATTTGATAAAAAGCTTGATTTAGATTTTTTACAGTAAAGCTGCCGTCTGTATTCACTGAAGTAAACGCTGATTTAAGGGAATCTTTGACATTTACAAATAGGACGGTGGAACCGATCATTGACTCCCCAGACCCGTCTTCTAATACTCTGCCTGAAACGTTAAATTGTTGACTATTTACGATCGTACTGACACAAAGCGTCATTAATATGATAAAGTTTTTCATTAAATGATTGGGTTAATCCTGACCGTCGGGTTGATTTTGACGACCTCTTGGATTTCTTCCGGCTATAGCCATGTATTTTTGATATTGATCGTTATTCAAAACGTCTTTGACCAGAAGGTTTTTTTCTTCTTGCAGAGAAGACATTTTAGTACGCATCTCTCCAAAGTTTCTGGTCTTTCGTATCTCTTCAAAGGTCTCTTTAATTGTCTGGCCGTACTCTTTGTAAATACCTTCGAGCAGTTCTTCCTGCATCCAATTAATCCCTTCAATCTTCATCACATTCTCTTGCTCTCTTAGTACCATTTCGTTAAAATTGAGGCCTACTGGAGGTTGAGCCATTATACTAAGGCTTGATAAGGCTAAAATTCCTATTAGTAATTTCTTCATTGCATTTAAGGTTTGAGAAGTAGACGGTTCACCTGGTTGAATGTTTATAAAGAAACTCATGAGACAGGCGAATAAAACGCTAAAGCGGACAGAATGCAGTCTATTCTATTTCCGAATCCTTGGAAATACGATGCGCCCTCCATTTAACTGCCCGTCCGCTGTAAATCCCATGGTGTACAAGCAAAACGCCCTTGAGGTAATCACTGTTTTTAATTACACCATTAAAAGTGGCTAGTTCTTTACCTCTTCTAAAATTTAGCGGATATGACCAAGCAACTTGATTATGATCAATCCTAATTTCAAACTTCCCTATGGAAGACGTAGCTTTTGCTAAGGTATCTGTGCTTTCAACATATAGCGTTAGCAATTCCTTACCGTCAGGCATTTTATAAGATAGTTCCCATTTCCCTGATAGATCGGTCTGCTGAGTGAAAGCGTTAAAGCCTAAGATGAGAGAGATTCCAAAAATCAATTTTCTAAAGATCACTTGCATCAAGCAAATGACGGAATGCCGATAGTGTATTCCCAGTATTTTTGTATTGAGGTGGACAAAATGAAGGAAGAGGTGGACAAAACTCTATGCTTGCTTTTACTATGATTCAGAAAACATCAATCTAAAAGCAAGCCTGCCAGCTGTCTAAGATTCACCTCCGCCACTTTGAGATCGTATTTTGCACGGGTATAATTATTTCGGGCATTAAACAGATTGATTTGGGCTTGCCGAAACTCAATGGAAGTGACCTGACCTAAACTGTATTGCTTCTCGGTGCGTCTGAAGTTTAGCTCGTTGGTTTCTATATTTTTTGCTTCTGCTTCAAAGGTCTTTGCTGCTATTCTGTAGGTTTCAACTGCGTTTAACAATTCGGTGTTGACCTCACGCTTAATTTTTTCCCGCTCCAACCTCCGGTTTTCCTGAGTGATCCTGCTGGTCTGCGTTTGTGTCACATTCCGTCCATCAAACAATGCCCAGCTCAAAGAAAGCCCTAGATTGATTCCGCTAGTCTCGGTAGCTAGTGCGAATGAGGTGGGTGGGTTTTGGCTTTCATTCCAACGATAAGCACCGCTTCCACTGATCTTCGGTAGGAATTTTGCCTTGCTAATGTTAATATCCAAATCACTCAGGTAGAGGTTTTGCCTGGCCAACTCCATTTGAATGTTGTTTTGCTGCGCCTCGTTAATCAGCTCCGTCATGTTTTCAATCGGTGAAAAACGAATAGCTGTGTCAGTCTTAAAACTGGTTTCTATTGCTCTACCTAAAATAAGATTGAGGTTTCTTTTAAGGTTATTTAGGTCTCTAACCGCTTCGAAATAAGCGATGCTATCATTGTTGAGATCAACCTGTGCATTAGAAACATCCAATGAGGTACCTTGACCGTACTTAATGTTTTTTTGAGCACGTAGAAACCTGATCCTCGAGTTTTCGATGGTTAGCTCCAGGTTCTCTACTACTTGCTTTTGAAACGCCACATTGAAGAAGCTTTGATAGACAGAGATGATCGTATTCTCAATTTGTTGTCTTTCTTGTAGAGTGGAAAGCTTAACGTTCTCCTCTCGTTTATCCTGATTGAATTTTCGTTCCATTCCATCAAATAGGACGTATTCTGCAGTTACGGATGCATTGTACGATTCCGTTACCGCACCATCAATAGAAGTGCTGTTCCCATCTGCGAAGGTTACACTTTGATTTTCTTCAGCGTAATTAATCCCGCCACTTGCTCGAAGGGTTGGCAAATAGCCGCTGTTCAGCGTCCCGGCTTGCTTCTCAGCAATAACTGTATTGTTCCCTGCAATTTTAAGGTCGTAATTGTTCTTCACCGCAATAGCTAATGCATCTTCTAGTGACAGAAGCTCTTGCGTAGCTCCCGAGCGGACAATAAAGCAGGTGAAAATTAGTATCCAATTAAATCGTCTCATGCTCTGCTTTTAGTTCTTTGATTGCACGTTCTACTTGCTCCCTTTCAGGCTTAGTGCCGGTTATTAGTTGCTTAAATCTTACTTTGACACTGTTGGCCACTGAGAGGAAAATGGGCAGCATAAAGAGTGTAAGTAATGTAGCTACCGCGATTCCATAAGAAATAGAAATAGCCATTGGGATGAGAAACTGAGCCTGTAAACTCTTTTCCAACATCAAAGGTGCAAGACCTGCTATGGTAGTAATGGAGGTAAGGAAAATAGCGCGAAATCTTGCACGACCAGTTTCATACAAAGCTTCAGTGAATGGCAAACCTTCCTTAAGAAATGCATTAAATCTCCCGATGAATACAAGACCATCGTTGACCACAATGCCGATCAGACCAATGATTCCCAAAAAGGACAGCACATTGATAGAGAAACCATGTATGTAATGACCCCATCCCACACCTATAATCGAAAAGGGCACCAACGCAATCAGAATGAACGGTTGGCTATACGACCGAAAGGCAAAAACAATCACGATGTAAATGAGGAAAATGACGGCAGGCATGACTACTGCTGCAGAATTGATGATCTTATTCGTCTCCCTATTCTGACCTTCTGCGCTTGCTGTGATTCCTGGATATTCCTTCTCAATTTCTTCAGCAACCGGGCCAGTCAGCATTGACATGATATCTGCCGCATTTGTGTTACCAATTACATCAGCTTCTACGGTTACTTCTCTCACACCATCTGTGTGGTTGATAGCAACTTCTCCTCGTTGAATAGTGTATTCCGCAATCTCACCTAGAGCAACCCTGCCTTCTTGTGTGCTGATCTCAATGTCTCGGATACTTGATAGAGATGACCGGTCTTCACGTGCATACCTTACCCATACTTTTACCTCATCTTCATCTCGCTGTACGCGCTGCACCTCATTGCCAAAAAAGGCATTCCGAACCTGCCCCATCACGTCATTGAGGGTCAATCCTAAAAGCTCTGCGTTAGGTTTCAGACTCAGGTTGATTTCTTTCGTTCCATCAGGACTGGTATCCACAATGTCTTTGACACCTGGTGTATTTTCTAGGACTTCATAGACTTTTTGTTTGGCTGCATCAAGTTTTTGAGGGTCTTTTCCTCGCAGGGAAAGCGATATCGGGCTTCCTCCCACGTTTGCCCCAGAGTTAAAGCTGAGCTTCTCAAGCTGAGAAATGGAGCTCACCGTGCTTCGAATGTTATCTGCAATCTCCGGGGAGCCAAAAGCCCTTGTTTCGCTAGGTGAGAGATTAACAGTGATAGACGCAGTAGAACTTCCGCGTCCAATTTGCTTCACTACATTTTGCACATGATTTTCACCTTCCAGGTTTTCGCCTAAACCTTCATTGACCTGCCAAACGGACTGCTCCACGTATGTAGCAATAGAATCTGTGATTTGCTCTGCCGTTCCTTGTGGAGTGTTCATGGAGATACGAATCTGATCACTTGCGTTACTGGGAAAAAAGGAAAAGGTGATGATCTTTCCGGCAAAGGCACCCATCGTGAGCATGAAGAAGAAAATGATCACTGCTAACGAGAGGAACTGATGTTTCAAGCTAAATCGATACAGCGGGCTGTATAGCTTGTCACGCATAAAAGCCATTACCTGATCACCGTATTTATTTAGCTTATACGTTTTTGACTGATCTGCCAGATCTTTGGAATGGGCCAAATGTGCCGGAAGTATGAGCAATGCCTCGATTAAAGAAACAGCCAGTGTAAGAATCACAACTACAGCAATATCTTTGAAGAAAGCACCTATAGCTCCATCAAGGAAGAAAAAAATGGAAAAGGCCAAAACAGTAGTAGCAATTGCCGATAAAATAGGTACAATCACTTCCATCGTTCCATTTATTGCTGCTTTGATTCGCGAATCTCCTTTCTCCGCTCTGCTGTAGATATTTTCTGCAATCACAATCCCATCATCAACTAAAATTCCGATAACAAGGATCATACCAAACATACTGAGCATATTAAGTGTGACCCCAACCTGTGGCAAAATGATAAACATGCCGAAAAAAGAAATAGGTAAGCCAAAGGCTACCCACATAGCAACTCCCGGGCGTAGGAAAAATGACAAGAGAATAAGCACCAATACCATCCCAATAATGGCATTTTCTAACAATAAGTCTATTCTGCTTTTGATAGCTTCAGATGAGTCAGAGGTAACAATTAAGTTGACATTGCTATGTGTTTCATTGAATGTTTTGATATATTCTTTCACCATGTCGGCACTCCCGATAAGGTCTTCTGTATTCGTATTGGTGATCGAAACGTTGATAGCTCGTTTGCCATTGACGGAAAGCTGATCGGTCGTCTCGCTAAATGTATTGGAAATAGTGGCGATTTCTTTGAGTAATACCTTGCCACCCGAAGGGTCTGTTTTTACTACAATACCTCTTAATCCTTTGGCATAATATGCTTTGTTATCTGCTCGTATCAGGTACTCTTCTTTACCTGTTTTTATGGATCCCCCCGTGATCTGGATATTAGCGTTTGCTACAGCACGGGAGACCTCTTCAAATGTGAGGTTGTAGCTTCTTAATTTTTCCTCAGTTACCGCTATTTCGACCTCTTCCTCAGGAAATCCGGATAGGGTTACTTGTGAAATCCCTTTAATAAGCATGAGTTCATCTTCGATATCTTGCGCGGTTTCTTTGAGCAGGTTGAGTGGTATGTTATCCCCCGTTACCACGAAGACTATGGACTCCCGCGTAGGGTCCACTTTCTCTACTACGGGTGGTTCAATCCCTCTTGGAAAAGAGGGTATTTTATCTACTGCATTTTTGACATCTTCAAGCAAGAGGTTGATGTCATAGTCCGTCACCATTTCTACAGAAATAGTACCTGCATTTTCATTTGAAATAGAGGTCACACGATCAATCCCCTGGATGCCCTTCAGGTTTCGCTCTATTTTTTCAATAACGCCTTCCTCCACTTCTTCCGGAGATGCTCCGGGGTAGGTCACCGATATCCTGACAAGTGTAGGGTCTGCCAACGGAAAGAATGAGGAGTTCATTCGTTGATAGCCCAGGTAGCCGAAAATCAAAAAGCCTATAATGAAAATATTGACTGCTACCGGATATTTGATGAAATAGCTAATGAATGATCTCATAGACCTGCTGTACTTTTCTTAACCTCCACTTTCATTCCAGGATACGCACTGGCAATGGCTTGCTTCACCAACCATGTTCCTGGTTTTAATCCACGAACAACGAGGCTATCCTCAACGTAATTGATTGGCTCAACTTTTTGTAATTCGAGCTGCTCGTTCCGTACTACATACACACTTTCATTCGCAGTAAGTAAGTTGCTGGTGATCGGGACTACATCGAATATCTTTTCACCCCGAATCTTTGCATTGAGGTACTGGCCTTCTTTTAGATCAGGATGTGAGACTTCCACATACACTTCTATGGTTTGTGTTTGCTGGTTGATTTTAGGATTTATACGACTGATCTTTCCTGAATACTCGGATCTTCCTTCTACAGTTTTAAGCGTAGCACTGGACCCCATTTTTAAGTATTCATTTTGACTCGCAGGTACCATGATCTTTAATTCGAATACGGAAGGATCGATCAATTCCCCGAGCTTCTGTCCATTCCTCACCAATGCACCAGGGTTTACGTTGGCTTCCGTAAGTACTCCACTGAAAGGAGCGTAAATGGTGTATTTACCCAACCGTTCTTCCTGGTTCTTCACATTGTAATAGGATTGAATGATGTTTCTTCCCGTGATGAAAAATTTTACTTCATCGCTCTCCACTTTTGGTAAAGGCCTCAGCGGTTGGTCGACATCAAATTCTCGTAAGTACTTCTCCCATTTCTGCGCTGCTTTTGGAAATTCAATCTCCATGTCTGGGAGTATAGCAGCTATTTGACTCATGAAATTACTCTTGCTGGATTTTAATTGTGCCAGGTATTCAGCGTCATTAATCTTGATAACCGGCCTACCTTTTTGAAAGATATTACCTTCTTTGAAAGCAGGGTTATTAGGAAGCAATAGCCCTTGCACTTCGCTGAAAATCTCGATTTTTTCCTTTGCTCTTAAAGTCCCTGTAGCTGAAATTAAAAACGATCTGGAGGAAGGGTTCACTTCAATAACCTCTACCAAAGGTGCCTTGGTATTAGTGGTTTCTGCTATGGCTTCTTTAGTGCCTTGCTCTCCTAGCACCCTGAATAGTAAAAAGGCTATGACTAAAACCGCTATTCCGATAAGTACGCTATAAATTCTTTTCATTTTGTTTTCAATTTCCAAAACCCATTTTTGGACTCACACTAAACCTTAATCCTATCCTAAAAAAAGCACCTGCATCAGCGTTGAGGTCAAGCAGTTCATTATTGGCACTATCTTCTATTGTGAGAATTGGAGCAGGGACAAATCCTCCTGCTGCTACCGCAGAAATATTTTTGGATAGCTTTCGGCGATATGATAGCTCTGCATTAAATCCATTGAACCTCAACTTGGTGTTTTCCAGCACTTCACCATTCTCTACCAAGACAGGATTTGGATTATTAGCATATACTCCTTGTGGTCGCATGCTTAAGGAAAGTCTGTTTTTATCATCGATCCGATAATCGATCCCAGTCATGGGGATTCCGATAGAGAAGCTCAGCTTTTCATTAACTTTCCTTCTTAGGTTGATAGTAGGGATGATTGTTGGTCGCCCAAGCTGTGAGCCATACAATACTCCAATCATAAGTGTCGTATTTTTATTGAAGTCACCCCATCTCTTTGATACTGCTCCCAACGTATTGACAATGATGTCTTCAGATCCAATACCGTCATCGAGGGTAGACATTAAATTCGGTCCAACTGATATCATGATTGACCAATTATTCTTTAATGGCTTTCTAATGAAGAAGTTTGTCCTAATGCTATGGATCTGCTCATAGGTGGATAGATCCGTATTGATATCACTTTCATCAAAATCGAACTGCAAATACTCATAATTCACTCCAAAGCCTATCATCCATGTAGAGAGAGGTTTCATGAAGTTAAGATTCGCTCCATAGTTTGTAACTGAATGTCCGCCAATATCCGGCAAATATCCCGCATCCAGACCAGCTATATCAATGCCATCTCGTGGATCGAATGACATCATTTGAGCTGTTGAGTAGCTAAAGCACGCGATTAGAATAATCCCTGAAATAAGAGGTCTCGACATAAGTGTTTTATTAAAAAATCAGGATTAAGTGATAGTTTTAGCCACAAAAAACGAGGATGAAAAAGGGAATGTTAGCTCTATTAGCGATCTATCGGGCAATATCCTTTATGAAATGGGCAAAAGGATGTTTGAATCTAAGAGGGGCTTAGGTGTTCAACTGATTAACTTACTTGAAGGATATACTACGACTCAAGCCACTTTAGAAAATTACTCGCATTGGCTTTGCTTACAATGACTCGCTCATCAAAAGGAATTTTAATCTCGACAAGGAGTTTTCGTGCAAAGTATTGTGAGACATGTATGATTGCTTCCCTATGAATAATAATCTGTCGATTGGCTCGGTAGAAATCCTTTCCAAGAATGTCATCCAGCGCATCCAAACTGTAATTTACTATATGCTTTTTATGATCTTTCGTGATGATGGAAGTGATGCCGTTGTTTAAATAAGCTAGCCGAACATCTGCATTTTTTATCGGAAATATTTTGGAACCACGATGTACCAATAATGAATTCTTCTGACTAATCTCATTGTTCAGCGTTTGAAATAGACTTCTGAGTTCACCGGATAAATCCTTAGGCTTTGTAAGCTTTTTATATTTCGCAATCGTTCTTGAAATAGCTTCATTATCAAATGGCTTAAGTAGGTAATCAATCCCATTGGCGTTGAAAGCCTCAAGTGCATACTCATTAAACGCTGTGCAAAAAATTATTGGGATCGAATTGTCAATTTCCTGAAATATTTCGAAGCTCAAACCATCTGAAAGCTGTATGTCAGAAAAGAACAGGTCTGGCAATTCATTTTTAGTCAAGTAAGTGAGTGAATCCTTAACGGATTCAAACTTCCCAAGAATCTCAATGCTATCGTCAACCTTGAGTATTTCATTTTCCAATTCTTGAGCCATCAATGGCTCGTCTTCTATTATGACAACTCTCATTTTCTTGTATTATCTATCACTTTAAAAGATACCTTGAATTGATTATCCTGCTTTTCTACAGCAATATCAGATCCAGACAGTATTTGAAATCGCTCTGACAAGTTATTCAGGCCAATTCCAGTAGACTCAGGCTCCTTCCGCTTCGGATTAATATTGTTCGAAAATATTATAGACTCATTCTTGTACTTAATTGAAATCTTTAAGGGGTGCTGTTTACTCATGCTGTTATGCTTCGTAGCGTTTTCGGCTAAAATTTGTAGTGTGAAAGCAGGTAAATAATTTGTTTCCTGAACCTTTAATGGTATGTCGCATGCATAATTTAATGCATCAGGAAATCTTACCTGTTGTAGTTGCATGAAATCTTCAAATATCTCAAAATCCTTTTTGATAAGCATTATCTCAGTGCTTTGGTCTGTTAGTGTAGATCTTAAGAAGTTGGATAAGTTAATCACGAAATTTTCTGCATTTTCCGTTTTATTCTTTACGAGTAATTTGAGTGTATTTAATGCATTAAATAAGAAATGAGGTTTGATTTGTTGCTTCAGTTGATTGTACCTGGATTTTTCATTCAACACTTCTAACTGAGCCTTTTCCAGCTCAAGCTGAGCCTTCCTGCTTCTTGTCAACATTAATTCAATGAGAATCAAAATAATCGTGTTGTTGACCATTGCACCTATAAAAGGGAAATACCGCATATTTCCTATCTCTATAGGAATTGGTCGTACTTTATTCATTGTTTGTTGAATCAAAAGCAGTAGTAAAAAAACAAAGGCGTAGGATAGTAGATACCTCAGATTCCCTTTTATAGTTATTTTCTCTCTTTGGAACCAAGAGACCAACCATATGTTAATCCCCCACAGCATTAGCGCATTCACCGTTATGAAACTAGCTGGCAGCAAGAACCCAAATGGATTATCAAAAAAAGGTGCCTGGAGGTTTGAGATAACAAGGTCTGAACTTAGCAATAATGAAATAGGTGTGACATTATAAATGCCCAATAATGGCGATGTGATTAACGCCATAATAAATAGTCTTTTGTATTTGCTAAACAATGGGGTCTGCTTTGTTACTAGCGACCAAGTTCATCATATGAGTGAACTAGTGCAATTCTTTAAGATATTTTAACTATTTTGGTCAAATCATAAAGTATTAAACAAAATCGAAAGAATCGGTGACCATAAAATCTTAAGTAACTGATAATCAATCATTTAATTATAATAGGTCAGTGCCTCCGCTGCTAGACTTTTAATACTTGATAGGTCAACTCAACCATGCCATCATTGAAAGCAGTCGTATCTTTTAAATGCAACTTGATCTCTGATCCGATGTAGTCAAAGAATAGCTTTCCTCCACCTAGTAGGATTGGCATAAAAGTCACTACAATTTCATCGACCAACTTGTGCTTCAAAAAGTCTTTAGTTGTCTCAGAACCACCAACCATCCAAATATTTTGAAACTTTGATCTGAGTTGGCTAGCAAGATTGCGAGGATCACCTGAGTAAAACTCGACGCTTTCTTTGAAAGCTTTTAAATCTCTGTTAGTCAATACCACAACTGGAGTATCACCATAGGCCCAACCCAGCTCTACCGCATGTTCATAGGTTTTGGATCCCATAACATAGCAATCGATAGACTTAAGGAATTCATTGATGTAATCTTCAGTAAGCGCAACCCCCTCTTCATAAGAATCGGTTGAACGCATCCAATCAATGGTACCCTCTTCATTAGCGATAAAGCCGTCAAGACTTGATACCATGTGTATTGTTACTTTCGACATATAGATTATCAATAAGTCCGAATAAAGTTATTTGATCTGTTTCACTTTGTACATCAAGCACTTGATTTCAAAAAATAAACATGACTATGGCAAACGAAAAAGCCTATAATCCTTTTGAGGTTATTAACAATCAACTTGATAGAATTGAGACCCTTCTTTCCGATATTGACCAAAGAATCGTCAAATTGGAAAATAACCAGGTTGAGAATGATAGATTCATGGATATTAATGAAGCGTCTGAATTTTTGGGTGATGCAAAAGCCACCTTATATGGAAGGACAAGCAAGAATGAAATTCAATTCTACAAACGTGGTAAGAAGGTATATTTCAAGAAATCTGATTTAGTCAAGTGGATTGAAGGGGGTAGGATGAGAACCATCGATGAGATAAAGGATGATGTCAGAAAGAGACTCTAAGCATAAGTCGAATAAATTACCTTTTGCTTATTCTATCCCGCTTTGATCGGATAGCGATATGGTGAGTGTGGTAGGGTTCGGTAAGGATCATTAAATTAAGTATCAAAAAAAGCTATTATGGATTATTGGATAGGAAAACTTGATGAGTTGATCTGGTTTATGATTTTTTCGACTGTTTGGTATGTTGTGTTCAGGTACAGAAACCTTATCAAGGATTATTTTATCACTACTTATAGTAAGGCAAGATTGCCTCTTCCTGAAGGGATTCAGCCTAAAAATCAAAAGATTAGAATTCTAATGTTTTGGTTTATCGGGTTCGTGGTGATGCTACCAATTGTATCATTTGCAAGTGGAGGAATAAATGCAAAGAGTACCTGGAATGATCTCGCCTGGATTGGCCAATGGTTACCAGATGTTCCACTTCGAAGTGAAGACTATCTAGTTAGTTGGTCAATAATACTTTTTTCGCTAATCTATGCTTCACTTCTTTACACAACTTCGCATTTATTTGCATTGGGTATTGCAAGAATTTGGAGGAATCAAATAAGTAATGAAAATGCCTGGAATATACTACATGTATGTACATCAGTTTTGTGGGGAATTCCTTTGTTAGCGATGTTTTGTATTCCTCTGTTCGGAACTAGTTTCATTCATAACCTTCAAATGATTTTCTCAATCTTGATTCTTCTTACAATGCTGGCTGTGGCAGGTAATCATCAAGCCAAGAAGCAAGGCAATTTAGGATGATCTGGACGAGGGTTCGGGAGTCAATTACGACCAAAAAAGTGCAAAATGCGCGGTTACCAAGTCGGTTACCTGTATGAAAATAAATTCTTAACTATTTGATTATCAATGCATAATTTTATAGGTGTGAGCTCCTCCGACTCCACTTTAAAGCTGCCCCGTGCAGCTTTTTTTTGGTTTTATCGAACTGAGATGGAATTAATTTTTAAAGCAAGGACCTAGAATCGGGACTTTTGCAGTTTCGTTAATCGGCGTATTAATGCTAACAAATTTGAAACAGTCGGTTACATTGCTGGTATCCCACCCGCTTAGATCTTGATCAAAAGCAATAGCGTCCTCAAACATTCTGGAAATAACAGTAACGCTACTCACATCCCAAGCACTGATGTCTTGATTAAAAGCGAACGCATTCCAGAACATCCCAGTCATCTGTGTTACATTGCTTACATCCCAATCGCCAATATCCTGATTAAAACTGTTCGCTCCATAGAACATGAAACCTGTTGATGTTGCACTGCTCAAGTTCCAGGTGCCTATATCCTGGTTAAAAACACTTGCTCCAGTGAACATGCCAGAAATGTCTGTTACACTACTTACATCCCAACTGCCGATATTCTGATTAAAAGAAGAAGCATTGTTAAACATCTGACTGATATCTGTTACACTACTTACATCCCAGCTGCCAATATCCTGGTTAAACGCATAAGAACCATTTTCATCCGGGTCTAAAAACATAGACCTCATGCTGGTCACATTACTAACATCCCAGCTCCCTATATCCTGATTAAAAACATTCGCACGCCTAAACATTTCACTCATATCTGTAACGCTACTCACATCCCAATTCCCAATGTCCTGATTGAATTCACGAGCTTGATCGAACATCCCACTCATAATGCTCACACTACTTACGTTCCAGTGACCAATTTCACCATTGAATAATGACGCATTCTGAAAAAAGCCTCTCATGTTGGTTACGCCAGTTAAGTCAGGTGCATCTGTTGCAGAAAATTTTTCTAAAAAGCGACAGCTGAAAAAAGTACCTCGATCATTTCCTAGTTTAACACCTCCCCACTGAATCACATCCCTAATAAGGTTCTTCGATGTACTATTCTGAAAAAAATTAAAACCTACCAAAGTCCCCGAAATAACAACCGTGTAGTCAGCTATTTTATCATACGTATGGCTGGCATCTGGATCATTGAAGCTAGTTATCTCTCCGGTGGTACCATCCCCCCAATCCACAGTAAAATCATAATTTGTTGCAGTCGCTGTTGTGGGCAAATAAAGTGGTAGTTGCACTGTTTCTTCTGACCTCCACACAGTGATGAACACGTCACTGTCAACTTCAATTACTTCAATAGTAATCTCACTAGATGCGCTTGCTTTTCCATCAGACACCTGTACTGTAATGGTATGAGAGGAAGCCATTTCAAAGTCCAAGCGCTTCCCTTCTTGCAGGGTGATAATTCCCTGATCAGCAGAAATCTCAAACAAATTACTCACATCTTGAGTAATGCTGTAGCTAAGTACATCATCATCAGGATCACTTGCCTGTACAGTCCCAACTTCATTCACTAAGATGATTTCTGATGCACTGAACGACTGACTTGCAGGTATCACGGGAGGAATGTTTTCGTCTACATCTGTGACCGAAATTGTAATAATTGCATCAGATTGCTCACTACCATCACTTACCTCAACTGTCAATTGATGACTCGTCTCCATTTCAAAATCCAACGACTCTCCACTCGCCAAAGTAATCTCCCCTTCTTTAGTGATCTCGAATAGGCTACCACTGTTTACTGAAATAGAAAAAGATAGTGCATCCCCATTCGGATCACTAGCTCGTACCTCTCCAATACCAGTTGCATCATCTACATCCTCGCCAACTGTGAATGTCTGGTTGCTAATCACGGGAGCTTTATTTGTCTCCTCCGGTTCTGGGTCAGGAGACATACCATCATCTTCAACGCAGGCTGCCATTAATAGTGTGGCAAAAACAAAAACGAGATGTTGAATTTTTTTCGTCATTACTTTAATAATTGGAGAGTGAAATGTTTGTAAAATCTATCTGTTAGTTTCGAGAATCTGCAATCAATGAATGATCCCCTCAAAGTAATTAAAACAGCTCTGCAAACGTAGGGTGGTTTGGAGACCAGTCACTATCTAAAAACTGACAAAAATGATCTGTTTTTGGACATTTCTATTTTTCAAAACTAAAATTTGAAATGTTTGTCATTCTCTTAGATAATAAAGTGAGAATTTTGGTGATCAGAATCTGCTTGAATTATTAAAATACAGATGAGCGAAGTAAAAAGAATTAGCATCGTTTTCCTTATCCTAACATTTGGATCACTGCATGCGATAAGTAAACAGACTCAGATTGATAGTTTACAAAACTTGCTCACGGTACATACTAAACCTGATACAACGAGAGCTAAGTTATTAACGTCGTTAAGTTTTCGTTTTCGGCATATCGCTCCAGATAAAGGTTTGGCATATGGAAGAGAATCCTTGTCTATTGCTAAAACGATAGGTGATAGCGCATACCAAGCGCTTGCTCTTAAAAACATTGGATACAACCACTATTATCTCAATGATTATGATAGCGCTATTGAGTACTATTCAAGATCCCTGGTAATTAACGAGGCATTGGCTAATAAAAATCAGATTGCTAGTCTTTTGAATGCAATGGGAATCGTGTTAAATACTCAAGGAAATATCCCGGAAGCCTTGGCATACCATAAAAAAGCGCTTGCTATAAATGAGGAACTGGAAAATAAACTCGGAATTGCCAGTAACCGAATAAATATGGGCAATCTGTATTTCTCAGAAGCAAATTTTGCCAGTGCTTTGGAATACTATTTAATCGCATTAGCCATTTATGAAGAAATGGGAGATGCTCGCAGAACTGCCAATGTACTTAACAATATCAGCACTGTGTATTTAAATCAGAAAAACTATCCATTAGCCTTAGAAGGCTATAACAAGGCACTGGCAATCAATCAAAAGAGCGACAACAAACATCGTGTTACAAGTAACTTATTCAATATTGGCTTAGCTCATAAGTTTCAAAATGAATATGATTCAGCATTGGAATATTTCACAAAGGCACACACGCTGGCTTCTGAGCTAGAAAATCGGTCTTTGATGGCCTCAACCAAAGATGAAATCGGCATGACCTACCTGCTATTGGACCAGTATCAGCTGGCACTTGCAAATGCAAAAGAAGGCTTGAAAATACGGAAAGAATTGGGGGAGACCTCCATGGTTCTTGCTTCTAATTACACGATAGCCTATATCTATCACAAAATGGAACGGCCACATTTAGCATTAAAGTATGCAAAAATGGCTCTTTCTATTAGCGAGGAGACTAACAACTTATCAAATGTTAAAGACGCCTCTGAAATCATGTACAAGTCAAGTAAGTCAATTAGAGATCATGAAGCAGCGTTAAAATACCTGGAGAAGTATATGACAGCCAAAGATTCATTATTCAGCATCTCAAAAACTAAAGAAATAGCAAAGCTTAGTGCTGTGCATGAGTTGAAACAAAAGGAAGCAGAGAACACGCTTCTCCAAAAAGAAAGGGAAGTCATCCAATCCAATATAAAAGTACGAGATGCTTTGATAAACAAACAACAACTTTGGATAGCGATTGTGCTTTCTATTCTCATTTTACTCGTACTGTTTGCGGCTTTTATGTATCGGAGCTGGCAAGCTAAAAAACGGATGTCCAATTCCATTAAAGAATTGAATCAAAGCCAATCTCGATGGTTTACGAATATTGCGCATGAGTTTCGTACACCCCTTACCTTAGTTACAGGCCCACTAAGCAATATTTTGAGCCGGGAAGGACACCAATTAAACACCAAGACTCTAGAAGAAATCAAACTCATCAAAAGAAATGGTGATCACCTCACTAAACTAGTGAACGAAATTCTGGACATTTCAAAACTGGAAGCAGGTGTTTCGAGTATAACTGTTAGCGAAACCGACATGAGTCTGTTAGTACATAATATACTCACAACTTTTCAACTGCAAACGCTGGAGAAAGACATTAACATTGAGACGAATGTTCCAGAGTCTTTGTTTCTGGGTATTGATAGAGAAAAAATAACGACTGTAATCAATAACCTTATTTCCAATGCCTTGAAATTTACAGACCCGGGTGGTAAAATCACCATAAATCTGACCAAAAACGAATCCATTGAAAAGGTAGTTCTAACGGTTGGTGATACTGGGGTTGGTATTGCTCCCGAACATCAACCGTTGGTGTTTGATAGATATTTTCAAGCAGTTAACTCAATTTCAGAAAAAACAAACATGAGTCAAGGAGGATCTGGTCTGGGGCTGGCACTGTCTTATGAAATAGTTAATCTACTAGATGGAGAAATTTCAGTAGAAAGTAAACTAGGAGAAGGCTCTGAATTTACTGTGTCATTACCTATGAATACAGTTGCTGAGACAATGAGTAGCGAATCCCCACTTTCTTCAGCAAGTGACGATATCATATCTATGGAGCGAGAGACAGTGACTTTGACAGAAATAACAACTGTACTTTTGGTTGAAGATCATACGGAAATGCGTAAATACATCAAAGACCTCCTAACTGACAGATATCAGGTCATAGAAGCTAGAGATGGCATAGAGGCTTTTGAATATCTTACTGACAAATCTTCAAAGAGCGTCGATCTAGTATTGTCTGACATAATGATGCCTGGAATGAATGGCCTGGAATTAGTTAAAAAAATAAAGTCAGAGCTTCCAGAAAAAATACTACCTATCATCTTGATTACTGCCCGCGCAGGTGAGCAGGATAAGCTGAGGGGTTTACGAGTTGGGGTAGATGATTATGTAGTAAAACCCTTTCAGGCAGAGGAGCTACTTGCACGGATTGAAAACATTGTAGTTAATACCATTAGTCGCAAGAATGCCGCTATCGAAATTGCTGCTGACAGTGGTCTAGATGAAATCTCAAGTTCATATACAGAAAAACTATTGCTACGACTTGAAAATGAAGTCATTGATCAGGTGTCTAATTCGCAATTGTCGGTGGAGTACCTCGCAGATTTTGCTTCCATGCACTCAAGAACATTATCGAGGTACCTGAAAAAAACAACAGGGCTCACTCCAGGGAAGTTTATCAGAGATATTCGATTACAACTCGCCTTACAATTTCTTGAAACCAAAAAGTATAACACCGTTCATGAGATCGCGAACGCTGTGGGTTTTGAAAGCCCGGCTCATTTTACGCAAGCTTTTATCAAACGCTATGGCAAAAGGCCTTCTGAATATTTATCATAACTCATCGTTATCTAGTTTTGTAATTAAGCCGGACGGGATTTATCCGTGGCGACCGCAGTAAATCTCTCAAAGCTGCTTGTAGATCTTCTAAACGCAGAAATATTTAGATTTTAAAGGGATTCAGGTTATTAGGCACTCATGCTCCCTGCACTGCCATTCCCTACGGTTTTGCGAAGCTCCCTCAGAAAAACTCCGGCCTCAACTCTTAGATCTAAGTGTCTGATTACCTCCACTCTTCCAGCTGTTCTTTAATCAGGTTTGTGGAGACACAAACCTAGGCTTGAACGAGCCTGCCTGCGGCAAGGCAGGTTCAGCATAGCGTTCTCCACTGATCTAGTCGTTCTTTTGCTTGATGGTCATCCTAACATTTATTTCAAGGGTCTAACTTAAAAACGCAGGAGTAAGAGCTCATCGCTATCTACAGAAACCAACATGCAAAATATGGCGAGAACGAAGGATCTAAATCAGATTCCTTCTTGGTGATTCCTGAACGTCTCGCATTTTTCTTTTGTGCCAATGTAAAGAATAGATGTGCCTTTATGAACCATCCATTCGTCGGATTCAGTCTTTTTTAACCGCAAGCTATCCTTGTCTAATCTTTTCAAGAGTTTTCTTAACATGATTGAAATAGTTGATAACTATTAAATGAAGGCGGCCCCTTTTGGAGCCGCCATGTAAAGCCTTAGGTTTCGCGTCCTTAGTGTTGCGAGCCTATTCAGGTTTAATGATTCTCTTAACTCGTAGCTCTGCACCATCTTGAATGTAGAGCAGGTACGTTCCTGACTTGACAGTGCTCATGTCTAGCTTTAGGTTCTTACCTGTTACTTCTGAAATAATGGTCTTACCCGCAAGGTCTGTGAGATAAATGCTCACCGCTTCGGCGGATTGGATTGACAAAACATCTGATGTTGGGTTTGGATATATCAATAGGCTTGCCTCAGCTAATTCATCTTCCACTTCGAGGGTCTCTTCTGTAGCTGTCTCTTCTGCTGTTCTTGCACTAGCATTTTGGGTTTCTGAAGATCTACTGGAATTGCATGATCCCCTACGTCCTCCATCGTCAATGATCCACCCATATTCGCTGATCAATTGCTCACGTGCATCAGCTCCTGAGCAGAACTCAACTGTTCTAGCTCCCAGAAGCACCCCTGCATTCAGATTTTCTTGTGCAGCCCAACCGATCAGCAGTTTATCATAATTGGTTCTGCTGATATTAGAGAAATTAAATGCCTCGTCGGCTCCTGTGCCAGCTCCTGCTTCTAAACCGCTTACATCCCAGTTGCTAAGGTCTTGATCAAATACATCCAAGTCGTAGATGTTTGCAACAAATGTAGTACCATGAAATATTCGACTCATATTTTTCAAACTGCTTACTTCCCAATTTCTTACGTCTGTTTTATGACGAATTTCAACCCCTTCAAACATGCTACGCATATTGGTCACGTTGCGTACGTCCCATTCGTCAATTCTCATTGACATAACTCCAATGGATCGAAACATATCACTCATGTCCGTCACATTACTCACATCCCAATCGTTTAGATCACTAGAGAAATTATCAGCGTTTCTGAACATACCACTCATATTGGTCACATTACTTACGTCCCAGAGTTTTATATTCCTGTTGAAACTAATGATACCTCGAAACATGTGACTCATATCCGTTACCTTATTTACATCCCACGCTTTCAATTTTTCATTAAATGAAGTTGCATTTTCAAACATGCTACTCATGTTGGTCACCTTACTTACATCCCACGCATTTATTTCTTGGTCAAATGAAGTTGCATTTTTAAACATGCTGCTCATATTGGTCACGCTGCTCACATCCCAGTCATTTAGATTATCAAAGTTGCCATTGAAATCAGAAGCACCTTCAAACATGCTACTCATATTGGTGACTTTCCTTACGTTCCATTTTTTGAGACTTCTATTGAAAGTGGTGGCTCCAGCAAACATGTGACTCATATCTGTGACTTTGCTCACATCCCATTTCTTAACTTTGACATTAAAGGAAGTAGCACCAAAGAACATCCTACTCATATTGGTGACCTTACTTACATTCCAGTCCGTTAATTCGAGACTATTATTATTGAAGGACCTGGCTCCTTCAAACATACTGCTCATGTCAGTAACCTTTGCTGCATTCCAGCTGTCAACGTTTCTGTTGAATTTGGATGCACCAGCAAACATGCTACTCATATCTTGGACATTGCTTACATTCCATTGATCCACTCGTCTGTTGAAAGAGGTCGCGTCTTTAAACATGCTGCCCATATCTGTCACGTTGCTCACATTCCATGGTCTTAGATCAATACCATCATTATTATATGCAGTGGCACCTTCAAACATGCTACTCATATTGGTGACATTGCTCACCTCCCACGCGTCTATTCTTCTGTTGAATGAGGATGCTCCTGCAAATAGGGAGCTCATGTTTGTTACGTTGCTCACATCCCATGAGTGTAGGTCCTTACCATTATTATTATACGATGTGGCATCTCCAAATGTGCCAGACATGTTGGTGATATTACTGACATCCCAATTGCTCAAGTCGCCATTAAAGTTGGTCGCGCCAGCAAATGTCAAAAACAAATTTGTTGTCCTACTTAGGTCAGGCACATCTGTAGCACTAAATGATTCTCCTGACCATAAATAGAAACTACCTGCAAAATTTTCCCATGGGATGTCTCCCCAGTTCAGTACATCTACTAGATCCTGGTTGTTAGCGTGATCATACCTGAAGTGAGGGAAAGCTCCTCTGATTGCTAACGTGTAGCTACCGGCAGCTGAAAAAGCAGTGGTAAAATCACCGTCTGATAACTTATGCGCACCCGATGCGGTAGTGATGCCGCTAGCATCTTTCCATTCATATTCAAAGTCATAGTCAAATGCTGAGTTGATTTCAATGGTGATTTCCTGCTCTCTCGATATAGACCATTCGGTAATGAACTCATTGCAGAACGGAAACTTCCCTGCATCAGTGATACTCCATCCAAAATTATCGTCAAGCACTGTTCTAGCAGCACCAGCTTCACAGTATGAGCGTCCGGAAGCACCAAATATTACTCCAGAACGAACTTCTTGTTGTGACCAGCCAATTAGAATTTTATCATAGGTATCCGTTGTAATTCCTGATCCATTCAACATGTTACTCATGTTGCCAACACTGCTGATATCCCATCCACTAATATCTTGATTGAAAACATTTGCATTTACAAACATCCGATTCATGGTTGTAACATTAGTGGTGTTCCAGCCACTGATATCTTGATTGAAAGCTAAAGCAAACCGGAACGTACGTTCCATATTAGTTACGTTACTTACATCCCAGCCAGAAAGGTCCCCATTGAAAGATGACGCGCCCTGAAATAACCCGAAGAAATCGGTTACTTGATTCAAATCAGGGACATCTTTTGCAGTAAATTTTTCACCTCCCCATGATCGAAAACTTTCTTTAAAACTTTCCCATACGACATCTCCCCATTGCTTCACATCTAGCAGTTGATCTTTGGGGTAGTCTTGGAAGTGTGGGAAAGCGCCTTCGACTTCTAAAGTAAACTCACCTGTTTCAATAAAATCCGTAACAAAAGCTCCATCTGCTGAAGTATGCGTGCCCGAGGTTAACTCCGCTCCTTCCACATTTTTCCACGTATAGGTGAAGTCATAACTAAGGTTTCCATTGAGGCCAATAGTAATACTTTCTCCGGCAGTTGCTGACCATGAAGTGATGAAAGACTTGAAATTGTCTACACGTACAGTCCATGCTTGAGAAGCGCCATCTGCAGCTGTCACTGTATAGGTAACCGGGTTTACGAAAGACTGTGACTCTTCACTCGCTGGGACACTGGTGGAACCGTCAAATAGTATGAAAAATGGAGTAAGTGCTGAACGATCCGCTCCTTTAGGTAGTAATACGTCAATTTCAAAATTGGCGGCATTAATAACCGTTGATCCAAATTGTCCAGCAATGGTGAAGTTCCGAATATCTATAGTACAAAACCTTTCATCTCCGGTAATGATCCAATTTTTATCATTGGTTAACACATTTTTTGCTTCCTCTCCTTCACAGAAAAACAGGCTACTTGCTCCCAGGTTTACACCTTCCTGAACATCTTGCTGTGACCATGCGATTAATAGAGCATCGTAATTCTCTATAGATAAGCCTGAGTTTTCCAGCATCCTTGACATGTTGGTGACATTGCTCACATTCCACCCGCTGAGATCTCCATTAAAATTGGTCGCATCCGTAAACATTCGGTTCATATTAGTGACACTACTTACATTCCATCCACTTATATCACTATTGAATAGTGATGCCCGTTGAAACATTGAAACCATATTCGTGACATTACTGACGTCCCACAAACTCAGATCTGGGCTATAAGTGATCTCAACAAACATTTGATTCATGTCTGTGACATTACTGACGTCCCATGCACTAAGGTCGGAATTAAATGATACAGATTGAAAGAACATAAACGCCATGTTGGTGGCACTACTGACATTCCAGCCACTCAAGTCTGAGTTGAATAGTGGTGCCCGTGAAAACATGCCAGACATGTTCTGAACGTTGCTCACATCCCATCTACTGAGGTCTGTACTAAAATTGACTGCATCTCTAAATGCAACGAACATATTGGTGACTTGTGTTAAGTTAGGAACATCCGTAGCACTGAAACCTGTACCTGGCCAACCTTCAAAACTTTCTTCAAAGCTTCCCCAAACAATATTCCCCCACTGTACTACGTCCAGTAATTGATCTTTTGGATAGTCTCTGAAGTGAGGAAAAGCTCCGCTGATCGATAAGGTATACGTACCTGCGGCTGAAAAAACAGTGGTAAAATCACCATCTAATGATGTGTGTGTACCTGATGCTGTAATTCTTCCATTGACATCTCGCCATTCATAGTTAAAGTTGTACGCAAAGTCAGGGTTTAGTGGGATAATGAGCGCTTGTCCTGCTATAAGAGACCACTCCGTGACAAACTCATCGCAGAACGGGATCTTCCCTGCATCGTTAATGATCCAGCCATGGTCATTGATCAATCGCTCTCTTGCTTCTGCCCCTGAGCAAAACTTAATATCTGGAGCCTCTAAAAGAACATTTTCTTGAAGGATCTCTAATGCAGCCCAACCGATTAGTATCTGGTCATAGTTTGCGGAAGAAAGTCCGGAATTACTAAAAAGTCCTTTCATCAATTCCACATTGCTGACTTTCCAGTTGCTAAGGTTCTGATTAAAGCTACTCGCTCCGGAAAACAAACCACCCATGCTAGTAACATTTTCAACATTCCAGTTGCTGATGGCTCCATTGAAATTGCCTGTATTTCTAAAAACTCGTCTCATGTCGGTGACGCTACTGACATCCCAGTTGCTAAGATCTTGATTGAAAGTACCTGCTCCCTCAAACATACGAAGCAAGGTGGTCACATTTTTGACATTCCAGTCATTGATAGGGGTATTAAAGGAGCTGGTATTTTCGAACATCTGTGACATGTCCGTCACTCTGCTTACATCCCAGGAGCTTATGTTTTGATTGAATTTGGACGCTTTTCTGAACATACTGTTCATGTCGGCGACATTCTTTACATCCCAATCACTTAGGTCACTATTGAATGAAGTGGCGTTTGCAAACATGCTGCTCATATCCGTTACTTGCGTTAGGTCCGGAGCATCTGTTGCACTAAACATTTCTCCAGGCCATTCACTAAAACTTCCCTCAAAGCTTTCCCATTGGATGTCTCCCCAATTGAGTACATCTAGTAATTGATTTTTGGGATAGTTGAACAGATGTGAAAAAATACCACTGATCGAAAGGGTGTAAGTACCAGCCGTTGACAGTGTTGTGGTGAAATCCCCGTCTAATTTGGTGTGCACCCCAGATGCAACGGTGGAATCATTGGCATCTTTCCATTCGAAGGTAAAGTCATATCTGCGAGTCCTATTGAGTTGGATGGTTATATCCTGTCCATCAGATGAGGTGGACCACTCGGTGATAAAAGGGTTTGATTCTTGTGCACGCAGTGGCAACAACGAAATGCAACCCAAGAAAAAAATGAATAGATATTTCTTATTCATCGCTGATAATATTTAGTTTAAAAAATAATTGAGATATAAGGTGAATAAATCCACCTGCCCTGAAGGGTGACATGCACCTTTCAGGGGTAGATAAATAGTTTGATAGATGATTCGCCTATTCAGGTTTAATGATTCTCTTAACTCGTAGCTCTGCTCCGTCTTGAATGTAGAGCAGGTACGTTCCTGATTTGGTAGTGCTCATGTCTAGCTTCAGGTTCTTGCCTTTTACTTCTGAAATGATGGTCTTACCCGCAAGGTCTGTGAGGTAAATACTGACTTTTTCGGATGATCGAACGGACAAGACATCTGTGGTAGGGTTTGGATACACCAATAAGTATGCTGCATCGGCTACTTCATCTTCTACCTCAAGGGTCTTCTCCACCTTATCTGTCTCTTCTGTTATTCTTGCGCTAGCATTTTGGGTTTCAGAAGATCTGCTGGAATTGCATGACCCCTTGATCCCCCCATCCGTAATGATCCAACCATATTCATTGACCAATTTCTCTCGCGCATCAGCTCCAGAGCAGTAGGTTAGATCTTTAGCTCCTAGAGGTACACCTTCGTTTAGGTTTTTGAGGGATGCCCAGGCAATTAGCAGGTTGTTGTATTTGATATCGTCCAGGTCAGAATCATCAAACATATTACTCATGTCTGCCACGTTACGCACGTCCCATTTAGTCAAGTCTCTGCTGAATCGTACAGCACCGTTAAACGTGTTGCTCATATCTGTTACATTACTAACATCCCAATCGTTTACTTTAACATTAAACTGGGTAATGGAAAACATAAAACTCATATTGGTGACCTTACTTACATTCCAGTCATTCAAATTATTGCCTATATGAATTCCCTGTACTATGGTCCCGCCATTAAGGAACTTTTGGGCAAATAAAAACATCCCGCTCATGTCTCTTACTTGACTTACATTCCAGGCACTTAGGTCTTTATTGAATCTCTCAGTCAAAGCAAACATGTTACTCATGTCCGTAACATTACGCACGTTCCAATCTTTTATCTTTTTATTGAAAAGGCTAGCTGATTCGAACATGCTACTCATGTTGGTCACTTTGCTTACGTTCCATGTGTTTAGGTTAGAACCGCCACCGTTGAATTCGGATGCGCCCTTAAACATGGCACTCATATTGGTGACTTTGCTTACATTCCAGTTTTTGAGATTGCGATCGAAAGAGAAGGCTCCAGCAAACATGTTACTCATATCGGTAACCTTACCGACATTCCAATTCTTCACTTTCTGATTGAATGAGGAGGCTCCAGCAAACATGCGACTCATATTGGTAACCTTACTTACATTCCAGTCCTTTAAGTTGCCGTTATCATTATTACTATACGGGTTATCCTCATTATTGAACGAAGTAGCTCCTTCAAACATACTGCTCATATCGGTGACTTTTGCCGCATTCCAGGAGCCAATATTTCTGTTGAATTTGGATGCCCCAGCAAACATGCTACTCATATCTTTGACATTGCTCACATTCCACGTGTTTATCTTTCTGTTGAACGAGGACGCCCCTGCAAACATATGACTCATGTCCGTTACACTGCTTACATTCCATGATTTCAGGTCATGACCATCATTATTATATGCAGTAGCCTCTTCAAACATGCTACTCATGTTGACGACATTACTGACTTTCCATTCACTTATATCTTGATTGAAAGAAGTGGCTCCCTCAAACATGCTACTCATATCAGTGACGTTATGGACATTCCATTTATTTAGGTTGTAGTCGTTATTATTAAATGCAGTGGCTCCTTTGAACATCTTATTCATGCTGGTGACTTGACTTACATCCCAGTCACCTAGCAGACGATTGAAAGAAGTTGCTTCTTCAAACATGCTACTCATATCCTTGACATTGCTCACGTCCCAGGTGTCTATCCTTCTATTGAACGAGAACGCTCCAGCAAATAGGTAGCTCATGTTTGTTACGTTGCTTACGTCCCATGTGAATAGGTCAGCCCCGTTATTATCGTATGACTCGGCACCTATAAATGTGCCATACATGTTGGTGATGTTACTAACGTCCCAATGACTTAAGTCGCCATTAAAGTTGGTAGCGTCAGCAAATGTCAAAAACATATCTGTCGTCATACTTAGGTCAGGTGCATCCGTGGCACTAAATGATTCTCCTTTCCATAAAAAGAAGCTTAGTGCAAAATTCTTCCATTCAATATCTCCCCAATTGAGTACATCTACTAATTGTTTTTTATTGTGATCGCATCTAAAGTATGGGAAAATTCCACTGATAGCTAACGTGTACGTGTCAGCTGTTGGAAGTGTCGTGGTAAAATCTCCTCCTGCCGAGGTGTGTACACCAGATGTTAAGATGGAATCATTGGCACCTTTCCATTCATAACTGAAGTCATAGTCATAATCTGTAAACAGTTGGATGGTGACCTCTTCTCCATCAGATAAAGTGATCCACTCGGTGATAAAAGGGTTTGATTCTTGTGCACGCAGGGGCAGCAACGAAATGCAACCCAAGAAAAAAGTGAATAGATATTTCTTATCCATAGCTGATAATATTTAGTTTAAAAAAAGTTGAGATATAAGGTGAATAAATCCACCTGCTCTGGAGGGTGACATGCACCATGGGGCAGATGGATTTTAACCCGGATAATGTGGGTTTATTAAAAAAATCTGGTAACCTGAAACTCGATTTTAAAACTTATTAAAACCCTCCAAATTCTTGTCTTTTCGACGTTAGGAGAAATATTTATATTGTTTTAGCTGATACTTAAATGTTTAAATCGGTTCTTACATGAAAAAAGAAATCTCAATTCTTCGATTTGACCGGGTCACGTTGACAAAAATTTGGAGGTCTGTTTTCAAAAAAATAAATCGAGTTTCAGGTTTGTAGGCTACTTGCCTATTCTGGTTTAATGATTCTTCTCACCTCTACCTCTGCATCGTCTTGAATGTAGAGCAGATACGTTCCTGATTTGACAGTGCTCATGTCTAGGGTTAGGTTCTTGCCTTTTACTTCTGAAATAATGGTCTTACCCGCAAGATCTGTGAGATAAATACTCACCGCTTCGGCAGATTGGACTGACAAAACATCTGAGGTAGGGTTTGGATACACCAATAAGTATGCTGCATCAGCAACTTCACCTTCTACCTCGAGGGTCTCTACCGTATCTGTCTCTTCTGCTATTCTTGCGTTAGTGCTGGAATTGCATGACCCGCTGATTCCTCCATCGTCAATCCTCCAACCAAACTCATTGATGAGCTTGCTACGGGCTTCAGCTCCTGCACAAAACTTATGCTCTGTAGGGCCAAAGCTCACACCATTTTGTAAGACATCTAATTCTGCCCAGCCAATGAGTAACTGATTATAAAACTGGAAATCTTCAGTTTGTTCAAGCATCTGGGACATATTTGTAACACTACTCACGTCCCATTTACTTATGTTATTGTTAAATTTTCTGGCGCCAAAAAACATACTGCTCATGTCACTTACTTTACTGACATCCCAGTTTTTCAGACTTTCATCTTTTCCTTTAAAGTCAACTGCCTGAGCAAACATGCTTCGCATATTTATAACACTTCTTACTTCCCATTCGCTTAGATTCTTATTAAAATCAGTCGCTAACTCAAACATGCCTCCCATGTCTGTTACATTACTTACATCCCAGTCTTCTATTTTGGCATTAAAATCAGTGGATCTGAACATATTAGACATATCGGTTACATTACTGACATCCCATTCATTCAGGCTATTGGGGTTAATATCTATGATCCCAAGTCCAGTATCCCCTGTATTGAAAAAGAAGGCCTCTCTGAACATACTGGACATATTGGTAACATTACTTACATCCCAACGTGCTAAATTACGATTGAAGTTTCTTGCCAAATAGAACATACCGCTCATATTGGTCACACGGCCAACATCCCAATCATTTAATTTTTGATTGAATTTGGAGGCAAGAGCAAACATATTACTCATATTAGTTACTTTACTTACGTCCCACCTATTGAGCTTTTTGCCAGTACCTCTGAACTCTCCTGTGCCACCGGCGTTGAATTTGGATGCACCGAAGAACATGTGGTTCATATCTATCACATTTCCCACATCCCAACCTTTTATTCTTCTATTGAAACTCGTTGCATGTTCGAACATATGACTCATATCTGTGACTTTGCTCACATCCCAATTGTTCAGATTGTCACCGCCCCCATTGAAATCATAGGCGTTATAAAACATGTTATTCATATTTGTGACCTTGCCAACATCCCAGTTACTGATGTCTTGATCGAATTTTTGAGCGTTTCTAAACATGCGACTCATATCTGTGACTCTATCTACATCCCAGCCCTTTACTTTTTGGTCAAATGAAGTGGCTCCTTCAAACATGCTACTCATATTCCTGACCCTACTTACATTCCAGTCATTGAGGTCGTTACCGTATCCATCGAAATTAGAAGCACCTTCAAACATGCTACTCATATCTGTAACCCTGCTGACATCCCAGTCGGTTAGATTTCCATCAAAAGCTGTAGCGCCTTTGAACATGCTACTCATATCGGTGACCCTTCGCACATCCCAACCAGACAAGCGTTTTGCAAAAGAGGTGGCATCTTCAAACATGTGACTCATATTCGTCACCCTACCTACATCCCAAACGACCATGTTTTGGTTGAATTTGGCCGCTTCCTTGAACATACTGTTCATATTTCTAACATTACTAAAGTCCCAGTGGCTTAAATCACCATTAAAATTCCTTGCAGACTCAAACATGCTACTCATATCTGTAGCTTGTGAGAGATTGGGAGCATCTTGAGCGCTAAAGGTTGCTCCATTCCACCCTCTGAAACTACCAGCGAAACTCTCCCAAGCGATATCTCCCCAGTTTATCACATCCAATAATGCAATTTCTCGGTAGTCAAACAAGTGAGGGAAAGCCCCACTGATCAATAAGGTGTGAGAGCCTCCTCTTGATACTCTTGTGATAAAATCCCCATCTGATGAGGTGTGCCTACCCGATTCAACCACATCACCATTCTCATTTTTCCACACATAACTAAAGTTGTAATTGAGGTTTGGGTTTAGTTCAATCGTCAAGCTGCTTATTATTCTCCATTCGGTAATAAAAGGGTTTGATTCTTGTGCATAAATCAGTGTACTACCCAAAAGTATGAGGGAATACAAAATAATCGTTAGGTAATTTTTCATAATTATAATTTGTCCATAGTTGTAAATTCTTAAGTCGTCATCGTTTCCGATTTAAGTCCCTAAAAGGGGTTGTTTTATGATCAAGGAATGACCTTATTTGAGTTCCAAATTATTGGCATCCAAGTAAAATTTTAACACAGTAATTATGTTCGGTTTTGACTCTCTGAAGACTTTTTTGTAGCAAATCAAAAAGTGTCTTCTCCCCAAGTAGACTGCATTTCATTGCCATTTCAGCCTTCCTTTTTTTCTTGACAAAAAAAGGAATCGCAACGGCGAACCGTCAAAAAACTCAACAGGAACGCCTGCCCGGAAATTTGAAAGCTGCCTCCACAGTAGCCTTCCCGCGCCCGCCAAACTTTCATTCCCGCCCTCCTACATGCAATAAGGTCGGAGATATTTAGTTGGATTTTAATCATTTTCATATAGGTAATTGCCAAGATCAAAAAGTGTGTCTGTCGTCCTTTGTTATCACTTTTGACAATAAGGGACAATGAAAGGGGACTGATAACAGCCCCCTAGCTGCATTCCGCCTTAGTGAAATGCTTCCTTAGTTGCTTTTTAGCTGTTGGCAATTGGCCTTTGGCTATTTTGCTTTTTAGTTGGTTTTGATTATTCTGTGTGAGCTAACTTGACCATCAGATTTTATCATGAGGAGATACGTTCCGTTTCGCAGTTGGCTCAAGTCCATCTGGAACAGGCTTCCTTGTTTCTCCCCAATGATCACTCGCCCATTCAAATCTGTCAGACTGATGGATACTTCTTCCTTCGTTTTCACTTGAAGTACATCGCTCACTGGATTGGGATATATTCTGAGATCTATCTCATTATCCAGCCCTAAAGGACTGTCAACCACCGTGACTGTCACTGTCCAATCTTGTGTGGTAACTCCATCTTCTGCTGTAACGACGTAGGTCACTGGATCGGTAAAATCTTGTGCTACACCGCTTACTGGATTGCTCGTCGCGCCTTCCGACAAAGTGATCGTCGGAATAAGCGAACTTACTTCTGTGCCAAACTCCACTTCGATAGCCACCGTGTGGTCTATGGTATTGATCGCTGCATCTTCGGCTCTCTCTGCAAGTATGAATGTCAGGATATCCGTATCGGTATCTGGTTCCTCGCTATCTATGGTTACTGTAACTGTCCAGTCTTGGGTGGTCACTCCATCCTCTGCCATAACGACATAGGTCACCGGATTAGTAAAGTCTTGTGCTACACCGCTTGCTGGATTGCTCGTCGCGCCTTCCGATAAAGTAATCGTCGGAACAAGCGAACTTACCTCTGTGCCAAACTCCACTTCGATAGCCACCGTATGGTCTGTGGTGTTGATCACTGCATCACCAGTTCGTTCTGCGAGTATGAATGTCAGGATATCTGTATCGGTATCTAGATCCTCACTACCGATGGTTACCGTAACTGTCCATTCTTGTGAGGTAGTGCCGTCTTCTGCTGTAACGACATAGGTCACTGGGCTGGTAAAGTCTTGTGCTACACGGCTTGCCGGGTTGCTGGTAGCGCCTTCCGATAAGGTGATCGTCGGAACAAGCGAACTTACCTCTGTGCCAAACTCCACTTCGATAGCCACCGTATGGTCTGTGGTATTGATCGCTGCATCTTCGGTTCTCTCTGCAAGTATGAATGTCAGGATATCCGTATCGGTATCTGGTTCCTCGCTATCTATGGTTACTGTAACTGTCCAGTCTTGGGTGGTCACTCCATCCTCTGCCATAACGACATAGGTCACCGGATTGGTAAAGTCTTGTGCTACACCGCTTGCTGGGTCGCTGGTTGCCCCTTCCGATAAAGTAATCGTCGGAACAAGCGAACTTACATCTGTGCCAAACTCCACTTCGATAGCCACCGTATGGTCTGTGGTGTTGATCACTGCATCTTCGGTTCTCTCTGCAAGTATGAATGTCAAGATATCCGTATCGGTATCTAGCTCCTCACTATCAACGGTTACCATAACTGTCCAATCTTGTGTGGTAACGTCATCCTCTGCCGTAACGACATAGGTCACTGGACTGGTAAAGTCTTGTGCTACACCGCTTGCTGGATTGCTCGTCGCACCTTCTGATAAGGTGAACGTAGGAGTAAGGGCACTTACATCCGTACCGAAAGCTACTTCGATAGTCACTTCGTGATCGATTATGTTGATCATCGCAGCATCTGTTTGTTCTGCGAGTGTAAATGTCAGGATATCGGTATCGGTATCTGGTTCCTCACTATCTATGGTTACCATAACTGCCCAATCTTGTGTAGTAACTCCATCTTCTGCTGTAACAACATAGGTCACCGGACTGGTAAAGTCTTGTGCTACACCACTTGCCGGGTTGCTTGTTGCGCCTTCCGATAAAGTGATCGTCGGTGCCAATGCGGTTACATCTGTACCAAATTCTACTTCGATTGCTATCGTGTGATCTACTACATTAATTAAAGTAGCGCCTGTTTGTTCGGATAGTTCAAACGTTAAAATATTTGTCTCCATATTTGGAGCTACTGCTACTTCAACCGTCCATTCTTGTGTGGCAATACCATCTTGTGCTGTAATGGTGTAGACTACAGCATCGCTAAAGTCTGCTTCTTCACCACTTACTGGATTACTGGTAGCACCCAGCGATAAAATAAATGTCGGTACGAGCGCTGAGACATTTGTTCCGAATCCTACTTCGATAGCGATGGTGTTATCGACTGTGTTGATCACCGCAGCACCTGTCTGTTCTGCGAATTCAAAAGATAATATATCTGTTTCCTCACTAGGTGGAGCCACGCTAACAGAAATGATCCAATCTTGTGTGGTAGTACCATCTTCTGCGGTAACGATGTAAGTTACCGGACTGGTAAAATCCACTTCCTCACCGCTAGCTGGATCAATTGTAGCTCCTGGCGATAAGGTAATGATCGAGGTAAGGGTATCCAGTACATTCGTAAAAAGTACTTCGATGGATATGGTATGATCATCCGTATTGATCACCGCATCTCCTGTTTGATTCGTCAAAACAAATGAGAGGATGTCCGTCTCATCAGAGCAAGATTCATCTGCGTCAGTGATGCTCCACCCAAAATCATTAGAAAGCACTGACCTTGCAGCGGCAGCCTTGCAAAACGTAATGCCTCCTGCTCCTAAACTGACACCCTCTTGCAGGCTGGGTAAAGCTGCCCAGCCGATTAATATCTTATCGTAATTCTGTGAGGTAAGTGAAGTTCCATTAAACATGTTGTCCATCCTAGTTACTTTACTCACATCCCAAGTGCTTAAATCATCATTAAAATTGGTCGCACCTCGAAACATATCTCGCATTAACGTGACATTACTCACATTCCAGGAACTTAGACCACTATTGAAACTACTAGCGCCATTGAACATGCTAGTCATAGTGGTTACACTACTCACATCCCAAGAGCTAATATCAGAGGTAAAGCTTACAGCCCCAGAAAACATAAATCCCATAAGTTGTGCATTACTCGTATTCCACCGGCTCAGATCGGCATTAAAACTGCTTGCACTCCGAAACATTTCAATCATATCCGTTACATTACCAACGTCCCAAGAGCCTAAATCAGCATCAAAATTACTTGCACTCTGAAACATACTTCGCATAGACGTGACATTACTCACGTTCCAGGAACTCAGATCAGCATCAAAATTGCTTGCACCCCGAAACATATTTTGCATAGACGTGACGTCTGTGAGGTTAGGTGAATCGGGTGCGCTAAAACTTTCACCCGGCCAGTCCCGAAAACTTTCTCCAAAGCTTCCCCAGACTATATCTCCCCACTGCTGTACATCTAGCAGTTGATCTTTCGGGTAGTTTCTGAAATGCGGGTAGGTACCTGTGATTTCCAGTGTATAATTACCTGTTGTTGGCAATTCCGTATCGAACGAGCCATCGCTTGTCGTATGAGTACCCGATGTCACTTCATTCGCTAATTCGTCTTTCCATACGTAATTGAAATCGTACGTAAAACCTCCATTCAATGCAATGGAAATGGTCTCCTCATCTATGGTCGTGGACCAGGAGGTGATGAAAGGACGTTGATCGGATAGATTTACATTGATGGTCCAGTCTTGTTCGGTAATTCCATTCTCAGCTACTACTGTGTAGATTACCTCATTGGTAAAGTCTTGCTCCACGCCACTTTCTGGACTGATCGTGGCCCCTTCCGACACGGTCAGCGTTGGCACAAGGGATGTCACATCTGTATTTTCAGTTACAAGCAAGTCTACCGTATGATTGTCTGTATCTATGGTTGAAACTCCCACTTGCCCTGGTACACTAAAACTTAAAATATCTGTTTCGACGGGCTCTACAACTACCGTCACTTCCCAGTCTTGCACGGTAATCCCGTCTTGGGCTGTTACTGTATAAACAACCGGACTGGTTTCCGACTCGCTAAAGTCAACAGCATCACCACTGACAGGCGAAATAGTTGCCAATTCCGACACAGTGATCATCGGCACCAATGATTCAATGGGTGCATCAAAAGCTACTTCCGCACGTATCGTATGGTTTTCTTTATCAATCTCTGGGGTACTTATCTGCTCTTCTAAGGCAAAGGATAAAATATCTGTTTCATCATTGGCTTGTGCTTGAGCGGATACCGTCACTTCCCAGTCTTGAACGACCGTAGTTTCTGCACCGTCTACTTGGTAAGTGACCGTATAAGTAACAGCACCTGAAGAAAAGTCTACTTCTTCACCATCTGCTGGTGAACTAATAGCCCCAGCAGCTAGCTCAATAGCCGGAGAAAGTGCTGTAAGATCCGTACCAAGAAGCACCGTGGCAGCCACAGTAAAATCGTCCGAATCGATGGTAGTTTCGCCTACTTGCTCTTCGAGACTAAAGGATAAAATTCTGGTGAATTCTTCACAGGATTGACCTGCATCTGTGATCGTCCAGCCTAAGCCTTCCAATATATTTTTTGCTTCAGTTGCTATGCAAAAAGTGATGTCACTTGCTCCAAAGCTTACGTTTTCTTGCAAGCCTTCCAACGCAGACCAACTGATTAATATCTTGTCATAGTTAGCCGTAGACAGATTCGAAGCGTTAAGCATGTTACGCATACTTGTTGCCTGCCTAACATCCCAACCACTTATATCTTGATTAAAGGCCAATGTACTTTCAAATACACGCTCCATGTTGGTGACATTTTCCACATTCCAGTTACTAACATCACCGTTAAATAAATCCGCTTGTCTGAAAAGGGCCTGCATATTGGTGATATTGCTCACATCCCAGGAATTCAGGTCCTGATTGAAATTATCGGCATCACGAAACATTACAGACATATTTTTAACTTGACTCAAATCAGGTACATCTGTCGCACTAAAGCCTGTACCTGTCCAGTCTTGAAAACTTGCACTCATACTTCCCCAGACGATGTCTCCCCATTGCCGCACATCTAGCAGTTGATCTTTTGGGTAGCCTTGAAAATGTGGGAAGGCACCTGTGATTTCCAGCGTAACTGTACCTGTTAGACTAAATGGCTGTACTATATCTCCGGTCACTTCTATAGCGGAAGCGATCTCCGCCCCGGTATCGTCTTTCCAGACATAGCTAAAGTCGTAAGTGAGACTGTTATTTACTGGTATGGTAATTTCATCACCGTCAGTCACCGACCAGGAAGTGATGAACGGGCTTTGCGCCATGCCCTGAAAGGCTAGCATAACCATGAAAGATATGGTAAAGTAAAATTTTTTCACAGTGCTAAGGTTGAATTGACTCATCGTTGACTTAAATCTTTTTACAAAGGATTTTGAGATAACATCATCCGCACAATCACGGATTAGTTTAATTTATTCTGCAAATAAGTATATTTATGGACTGTAAAATGACAGGGTGGCTACCTACATATGCCCTACATGGCTATATACATATGCCCTACAAAAAGAACACTGCTTAATAAAAAAGCGTGGAATAGACCTGACTTAAGCATGTAAATGTTTTGTATTGTGGAGAGGGGAATAATCACATTATCTCTACTCTAAAAACAACCGTCAATTGAAATAATACGATTCTTAAGCTTGAAATGAGAAGACACCATGAAAAACCCATCTATTAATCTATTGTTATTGAGCTTAATCTTTTCTTTTGGGAATCTATATTCTCAAGAAAAGAACAAGATTGATGAATATAAGACACAGTTGTTATCTTCAAACGACTCTGTCAGGTATCATGCGCTAGTCAACCTAATCCAGAATTTTAATGGTAAAAATGTCGATGATACAACTGCAATGTATCTATCGGAACTAAAAAGACATATTGAGAAAACGAGCAATGATGAATATCGTGCTACGATGCACAAACTATATGGCTCCTTGTATGCCAGACTTAAGGAATTTGACTCAGCTAACTATCATTTTAGGAAGTCCATCGATTATGGTTTAATAACGAATAATGATATCAGTCTTGCAAATACCTATTCATCTATGGGTAATATGTTTTTACATTATGCAAGAAACAAAGATTCCGCACTACACTATTACCAAAAAGCAGAATTACTGTATCTCGGTAAAAATGATTCTTCCCTTTTGGATGGGATCTATAACAACCTGGGCACACTGTATTGCGACTACTTCGGTGATTATCCAAAAGCACTGGAATATTATAGACTAGCACTGAAATATCATAAAGAAGATATTGAAACTCGTTCCATACTCATTACAAATATTGCAAGTGTCTTACTTGACGTAGGACAACCAGAAGAAGCAGAAAAAGAGTTGATCAAAGCAATTGAACTACAAAAACAAACTGAATCATGGAGAATGCTAGCCAAAAACTACAAACGTTTAGCAAGGATCTACCAGATTTTTGGTGATACGAAAAAAGTTATTGAATCTTCAGAGCTAAGTTTCTCTTATAGTACAAAGATCGGCAGTATTGAGCAAAATTTTCAAGCAAGACAAAGCCTGGCATTAGCTTATGTTGCTTATGGTTACCTAGATAAAGCGATTTTACTACTTGAAGAAAATCTTCAATCTTTTGACCAAATTTCATTTAACGAAGCGAGAAAAATCTATCTAGGTAGGTATTTACACTTACTACTGGCTCTGTGTTACCATAAAACAAATAAACCAGCTACAGCAGCAGACCAGGTAAAGGTTGCAGATAGCTATGATATCTTTAACGCTACCCTCACTTCGATTGAATCTAACAACCTTATAACCATAAGCTATGAGGTATTTGAAGAGATGGGGCTGTATGAAAAGGCTGTTTTCTACTACAAAAAAAAGCTTGAATTGCAAGATAGCTTGTTTAGTAAGCAGAACAGGCGAATGATTTCTGAGTTGGAAACCAAATACAAAACAGAAAAGAAAGAACAGGAAATTTTAAACTTACAGCAAGCTGCAGAGATCCAGGCCTTAGCGATCACACGAAAAAACTACCAAATCATTTTAGCATTTTTAGTCATTCTCCTATCCATTGGAGCGGTGTATTACTACAAAAAACGTTTGAAATTCCAAAAGGAAAAGCTCAGGCTGGTAGAGGACAAGAAAGAAATTCTTGAAAAAGAACTAAATGAAAAAGCTCGGTTGCTTACCACTTCTTCGGTCCAGTGGATTAATATGACCGAAAACCTTGATAACTTAAAACGTGACTTAAAAGACGAGCTTGCGGAAATAGATCAAAAAAAGAAGAAGAGTCTTCTTAGACATGTTGATAAGGTTAAAGGCTTTGAAAGTCATTGGCAATCCTTCAAAGTACATTTTGAGAGTGTACATCCTGATTTTTTTGAAAAGCTGGAAAATGAATTTCCCGACCTGACTATGAAGGATCTAAAGATTTGTGCGTTTTTAAGAATGAAAATGCATAATGCAGAAATGGCTCAAATCATGGATGTCGCAAAATCTTCCATCCAACAAACCAAAAGGCGTATAAAAAAGAAAATGAATCTAGGCCCATATGCAGATCTGCATGTGTTTCTAGATGCATTTAGCAAAGGTGAAGCATATAAACCTGCCTTATCAGTAAATACGATTTCATAAGGTGAGTCGACTCACCTTTATAAAAGAATTTCAAACGGTGATTGGTGGTTGACGATATCAGTCATCTTCTTAAGGGTCTCCTCAGTGATACTTATGTCTAAATCTTTTAATACTCATTCAATCATTTCGTTAACAAAAAGAGGTTTAAAATGCATTTACGAGTAATGAGTCATTCACAAGAATGCAAATTGAATTAATATCACATTATTCATAAAGATGTTAAAAGATTACAGGCTAGCCGCATTAAAAGTTCAGCCTCTTTCTAAAGAAACAAATAACAAGCGATCATTACTCCCAGGAGAAGGGCCATAAATACATAAATAAAAAGATTACTTTCCTGATTTGATTTTTTGCTATTTTCCATTAGATATGTATCAATAAATACTCATTTCCTTTAAACTTAAAGAGCTGCACTCTTAATCACCATTAGCTTTTGTCTGGAAACATCGTGCATGGTATCCGGAATACTCCCAATTCCCAATCCGCTCTCGTCTCTTCCCGCAAAAGGCATCCAATCTACCCTAAATGCGGTGTGGTCGTTGACCATCACAGCTGCAGCATTCAATCGATGCACGGCATCTAGTGCCTGATCAATGTTCTTGGTAAAGACAGAAGCTTGAAAATGATAGGGTATATCATTGGCTCGCTTAATGGCCTCTTGCATGTCTGAATAGCTATATATACAAACTACCGGACCAAAAATTTCTTGTTGTGAAACTTTGGTATCTGTTGGTGGATTTAAAATCAACGTTGGCTCATAACACGTATCAGAGATTCGCTTGCCTCCACATAGCAGCTTAGCGCCTTTTTTAACTGCCTCATTTACCCACTCCTCTACCCGATCTACTTCTTTAGGTAAGATCAATGGGCCTGCTTCTGTATCTTCATTCAATGGATCGCCTGTCTTCACTTCTTTGACCTGCTTTGTCATTTCTTCGGTGAATTGATCCAAGATAGATTCATGTACAAATACACGCTGAACGGAAACACAAACCTGACCTGCATGATAATACCCTCCTTTTACTAAGGCAGGCATCATACTTTCAAAATCTGCATCGGGCTCTACGATTACTGGAGCAGCACCGCCATGCTCCAATGCACACCGGGTGCCGGGCGCAAGTTTCGACCTCAAATACCAACCCACCTTTGAAGAACCTATAAAAGAGAAAAAGTTGACTTTTGGATCTGTTACCAGTTCTTGTGCAACTTCATTGTCACAGATTAATGCCTCACACCAGCCCTCTGGCAACCCTGCTTCTTTGAAAATATCTGTGAGTAAAAGACACGTAAGAGGCGTAGTAGGTGCTGGCTTAATGATCACCGGACTGCCCACAGCAATCGCTGGAATGGTTTGGTGAATAATCAGATTGATGGGATGATTAAAAGCGCTGATAGAAGCTACTACACCAATAGGCTCACGGAAAGTAAATCCCATTCTACCAACAGAAGCCGCCGTTTGTCCCATGGGTACTTCTTCCCCCTTATGATGACCTATGTTCTCAATGGCTAATTTCACTCCATTGATCGCTCTGTCCATTTCTGCTTTGGTATCGTTCCAGGGTTTACCACCTTCTTGTGCTGAGGTCCTGATAATTTCCTCTGATCGCTCTTCCATCAATCTTGCAATCTTTTCTAAAATCGTAATGCGTTCATGCTTTTCGAGCCATTTGGACCGATCGAGAAATAGATTGTATGCTTTTTTCAATAATGCATGCATCTCTTCAGAAGATTGAAGTGGCAATTCTTTGATCAGCGATTGATCGTAGGGCGCGTATACTTTAAGAGTGCTCATTTTATTTGGTTGAAATTTACAAATGGTTTTGTTTTGATGAAAGAGTGTTTACCAACTAAAGTGCTGTTAACTATCCGTGGCTTTAAGGCATCAATTCTTTGGCTTTTTCTTTAATTCTTACATTAAGTATTTCGTGATTGAGTGAATAATCTACCGGACAATCGATCAGATGTACCCCTTTAGTAGAGGCCAGGCACTTTTCCAATGTCTCTGTAAAGTCTTGGCAGCTATCGATTCGATAGCCATTTGCACCGTAGCTTTCCGCATATTTTATGAAATCAGGATTGTTATAATCCAACCCAAAATTATCAAAGCCCATTCCTTCTTGTTTCCATTTGATCATGCCGTACGCATTGTCATTGAGGATGATAACCACCATATTCAGATTCATTCTCACAGCAGTTTCCAGTTCTTGGGAATTCATCATAAATCCTCCATCTCCGCAAACGACCACTACTTTTTTATCAGGATTAATTAGCTTGGCTGCCATACCAGATGGAAGTCCAGCACCCATGGTGGCTAGTGCATTATCCAAAAGCAAGGTATTTATCTGGTGTGCTTTATAATTCCGAGCGAACCATATCTTATAGATTCCATTGTCCAAAGCCACGATACCATCAGAAGGCATAGCTTTTCTTACTTCATTTACCAATCTCTGAGGTAAAAGAGGAAACCTCGTATCATCAAAATACTTCGTAATGTGTGTCTCTACTTCTTCTTTCACTCGATGGTAGAAACTAAAATCCCAATGAGATTGAGGCGATATGCTTTCATTGATTGCCAAGATGGAGGAAGCAATATCCCCTACTACGTTGAGGTCAGGAAAATATACCTCGTCAATTTCTGCTGAGAAGAAATTGACATGAATGACTTTCTTTCCTCCATGCTCCATGAAAAATGGAGGCTTTTCAATGACATCATGTCCTACATTAATGATCAAATCCGCTTTATCTATGGCGTAATGAATGTAATCGTCACTGGAAAGTGCTGCGGTACCAAGACATAGCTCATGAGCATCATCTACCACTCCTTTTCCCATTTGCGTATTGAAAAATGGAATTTTCGTTTCATCAATGAATTTTCTAAGTGCTTCACTTGTCCTGTTTCTATTGGCACCTGCGCCAACGAGAATCAGTGGCATTTTTGCTTCGGAGAGCATGTTCACCGCTTTTTCAATGGATCTTTGATCTGGAACAGAACGCCAGTGAGTGTCTACATCAAAAAGATGAGCATCGGTATCTTCAGCAGCAATATCCTCCGGGAGTTCCAGATGTACAGCTCCCGGTCTTTCCTCTATTGCTAACCTGAAAGACTCTCTGACGAGGGATGGAATATTGTTTCCACTGATAATCTGTTTTGTGAATTTGGTCAGCGATTGGAACATATCTACCACATCAATGATCTGAAAACGACCTTGCTTACTTGTTTTAATGGGTTTTTGCCCAGTAATCATCAGCATTGGCATGGCGCCCAGCTGAGCATAGGCCGCTGGTGTCACGAGATTCGTTGCTCCTGGCCCAAGTGTACTCAAGCATACGCCAGGTTTGCCGGTAAATCGACCATAAGTTGCTGCCATAAATCCCGCTCCTTGTTCGTGGCGGGTGATGATGAGCTTAATGCTTGACTTTCTCAATGACTCGAGTAGATCAAGGTTTTCTTCTCCTGGTACTCCAAAGATGTATTCTACACCTTCATTTTCCAGGGCTTCTACAAAGAGGTCGGATGCTTTTTTGGACATTTTTTTCGTTTAAATGAGACAAGAGAATAAGAGATTTAATATTAAATAAGTTTCAAGAATTCTAATTCTCTTAGTTTGGCACTTTGACATCAAAGTAATATGAAATTGTGGGGAAATAATCACACACTTGACATGTCCCCATCAATAGTTCTGGTAAATTGTAAAAAAAATAAACCACTTAAGAATGAGTGTTCTGATCGTTGATGATGAAGAAGACATTGGTTTAATGATTTCAGTTTTTCTCAAGAAACAAGGATTAAAAACCGATTTTTCTGCAAGAATTAATTCCGCGAAGGAAATGATTGAAAAAAATAACTATTCAATATTCTTTCTGGATTTGAACTTGCCAGACGGTACTGGATTTGACTTAATTCCATTGATTAAACAAAAAGATCCGAATTCTGGAATTATTGTAATCAGTGCATACGATAGTGCAGATGAAATGAAAAGAGCTACGGATTTAGGCTCTGATCTATTTATAAAAAAGCCATTCTCAAGAAATGAAATTATTGGCGCAGTAAACACCTTGTATAAAAAAGATGAGAAAAATCTTAATCATTGATGACGAACAAGATATTTGCACTTTACTGAAAAAGTTCTTTAGCAAACATGACTTTGAATCTTTTTCCGCTTCAACAGGGAAAGAGGGTATTAAGATAATTGAAGGTGATGAGATTGATCTTGCAATTTGTGATTTCAGGCTTCCTGATTATACAGGATTAGAAATTCTTCAAAAAATCAAAATAATTAATCCATCTATTCAGGTCATCATTATCACAGGCTATTCAGACGTTCGAATTGCTGTCGAGGCTTTAAAAAAAGGAGCATTCGATTATGTTACTAAACCAATTTACCCAGAAGAAATTCTTCTAACTGTAAAGCGAGCACTAGAGGTGGAGCATACAGATAAATTAGCCTCTGGCAAAAGAAAAAAGAAACCCTCTGAAAGAAAATTCATTTCTGGTACAAGTCAGCAATCTCACACTGTCCAAAAACACATTGAATTGATTGCACCTACAGATATGTCTGTGATTATTCTGGGAGAAACGGGAACGGGTAAGGAGTATGCGGCTAGAGCAATTCATCAAAAGAGCAAGCGAGCAAAAAGTCCTTTTGTAGCAGTCGATTGTGGGGCTTTGCCAAAAGAATTAGCTGCGAGTGAACTTTTCGGACATGTGAAGGGAGCATTTACCGGAGCATTGAATGACAAGAAAGGATACTTTGAAATAGCTTCTGGAGGAACATTATTTCTGGATGAGGTAGGTAACTTAAGCTATGAAAATCAAATTAAACTTTTGCGAGTGTTACAGGAACGAGTGGTGAAAAAAGTTGGCGGATCTTCAGACATATCTGTAGATGTGAGAGTAATTGCTGCTACAAATGAAGACCTCAAGAATGCGGTAAGGGAGGGTGATTTCAGGGAGGACCTATACCATCGGGTAAATGAATTTAGCATAAAGCTTTCTCCCTTGAGGGAACGTAAAGAGGACATTGTCTTGTTTGCTCGCTATTTCTTACAGGTCGCAAATGAGAAGCTAGAGAAGAATGTGATAGATTTCGAAAGAGATGCCTTAAACCTCCTAAAGTCCTATCATTGGCATGGAAATCTGCGGGAACTTGGAAATGTGATTAAGCGATCAGTCTTGTTATCTCAGAATGAAACTGTTTCAATTGGTCAGCTTCCGGAAGAAATCATACATCCTAATTTGCAAGTTACCAGCACTGATATAGATGCTTTATCAGGCACTTCATTGAAAGAGGTTGCAGAGATGGCTGAGAAACGGGCGATCTTGCAGGCATTAAAGAAAACGAATAACAATAAATCCAAAACAGCAGAAATGCTTGATGTGGATAGAAAGACATTATACAATAAATTAAAAAGTTACAACATTGATTTCTGATGGATCTAATGAACATCTTCTGAAGAGCATTTTAGATAGTGCTTTCAATGGTATCATGACTTTTAAGTCAGTGCGAAGTGAAACCGATGAAATTATAGATTTCGAATGGACTTTTACCAATGATATAGCTAGTGATATGGTGGGAATTCCATCAGATAAACTTATTGGATCAAGACTTTTGCAATTAATGCCTGGTAATGAAGAGGTAGGCCTGTTTGATAAATACAAAGAAGTAGTGAAAACTGGTAAGTTTTCAACTTTTGAGCAGTACTATCCAGGAGAGGAAGTTAACAAATGGTTTCGAGTTTCTGCCGTTAAATTAAACGATGGTTTCACTGTTACATTTCAAGATGTATCTGACCTGAAACAAGCTGTTATGGAAGTAGAAACCAGGGGAAAAAAGTACAGGAAGCTCTTTGAAGAATCTATAGATCCTATTTTCCTCGCGAACGATCAATTGGTATTTATTGATACTAATTTGGCGTTTCAAAGACTATTTGTCTATGCAGAAGATGAGTTAGTTTGTATGTCATTGGAAGGTTTGTTTGCTGACAGAGGTCATTTCAATTTATTTCAAAAGAAATTTCTCGAGCAAGGAAAAGTAGAAGAATTCGAAACTATTTTACTAGATAAAGAAGGACGAAAAAAGGATTGCTTGATCAACTGTGCTCGGCTAGAAGATGAGGAGACTCGTGAGAAATCATTCATAGGAGTAGTAAGAGACCTTACAAAAAGAAAGCGCGCAGATCGAGAACTCTTGGTTGCTGAAAAATTATCCATGACGGGCAAAATATCACGAACCATCGCTCATGAAGTGAGAAACCCACTCACCAATCTCACATTGGCTATGGAACAGCTCAAAGAAGAAATACCTGAAGACGTAGAAGATGCCGAATTGTATTTTGATATCATCAAACGGAATGCAAATCGCATTGGAAAACTCATTTCCGACTTGCTAGATTCCTCGAAACCCAAAGAACTGAAACTAGAGACACAACCTCTTAATCAAACGGTGAAGGATGCACTTAATCTCGTGAGAGATCGCATCAACCTACTCAATATGACTCTTAAAGAGGAGTACGAAGCGGACTTACCAGACATATCTCTCGACGCGGATCAATTAAAAGTAGCACTTCTCAATTTGATGATTAATGCTATTGAAGCAATGAAAAAGGGTAAGGGAATACTAACTATCAAAACCTATTCAGAGGATGGATATCTGCATCTGGAAATAATTGATAATGGAAAGGGCATATCGATAGAAAACCTTGAAAAGCTTTTCGAACCGTTCTATACCTCAAAAGAAGAAGGTACCGGTTTAGGACTTGTAACTGTTCAAAATATCATACAAAGTCACAAAGGGGAGATCAAAGCAGAAAGTGAGGATGGCAAAGGCACTACTTTCAAGATCAACTTTCCTGTATGACTGGATTACTGAAGAATGGAGTAATCCTGTGTTCAAATTTTTAGCAATAGAACCATTGTACATCATATGACCATGCTCTAAGTAATGAGTATAATTCCTCTTATCATTATGAATAAAAATGCCAGATGATCTACAACCACCTGGCATTTCCTCAATTGAGTAAAAGGCTATGAGAATACATCTGTCACCAAAGAAAGAATTAAGAGCACAATGAATATGAAAAAGAATATTCTCGCAACTCCTGCCGCTCCTCTTGCTACTTTAGTAAAGCCTAGAATTCCAGCAACGAATGCCACAATGATGAAAATAATTGTCCATGTTAACATAGTAATTGTGTTTAGTGATTAAATTAACTTTATTGATTTTAGAGCCTTAGAAAGAGCTAGTCTCTTATTCTGGTCAAATACTTCTATCCATTTCACTTCCATTGATTTCAAATATTCTTGACCAGCCAGAGGTGTACAAAAACCATAGATCTGAGCTATTTTTTACAGGAACTCTCTGTCTTGAGCACGATCTCCACGTACTGTCTTTTGTATGTCTTGAAGCACCGTATCAGATTCTTTTACAAATGAATGACTGTGATCATTAGTAGAGAAAACAAATAATCCTTTAAAGTCATAGAATCTTCCCGTTTCATTAAGGAGTGTCTTGATTCCGTTTCCTTTTCTAAAGAAAACCTTGACCGGATAACCTCTGTTTTTCATTTTATGCTTCAATAATTTGATTTCAGAAAGAACAGATTGTTTTGCATAAGGAAATGACATTCTTGATAGATTATAATTAAAATCCAAGTGCGATATACACCTGTCCTACAACATTTTTGGAATCCCCAAGAAGGTCTTGTGCTGAAGAGGATTTAGCTATTTCAGTCAAGCCAAGATTATACCTTAGCCCAATTTGCAGAGCGCTCAAATTAACTCCTACTCCTGCCGCCACTCCAAAATCTAAGGACTCAAAATTATCTCTATCTAATTCCTGAAAACTGGATCCGAAATCTCCTTCAGAAGAAGTATTTGCTCCTAGGAGTAGGGCAGCATAGCCACCGGCGTGTATCTCAAGGATATCAGCCACTTTAAAATTTAACAAGACGGGTAATTGCAGATAATTCAAATTAAAATCTACTTCGCCATCAAAAGGACCACTATTGTACGTTGTACGATTTCCTGCCGTGGTGTACAGTAACTCTGTTTGAAGAGCAGTTGCTTCACCTAATGGTGTTTGGCCAAATACCCCGATATGAAATCCTGGCCTAATTTTTCGGTCTTCAACATCATCTACATATAAACTGCTATAGTTAAATCCGCCCTTTATACCAGATCTAAAGTTTTGAGCATGTGCGCCGATCACTAGAACAAGGCAAGAAGTGAGTAAAAATAATTTTATTTTCATAACTAATTGTTTGGTTTTGCTAGTTGTATTGAGAAAACCATTCCAGAAGCTATATTCTCTCTCGGAGACCTATTTCAAGATCAATCTGTAGAGAATTCTACACACCTGTGTGGACAATTGACCTCAAAATATTTCAGATTAATGTGAATACTGCGAATTGGCAGTGTGGCATGAATATTCCACTGTACAAGAAGAATTTAATAATATTAATGCAACTAATAAAGCTATGATTTTGAATAGAATGACAACAAGTTTTTCAGTGATTATGATGATTTTCATCTTCTCATGCTCTACCCAAAAGAAAAGTGATTTATCTGAAGAATTTCGACAACAAAAAGAAGAGATGGTAGAGGAATTTGAAAAATTAGAAGCCAACATTGATGATGCTATCGATGACATTGAAGATAAAATGAATATCAATGAAGGTCCGGTTGAGAGAAATCTGGAAGAAGCCAAAGAAGATCTGGAAGAAAAGAAAAAAGATATTCAACGCTCCTTGTCTAAAGCAAAGAATGCGACGGAAGAAAATTGGAAAGAAATAAAGAAAGAGACAGGTGATATTTTTAATGATATAGAGTCAGAATTCAATGAATTGAAGAAAAATATTGATTCAAAACTTTAAGAAATCACTGAATAATTCTTGCCTGCAAGTAAAAATATTTATAACAAAAATTGATAAAAATGGATCTTACATTAAAAGGAAATTGGAACATTATACAGGGAAAATTGAAAGCTAAATATGGTGAACTCACCGATGATGATTTAGTTATGGTAAAGGGTGAAGAAGATCAAATGATTGGAAGACTACAAAAAAGACTCGGTAAAACCAAAGATGAAATTGTGAGAGAGTTGAGTAGTTTAATAGAAGTAAAATAATACCATGAAATTCGATTTAAAAGAAGCTTGGAATATAGCAGTAGGCAAAATCGAAAATTGGTTTGAATCTTTAGCTGCCATGGTACCTAATTTGGTGGTGGCAGCTATCATATTCATTCTCTTCTTTATTCTAGCGCGTTTTGCGAGAAGACTCTCAGGGAAAGTTATAAGAAAGTTTTCTAACAGGACGGCCGTCAATGCTCTTGCCACAACAATATTTCAGATACTAATTCTCGGAGCTGGGCTAATCATCGTCTTAAATGTTTTAGACTTGGAGCAAGCTGTCACCTCTTTGCTTGCAGGTGCCGGTATCATTGGATTAGCACTTGGTTTTGCTTTTCAGGACATTGCTGCAAACTTTATTTCAGGTATTCTAATGGCATTCAGGCAGCCCATTAAGGTTGGAGATATTGTGGAAACCAATGACTATATGGGTGAGGTGGAGAAGATTGATTTAAGGGTTACCACAATTCGTACTTTTCAGGGATTACATGTATTAATCCCCAATAAGGAAGTCTTTCAGAATCCATTAAAGAACTATACTAAAACTCATGAGAGACGAATTGACTTATCAGTTGGTGTTTCATACGCTGATGATTTGGAAAAGGTCAGGGACATAGCCGAAAAGACAATTAAAAAACTTCCTTTCCTATTGGATGGAAAAGAGGTTAATCTTTTTTATAATGAATTTGGAGATAGTTCTATAAATTTTGAAATCATGTTCTGGATAAAATATCCAGGGCAAGCTGGGTTTCTCAAGGCCAGGAGTGAAGCGATCATCGCCATTAAGAAAGCATTTGATGAAAATCAAATTACAATTCCATTCCCCATCCGCACATTAGATTTTGGAATTAAAGGAGGTGAGAGGCTCTCAGAGATGGAAATTTTAAAAGAAAATCAAGAATCTTCATAATTTCAATATTCGAGGTATGGGAGAAATAAAAAAGGGAATCTTTCGATTAATCCTTGGTTTGTTAATTGCTAAATCTAGGTATACTGAAGTGATGACTCAAAGCAACGAAAATGATGGATTAAAGCCACTTTTAGAAGAGGCGAAAGACCAGAAAGATCTTCAAGCCCTTGAAATATGTCGTCTTTTTAATATCGATCAGTCTAAAGCTATATCCCCTGAAATGATCAAGCACGAAATATCAAAAAAGGATAGTGAAGACTCTATAGAACAATTGATCATAGCGAATGAAGAGCTATTGAAAGATTTATATCAAGCTGCCTTAATGGATAACGAAATGAATGCATTCGAATCTTTTGTGCTTTCCAATCATTTAAAAACTGAAGAGATTCTTTTAAAGAAAATAATTTCTTAGAATAAGCTATGACTGTAGAAAAATCAAACAAAGAACAATCGATGGATCTGTCTTTTCAGCAGATTTTTCTAGGTATAGGATGTATGGTGGGCATTGTCACCATTCTGTATTTTGGTAGTGCTATTTTAATTCCCATTTCTATTGCTTTACTTATCTCTTTCATCTTGTATCCCATCTGTTTAAAAATAGAATCTTGGGGAATAAAGAGAATTTTGGCAACCACATTAACTATGGGCATTATCACTGCTGTGTTAGCAGGATTAGTATTTCTTCTGTCTTCTCAAATTGCCTCTATTGCTGAAGAACTCTCAAATTTTGAAGTGAAACTAAAAGAAGTTTTCAGTGCTACCGTCAAATATTTAAACAGAAATATTTCTCTTATTCCTGATATAAATCAAAAAAAATAATTGATCAGGGGGAGGATTTGATGAAAGAGTCTGAGGGATCTATTGTGACCAGTACGTTGAGTCAAACAAGTACTATTTTCTCGGGAGCATTAATGTCTTTTGTTTATACGTTCTTGCTACTCATCTATCGTGGCGGGCTCAAGCAAGTCGCACAGCGGTTTGCGAAAAAAAACAACAAAGAGTTGGTAGGAAAAATGCTAGGTGAGATGCAAAAGGTAGGTCAATCATACTTATTTGGAATGGGTATCATGATCTCGATTTTAGGTGTAGCCAATACGATCATTCTATTATTATTTGGCTTAGATAACGCTATCTTTTTTGGTTTCCTAGCTGCTCTTTTAGCAATTATTCCTTACGTAGGAACCACTATTGGTGCGGCCATCCCAATTATCTATGCGCTCATGACCAATGATTCTTTATGGACTCCTATAGGTATCATGATATCTTTTTGGGCGGTCCAGGTAGTAGAAAGTAATTACCTAAGTCCTAAAATTGTTGGTGGTAACTTAAATGTCAATGCATTAGCGGCAATTGTTAGCTTAATTATTGGAAATTCTCTATGGGGAGTTGCTGGTATGGCTCTATTTCTACCATTTACTGCCATATTTAGGGTTTTCTGTAGTTATCATCGCCCATTAAAATCCATTAGTCTTCTTCTAGATGAAAAATTGAAAGTTTAACAAAAGATATTGATATTTCTGCAGGCTGAATTTTTTTACATAAACTAAGATTACTTAGCATATTACAGAATATTCTTTCCCTTATAAATGTTACGTTTGTTTTCAAGTGACCTTGTTCTTCCAGATTGGCCCATATAATAAAATTATATTTGATGTAATCTGTAAAATTCACCAGGTCTTTTCCCATATTTTCACTATCCCCATCTTTTCTATTTTTGTCAAAACAATCGGACTGTTTATTCAAAGTTATCTTGCTGCAGAATAGTTGTTTGCTACTCATAGTGTTGTTAAAAGAAATGTTTCATACTTCTTCCTTTGCTTTTTCTTTCGAACCAAAATCAATTGTGCCATCAGTATTTTTCTTAAATGCTTCTATAAATGCATTGGAGAAAATATTCAATACAGTAGGAATAACTTTTGAATTGGGATTTTCAACACTTCCAGTCAATGGTACCTTTGTCGCAAATTGATTTTTCTTTTGATTTTCGAAAATTTCAATAATTAGTCCTGCAAATGATTCCCATATCAATTCAAGTGGTTGTTCCTTATCCTTTTGGAAATCAACCAGCTTAATGTCTCTAACGATTGGCTTTACGTATCCTTCTAGTTGACCATCGTTGACAACTATCTCACTATATAAATTGAACGTCCCTTCCTCTGCATCAATTTTTGCATAAGCCTTTAAGAAATCGTTTAAGTCCTTCAATTGTACATCTTCGAACTTTAATTCAATATCCATGTCAGGGGTCTGCTTTAATACATTCAAATCTCCAGAAAGACTCAGTCTACCATTTCCAATAGACACTGCTGAACCTTTAATCTTTGAAGGCAGTAATTTTTCTTCAGAATCAGTATTAGAGAGATTTGTTGCTTCGATATTTACACTTTGCATATATAGATTTATCTGAGGCTCACTTTGAAAGTTTTTGAAAAAAATGCGACTATCACTAACTGCCAATTTGTTAATCTGGAGAGGAATTAACTTCTTGAGCGGTACTGTCCAATCCACATCTTCACCGTATTGTGTTTCATTGGTATTTTCTGCCCCCACCATGGTGAGTGTACTTTTAATCAAATCTACTTCTCCTACAATAGCTCCATCAAGTAATGCATTCCATTGAAGGGATAGTTCAATCCGATGTGAAGAAAAAAGAGGTACATGAACACTGCTATCAGATTTAAATATTTGTAAACTGTCTATAGCATAAGCTCCTTTATAAAGTTGTAGGTCCACATCCTTTATTGAACCAGAATAGCCAGGCAAGTCATTCAAAACTTGATTAACATATCGTGTAAGGAAGTAAGGAAGAGAAATTCTAACCAGAATTAGAAAAATGAAAATACTGAGTGTTATTTTAAATACCTTCTTCATTTGTTCAAAATTATTGGGAATCTGAAGTTTCTAATTCTTGAAGTGATTTCATTAAGTCCTCACTTTTTTTAAGATTTCTTCTAAGGTCTCTAACAACCAATTTAAGTGAGTCAAGCTTTAGAGACTTTAAATCAAGTGCTTCTTCTTGCTTGTAAAGCAATCCATCTTTTTCAAATTCCGTATTGGTCAACTTGTATTCCTGAAACGTGCTGTCAACACTTAAACGAGCAATCTCTTGAAGTGCTGCATCATATTTTTTCTGGCTGACACACCCTATAACTAAAACCAATAGAAAAAGGATAATAGAAATCGAAAAAAAAGTCGAACCAAAGAATTTTTTATATGTGTATTTCATCATTCAAATGTTTTTAGCATCTAATGAAAAAAATAAGCCAAACAAAAATTGTCTTGAAATGAGATTATTTGTAGTTGAATTGGGGAATGAGTGTGTTCCTATTCCTCAATGTGTAGAATTATTGCTACACATTCTTTTCTGTATTTGTTCATTGAATGTTTTTCATTATTAGTATCCTTTTTTCTACTTAATAAGGTAGATAGAACAATTATGAAAAATCTATGTACGTATGAGTAATTCACTTTTTTCCGAAATAAGCAACCTTTCACTCGAAGATGTCATCTATTAGAGCGCAGCTCTATTTCAATTATCGAATAGAGATCAATCGTCAGGACTAAAAAAAGGAAACCCAATGTTCAAAAACTACCTCAAAACCTCCCTAAGAAGCCTATTAAAAAATCCATTAAGCTCATTCATTAATTTATTTGGACTAGCCGTAGCAATAGGCGTATGTTTAATCGTCTACTCATTCATGGAATTCGATTATACCATCGATGACTTCCATGAAAATAAGAATGAGGTTTATTTAACTACATTTTTTGTAGATCGAGATGGCACAGAGCGCCATTTGGGCTTATCTCCAACACCACTTGGCGCAATGCTTAAAGAAGACTTCACACATATCAAGAAAGTCTGCCGTGTTGAAGATTTTGGAACCGTCATAAAATATGAGGATAAAGTATTTAACCAAGGAGTTCGATTTGCCGATCCTGAGTTCTTGGAAATGTTCACTTTCCCGCTAAAATGGGGACAGGCTAGTTCCCTAGCTGATATGAACAGCATCATTTTCAGTGAGAAAATGTCTATCAAGTACTTTGGAGACGAAAACCCTTTGGGAAAAAATGTTCTCTTAAAATTTGGAGACATACGAAAAACATTCACCATATCTGGAGTCGCTGAACCTTTTCCTCTAGCGCATGCTATTGACTTCAATTTTCTGGTAAATTTTGAAAATATTAGTACCACCCACCCTGATTATGATTTGAACAACTGGCGAGGGTTCGTCAACGCCACCTTAATACAAGTAGAGCAGCCTTCTGATCTAGCTATCATCGAGAACGGCATGGAAAAATATCGTACGCTTCAGAATAGTGTGCGAGAAGACTGGGCTATTTCAAAGTTTGAGTTTATCAAGCTTGCTGATTTGCACAATAGGTCTGGAGATATCAGCAGTGATATTTCTTCGGGGGTTGAGGATGAGGCACGATTGATTCTACCCATCATCGGTTTGTTTATGCTTCTGTTGGCATGCTTCAATTATATCAATATCGCCATTGTCTCTGCATCTAAAAGGTTAAAGGAAATTGGTGTAAGAAAGGTAATAGGTGCTAACAGACGCTTGGTAATCATTCAATTTATTGCTGAAAATATCTTTATTACACTATTCGCTCTACTCTTTGGACTCCTCCTTGGTGCCTTTGTTTTTCTCCCTTGGTTTAACAACCTTTTTAACATCAACCTTGGTCTTCGACTCACCGATAGTAATCTCTGGTTATTCCTTGGATCAATACTTCTTTTTACTGGAGTTGCATCAGGGATCTACCCTGCTTTCTATATCGCCAAATTTGAAGTCGTCAGAATTTTCAAGGGATCTGTTCAGTTTGGAAAGAAAAATCCACTCACTAAGATATTCCTTGGCTTCCAGTTAATTCTGGCGTGCATCACAATCACTTGTGGAGTGATCTTCAGCCAAAACACGACCTACCAATCCAATCGAAGCTGGGGATATGATCCATTAAAATCGATGTACGTCAGGGTGCCGGATCAGTCTGCGTATGAAAAAATGAGTGCGGCTATGTCACAAAATCCTAACGTTCAACAAGTTTTTGGATCACGGAATCATCTTGGAGAAAGTTCACTTACAAGAGTCATTGAAACCCCCGAACGTCAATATGAGGTTACAGAATTAGCTGTAGATGCTAACTATGTTGAATCAATGGGCCTGGAATTGTTGGAAGGTAGGTTATTCAGGGATCGATTTGAAAGCGATAAAAAGGCTATTGTAGCAAATGAACTCATGGTTAAGAGTATGTCGCTTGAAGATCCAGTGGGTCAGTTCTTCAAAATAGATAGTGTCCAGTATGAAATCATCGGCGTGGTGAAAGACTTCCATATGTACAGCTTCTTCAATGAAATCAGACCTACCATGTTTAGAGTGGCAGAAAAAGAAGACTACCGCTATCTATCTATGAAAGTAATGGCTGGTACAGAAGAGGAGACGTATGACGCTCTTCAAGAAAAATGGGCTGAGTTATTCCCTGAAACACCTTTCAATGGTGGGCACCAGGAAGATGTATTTGGCAATTATTTCGAACAAATTGGAAATCATGCAAAATTCATGAAGGCGGTCGCTTTTATCGCCGTAATGTTGGCAGCTCTGGGCTTATATGGATTGGTCACGCTGAATGTAACAGGTAGAGTGAGAGAGTTTAGCATCAGGAAAGTCCTTGGTGCAGAGTTAAAGAACATTGCGTCTAATATCACGAAACAATATGTACTGTTGTTTGCAATTTCTTTAACAATCGGTGGCCCGATCAGCTATTTTTTGATGGGAGCCCTGATGGATGAAGTGTATGAATATCACATACCAATGACCGTATCGGGTGTAATGATTGCTGTTATACTTTTGATATTCGTGCTACTTGCCACCGTCTCAACTCAGGTCAGAAAGGTCTCAAAAGCCAATCCTGTAGTCGGCTTGAAGGTGGAATAGCTTTTGACATTGATGATTTAATATGAACTGAAGCTGCCTCGAGCAGCTTCAGTTGTTCCAACACAAACAAATGAACCTTCGGTGAGAGGTCTTTACAGTACTCATCTTTTAGCAAACCAATATCTGAGTAGCGGAGGCTAAAAGAGATACCTTTACTTTCTCGTATTCCTGTAAGACGTCACACTGTTCGAACGTCATCAATACTTGACATCACTAGTTAGGTGTGTTTTAAAAGATTCTCAATGAAGCTCTATATCAAATACATGGTCAGTCTGCGCTGCAAAATGATGGTGAGGGAAGAATTAAAAAAACTGGGACTTCAATATGTAACGGTGGATCTTGGCGTAGTAGAAATAATGGAAAACATTACATTGTCGCAGCGAGATCAATTGCGAAAAAATCTGCTTGTATCTGGATTAGAACTGCTTGATGACAAGAAGAGTATTTTAATTGAAAAAATCAAAAATGTAATTACGGAAATGATTCATTATTCAGATGAAATTCCAAAAGTGAATTATTCGGATTACATAAGTGAAAAACTAGGGTATGATTATACTTATTTAGCCAATACTTTTTCAGAAGTCAAAGGTATTACGATTCAACAGTTCATCATTATCAATAAAATTGAAAAGGTGAAAGAACTGTTGTTGTACGATGAATTAACTCTTTCAGAGATTGCCTTTAAACTTCATTATAGTAGCGTTGCTCATCTATCTAATCAGTTCAAAAAAATCACCGGACTAACACCAACCTTTTATAAGCAATTGAAGGAAAAACGAAAGGGAAACCTCGAAGATCTATAAATCTATTAAGGATCAACTCAATAGTGCCTGGATGTTTAGAAACATGAGATATATGTAATACTCTCTTGCGCTTATGTAACACAATTGAAGAGTGTGATTTCACCTTTGCAACTAAAGAAAATTTTCATGGATAATCAAGATATTGGCAATAATGCTCGTGCTCTGTCATCCTAACTGCTTTGATATTTTCAACGTTTTTAACATTTAGGTGGTCATGAGGTGGCTCTTATTCTATATGGGTTTGACCATGCTATGGACAATTGGCTTTCTAGATTATGGCGAGAGAGCTATTACTCATATTCTTATCGTTACAGGATCGATTATTATCATGTTAATTGTGATACTCATACGAATTACAATAAGAAATAAATTTTTATAGAAAAACGACCTTAACCAGATCAAGAAACCTTAGTTAGTGTTCTGGTGCTAGTTAATTATTGGATAGTCTTATCACAAGATTACCTGAATATCTTCGAGCAGTTGTTAGTATTTGACTTCCTTGAAAAAAGCCAAATATGTGGGATATATATAAATATTTATCATGGTTATGTAACGTACGATAATCACAACAGCTTCTCTTTTGTAACCACCGTTTCAAACAAAAGCATCATTGACATACCAAAAAAATGGAAATAACCAGAAGTTGGAGAGAACAAAAAGTAATGCTAAAACGAAGGTTCTCGATTTTGAGTGATGAGGATTTCGAATTTCAAGAAGGACAGAAGGAACATATGTTGGACAAACTTTCTCTCAAACTTGACAAAACCAGAGCAGAGTTGAATTTACTTTTAGCCAAGCTACAAACCTATTGAGCTCAGAAAATCGATCTCATCATTAAAATCATTCTATTCTAGAAAGCAATTGGCACTATACCTTAATCAAGTCCATTAGATAAGAATAGCAACTTGAATTAACAAATGAAAAATATTGAGGAACTAGAAAAATCCAAAGTGTTTAACGTCAATGAGATCATTGATTACAAACCGAGTTCTATCGGAATTAAAATTGTGATGAAGAAAAACACAGGAAGTGTAACCTTCGCCTCACTTGATTCAGGTGAAGCAATGTCTGAAAAAACTTCTCCATTTGATCATTTTATCCAAGTGATCAGTGGAAGTGCTGAAATCTTGATAGGGGATCAGAAATATACGATTGAAAGTGGTCAGTGTATTGTCCTACCTGCTTATACCAGAAACAGCATCAAAGGGATCAGCAAATTCAAAATGATATCAGTAATAATCAAGAGTGGATACGAAGAGGTGATCTAAGATCATGTGACTAAGGCATTCTCGTCTTAATTTTTAAACATGTGATATGTGTAACAATCTGTCAACTCAATGTAATGCTTCAAATCAGGAAAAACTCATCTTTACAAAGAATTCTAACAGGTTCGTATCTCTTTAGGTTTAGATGATACAGGGCAAGAATACTCAATCTTGCCCTTTTTAATTTTTACATTGTAAAGCAATTAGTAGAATGTCAAAAGAAAGAGAGGGGAAAAAGAAAACAGGAAAGAAAGCTCCTGAAAAAACCCTAAAAGAAAAAAGAGCTGCAAAAGCCGCTAAACGTAAGGAGAAGGGGGAAAACGATGTTTGATCTTTAACTTAAAAGCTAAAGATCAATCTCTTTATTGGAGTCATCTCTTCAGATCTATTTCGTATTACCATGGGGATTCTCGTAGGTAATACTCGCTTCTTATTCATGATTTAAGTTATGCCTTTGTAACCCAAGGTCTCACAAACCTGTGATTTATGTAATCCTTATCCCTAGATGTGTAACACGAAGCATTAAGAACTTCAGAACTTACAAGGTAGATAATAACCATAGTGAAATTTGAGGTACGCTGGATATTAAAAAATCCTCAATATACTGTTGTGTGATTCACTGTAGGCATCTCCTTTCTCCTAAGTTGATCAGGTTCTTTGATGCAGTTTCTTTCAAATTTAAAACTACCAGATTTTAATCGAAAATTATGGCCAGGATACTAAAACCAAACATTTACAAGGAAGGAGATACAGTATCCCCCAGATCAAATCTAGCATTAAGACTGATCATCAGAAGATACGTTGACAGAATTTACTATTGCCGGAATCCGGAGAATCCTTCAGGAAAAGAGTTTGCTTTTTTCGAAAGAGAGATCACTACTTCTCTCTAATTAAAGAACCACTTCCTTTAAAACCATCTCCTTCAAGAGTGGCTATATTTTTTTAATCCATAATTTAAAATCTGAGGCATGAAAATGACTGCATTAGTATACAGCGAAGATGAGTTGGGAAAGATCGATGGAAAAGTCGCGAATGGTCTTGTCAGGCATTCTGAAAAATATGACATTGTTGGTGTCATTGATAGCTCAAAAAAAGGACTTGATGCCGGTGAATATCTAGATGGCATAAAGAACAACATTCAGGTTTTTGGCAATATCGATGAAGCAGTAGAATCTTTGAGTGAGATTCCAGAATACTTCATTTATGGCATTGCGCCACTAGAATCTTTTTTGAACGAAAGACAAAGGGGAGCAATCATCCGCGCAATGAAAATGGGTATGAACATTGTCAACGGGTTGCCTGAGTTCTTCTCGGAAGACAAAGAGTTTGTTCAAACAGCTAATAAATATGGTGTTAGTATAAGCGATATACGGAAACCACCGGCCAGAAAAGACCTGCATATTTTCACAGGACATATCAATGACATTAAAACTCCAGTAATTACCGTTTTTGGAACCGATTGTGCCGTAGGAAAAAGAACAACTGCAGTAAAGTTGGTGGAGGCACTTAAACAAGAAGGAAGAAACGCAGTATTCATTTCCACAGGTCAAACAGGCCTTCTACAAGGTTCAAAATATGGTATCGCAATTGACGTATTAAGTTCAGGTTTTTCAACCGGTGAAGTGGAAAATGCCATTTTACAAGCTGTAGAAAAGGAAGATCCAGATATTATCGTTGTAGAAGGACAGGGTGCGTTGAGCCATCCTGCATTTACTTCTTCATCTGCTATCATTCGTGGAGCTATGCCCGATGCGTTCATTCTTCAACACCCACCTAAAAGAATCAATCATTGTGATTATCCACAAATACCTATGCCCTCGATTGAAAGTGAGATTAAATTGATCGAATCCTTTTCAAAATCGCGGGTCATTGCTATCACCCTTAATCATGAAGATATGACTGATGAAGAAGTGGACAATACGGTTTTAGAATATCAGAATAAATACATGCTTCCTACCTCAGATGTACTGAAGCATGGATGCGACAAGTTAGTAAAAGAGTTATTCAAAGTGTTTCCTGCACTTGCACAGCAAAAGAGGCAACATGCCGACTCCTGAAATAAGCATCGATCTCGAAAAGATCGCCCATAATGTCCGCACTCTTAAAAAAGGCTATGGTACTAAAGGAATCCATATCATGGGTGTCACTAAAGTTATTTGTGGAGATCCACATTTAGCTAACATACTGATAACGAATGGGCTGAATCATCTCGCAGATTCCAGGATCACCAATATCAAGAGAATGCAACGTGAAAATGTAGAAGCTAAATTTCTTCTGCTCAGAACACTATTAAGTGAAGTAGAGTCTGTGGTGAAATATGCAGACATAAGCTTAAACACAGAAATTTCGATCATTCAAGCACTTTCAAAGGCTGCAGAAAAAAATAACACTATTCATAAAATCATCTTAATGATTGAATTGGGTGATTTGCGAGAAGGGATAATGCCTATTGATCTCAACCGTACAGTTCGTAGTATTCTTAAGCTTCAAGGAATTCAATTGGCAGGGATTGGGACCAATTTAGCCTGTTTTGGTGGCATAAAGCCTAACGAACGAAAAATGAAACAGCTGTCTTCGATGGCAAATGATCTCGAAAAAAGATTCAAGATTTCACTGCCTATCGTTTCCGGAGGTAACTCTGCTAATTACAACTGGTTTGAGTCCACAGGTGACTTAGGAAGAATCAATAATCTACGTTTGGGGGAGTCTATATTTCTTGGGTGTGAACCATTGGAAAAAGAGCCAATACCTGACCTATTTACTGATGCATTTATCTTGTATGCTGAGGTAATGGAGTCTGGAATCAAACCTTCTGTACCATATGGTGAAATAGGACTGGATGCTTTTGGGAATGAGCCCGCATTTAAGGACTATGGTCAAATACAGAGAGTCATTTTAGGGATCGGGAAACAGGATGTGAGAATCGAAGGCTTAATTCCTCCTTTTGAGATGACCATACTCGGAGCAAGTAGCGATCACTTGGTACTTAAAACAAACAAAACAAATCTTAAAGTAGGTGACACAGTAGCATTTGGTCTAAATTATGGCTCGCTGCTGTCCGCTATGAATTCCAATACTGTATCCAAAAAATATGTCCAAACAAATATCCACCGAAGAATATTGCCAAATGGTAGAAGCGAAAGACCTTCAACACAAGGAGCTTTTCCCCACGGTGCAGATTAGAGAGAATAATGCTCCTATGAAGAGCCTCCGAGACACTGCATTTAATTTGATTTATGAGCCCTCCATCAAGAAAGATTACAGATATCTTGTGAGAGAGCCGATCTTCGAAAAGATAGGGAGAATAAGCAAGGCTTTGGATAAAGAAAGCAAAAGATTGATCATTCGATCAGTCTGGAGATCCTTTGATCATCAACGAATGTTATGGGATGACTGTGTAGATCTCCAAAGAAAGAAGCACCCTGAAATGCGAATGGATGAAATTCATAAAATTGTATCTTATTTCATTGCTCCCGAAAAGGAATCAACCCATACCACAGGAGGAGCAGTAGATGCGTTAATATTCGATATGAAGGCGAACCAAGTAATGGATTTTGGAACAAATGACGGGCTGAAAATTGATCTTAATAAGAAATGTTATCCCTATCACCCAGAGATATCCAGTGAGGCAAAAAAGAATAGAGCCCTACTTATGGGCTTGTTTGAAAAAGAAGATTTTGTGGTCGATCTAAAAGAATATTGGCATTTCGATTACGGAAATGCAGGGTGGGCACTGGAAAAGGGGAAAGATCATGCCATGTATGGAATTGTTGAAAATGAGCCTGTAATCATTCTATAACATTTCAGGTTCTCAAAATCAAGTTTTTTTCAGGTATCCTTTTACTTATGCCCCCCTTGTTCCGCTGGGGCTGATGTAGTATGCTTATTCAATGTGATCCAGTCTGTTCGCTTATTACAATCGTGACAGAGGGGGACGATACGCCAAGTATTATCCCCAGACTTACGCTTCACATGTGCACCAACTTTTGAGGGATTGGTACAGCTCTTCGTTCTACAGGTGCCCACATCTTCTTTGGTGATCTTTTCCCAATGCTTAAGCCAGGAACTGCAACACTCGCAAGCCCTAGCCGAATTTCTGTGTATAACTTTTACTTCCATAGCGAGACTAAGATACATTGGAAAGTGATATGTACCCACAATTATTCTTTCATTATTGCGGGTGGTATGTGATAGCTCTAAAACATTTTCTTTTATCCTTAATATCTTCCCTATTAGTCTCTATTTTGCTTTATTAAAATAGAGACTCGAGTGAATAAAAGACATACTTACGACTATGGTGTAATTGGCAATTGTGCCTTCACTGCTCATATCCATAAAAATTCATCTATCGACTGGATGTGCTGGCCAAGATTTGATAGTAGTTTCATCTTTGGAAATCTTTTGGATAATGATAAAGGCGGTGATTTTTCGATTTTACCCGTGGATGGAATAAAACATTCCAATCAATATTATCTCGAAAATACCAATGTGTTATGTACAGAAATTACAAGCGCATCGGGCACCTACAAAATCACTGACTTTGCTCCTCGCTTTTATCAACAAGATCGATACTTCAAGCCTCTAATGCTCATTAGAAAGGTGGAATGCATCTCTGGAACACCTAGACTGTCTGTCACATGCCAGCCCAAAGGGGATTACGGACAGGTTGTGCCTGAACCAAGTCTAGGAAGTAATCACATTCGATTTTTGGGACTGGATGCTTCTGTTCGTCTCACCACAAATATCTCGCTAACCAATGTTCTGAACTCACAAAGTTTCGTTTTAAACGAAACCAAATATCTGGTTTTGACATGGGGACCTCCACTAGAGGCTGCCCTGGAGGAAACCTGCGATATCTTCCTTTCCAAAACCACTAAATATTGGCAGAACTGGATCAAATCTGCCAACATTTCAAATTTCTACCAACGCGAAGCTATTAGATCGGCATTGATTTTAAAGATTCACCAATATGAAGATACTGGAGCTATCGTGGCTGCTACTACCACAAGTCTTCCTGAAAGCCCTGGGAGTACCAGAAATTGGGATTATCGCTTTTGTTGGATGAGGGATACATACTATACCCTCAATGCTTTTAATAACATTGGCCATTTTGAGGAGTCAGAAAAGTACTTTCATTACATTCTGAATACAACCATTGAAGAGTCCAAAAGGTATCAACCTCTTTATGGCATAGATGGCAAGAAAGCCCTTGTAGAAAAAGAATTAGATCTAAAAGGGTACCAGGATAATCAGCCCGTTCGGATTGGCAATGATGCCTACACTCATATTCAGAACGATGTGTATGGTCAAGTGCTGGTGTCACTGCTCCCTTTGTTCAATGATCAACGTATTATTTTCAATGAACGATTCGATGCTCCAGAATTGATTTTCAAAACGTTAAAAATGATTGAGCGAACTTTTGATGAGCAAGATGCCGGGTTGTGGGAGTTCAGGAATCTTGCGCAGCACCATTGCTATACTTATCTATTTCACTGGGCAGGAAGTAGTGCAGCCATCAAGATTGCAAAAACACTAAAAGATGAAAAAATTGGTGAATTGGCAACCACTTTGAAGGAAAAATCCAGAAAAGTTATTGAACAATGTTATGTGAGTTCCAAAAAAGGATATGCTCAAGCCAAAGGCGTAGATCGGATGGATGCGAGTAACCTACAGCTTATTCTGATGAATTATTTACCAGGGAATTCTGAACGAGCAAAAGATCACTTAAAAGCCATGGAAAAAGAACTTCACGCAGGTGATGGTCTATTCTATAGATATAAACATCAGGATGATTTTGGCACACCTGAAACTACATTTCTTATCTGTGCTTTTTGGTATGTGGAAGCGTTGGCTTGTGTAGGTCGAGTAGATGAAGCTGTTCGGCACTTTGAAAAAATTGCGAGTTACAGTAATCATGTCGGGTTGTTGAGTGAAGATATCCTCGCTACAGATGGAAGTATGTGGGGCAATTTCCCGCAAGCTTACAGTCATGTAGGACTGCTGAATGCTAGTAGCAGAATCTCCAGAAAACTAGACTTACCAGATTTCTATTGACCCGTAAGGTCTATTAAGATTTTTCGAACATCTCTGAAGCTTTCCACTCTGTATTTTGCTGTGGAAGATGAGGAACCAACTTTGATAGTATGAGCCTGATCAGGCATTGCTTTGAACGTATCCTCATCCGTCCAGTCATCCCCTGCAGCAAAGAAAAAATCATAAGGTTGTCTCTTCAGCCAAGAGGCTGCAGCCGTACCCTTGTTGACACTAGAGTTCTTGATTTCAATAACCATATCTCCTTCCTGCACTTGCAAGTCTCGCTCTGCAGAAAGGTACTTCAGATGGCTGGTTAGCTCTCTGGATCGCAAATCACCCAGCCCTGTTTCTACTTTTCGATAGTGCCATACCAACGAATAGTCTTTCTTTTCAATGAATGAACCTGGTGTTCTATCCACATACATTTCCAGCACCTTATGAAATTCATCTTGCCAGCTATTGTCAAGATCCACGAAGCGTTTCCATTCTTCTCCTCTCTGTTTGTGCCAAACTCCATGCTCAGCAATGAAGTCAATTTTAAACTTGGAAAGCCATTCTTCCAGTGTGTCTTTTCCTCTTCCACTTATCACGACGACATGGTTGCGTTCATCCTTCGTCAACTTTGTGAGTATTTGTTCCAGTTCTGCATCAGGCTTAGAGTCATTGGGATTGGCATGAAATCCGACCAAAGTACCATCATAGTCAAGGAGAATGATTCGCTTATTTGATTTTGAATATGCATCGAGGAGTTCCTCTCTCACATCCACAGTAAAAGGCTTAGTTTGTAAGTTTTCCTGCTCTTGTTTTACTGAATTTAATTGCTGCATGAACAAGCTTACCCATGAATGAATATTGTAACGCTTAATGGAGTTTTGCATGATATCCATTCTTGCTTGTTGCTCTTCGATTGGCATAGTCAATGCCTCTTTTAATGCAGAAACCAATTGATTTTTATCATTAGGGTTGATCAGGATAGCATCTGATAATTCTTTGGATGACCCGGCCATTTCACTCAAGATCAACACGCCTTTTTGATCAAGTTTACTTGCTATGAATTCTTTGCATACTAAATTCATCCCGTCCCTCATTGGTGTGACCAATGCCACATTAGCCATGCGATAAAAAGCACTTAGAGCGCTGAGCGGAAAGCTTCTGTAGAAGTAGTGAATGGGCGTCCAATTGATCCGACCAAACCGACCGTTAATACGGCCCACGAGTAGCTCTATCTCTGCTTTTAAAGAAGCATACATTGGTACTGTATCACGTGATGGAACTACGATCATCAATAGGGATACTTTACCAATAAACGATTTGTTTTCTTCGAAAAAAAGCTCGAATGCTTTGAGTCTTTCAGGTATTCCCTTTGAGTAATCAAGTCGATCGATAGAGAGTATCAACTTCACATCTCCTAAGGATGTTCTGTAACGAACTTCTCGATCTAATGTCTCTGGTGCCGATGCAGAACTTGCGTACTTGTCATAGTCTATTCCCATAGGTAAAGCATCAGCTTTGACCAATCGGTTGCCCACGTTCATTTGACCATTTGTATTTCCGATACCAGCAAGCCTATTTACCGAGGATAAGAAATGCCTCATATCATCGTAGGTATGGAAACCAATAAAATCAGCGCCAAGCATTCCATTCAAGAGCTCACGCCTCCACGGGAGCAAGCGAAATGATTCATAAGATGGAAATGGAATATGTAGGAAAAAACCAATACTACTATTGGGGTGCGTCTCCCGTACAAGCGCTGGCAGGAGTAATAGCTGATAGTCATGGATCCAAATGGTATCGCCATCTTCCATAACCCCCTCTAATTCTTTCGCGAATTTCTTATTTACCTTTTTATATGCGATCCAAAAATCTTCATTATAAACAGCATGCTGATTGAAGTAATGAAAATTTGGCCACAAGGTTTCGTTGCTAAATCCCTCGTAGTATTCTTCAATTTCATTTTTGGTGAGGAATACAGGTCGCATGTTCTCCTCTGACAGTTTAGAGGTGATTTCTTCTTTCGCTTCTATTTTATTTACTGCTAACCCAGGCCAACCTAGCCAAACGTTGTTCCCCTCCTTGTAGATTGATCCAAGGCCGGTTGCAAGGCCACCTTCGCTTGTCTTATATTCAAAAGTCCCAGAGGATGTCTTTTCTATTTTGACTGGAAGTCTATTGGATACAATAATGATTTTTGACATTGACAAGCGTGTTTAATAATTCCAGATGAATGTAAGGCAAATACTTACTTATTTGTTCTCGCAAGAAGTTAGTATGAAAGAAGTAATTTTCTAAGAGTTTTCTTGCAAAACCAAATGAGTATGAAAATCTCCAAGGTTAACTTCCAAACGATTTGGTAATCTTTCTTGTTGACTCGATAATGAATGAAGTTGAAAATCAGGAAGCATACTGGACTAACAGATATCGTGAGAATCTTACCGGGTGGGACATTGGTAACCCATCTTTCCCTTTGCAATCGTACATTGATCAATTGACAGATAAAGATCTCAAAATCTTAATTCCAGGTGCGGGAAATGCTTATGAAGCTGAGTATCTGTTTCATCAGGGGTTTACCAATGTTTTTGTACTGGATATATCCAACGTTCCGCTTCAACAATTCAAAGAACGAGTTACTGATTTTCCTGAATCACATTTGATTCATGGTGATTTTTTTGACTTAAATGACACCTACGATCTGATCTTTGAACAAACCTTTTTTTGTTCATTTGAACCTACTCCCAAGAACAGATCTGCTTATAGCAACCAAATGCATAAACTACTAAATCCGGAAGGAAAACTTGTGGGTGTATGGTTTAAACATCCATTGGCAAAAGATTCTAAGCGACCTTTTGGAGGAACCAAAGATGAATACCTCAGCTACCTCACTCCTCACTTTGAAATACACGTTTTTGAGGATTGCTATAACTCAATTCCTCCTCGCATGAGCAATGAACTTTTTGGGATTTTTAGAAGAAACTCGTAACTGAAAGCAAAAAGACTTCTAGTTAAAGTTTCGAATCTGATAGGTGAAGGTCAACATAAAATAACGTTGCAATACTTGTGTCTGGCTCTCCTGCACATACTGGGGTGTAACCGTTTGACTAAAGCTTTGATTTCTCCCTAACAGATCAAAAACAGACAACTCCAATTCTCCTCTATTCTTTTTTAAGAATTTCTTTGCTACCGCCATGTTCCAAAGTGTATAGCTAGTATCGAATGAATCATTAAGGCCAACGTATTTCTGAAAGTAGGTTTCGTTTCTGAACACAATTCCTTTCCCAAATATCAAGTTTAGTTTGGTTCCGATTGTCTGAGTATAATATTTATTGTTAGTCTCTGATTGGATGGAATTAGATACTCGACTCCCGTTTATCTGATAGTAGACATTATAATCCACCTTTTCACTAATGTTACTAACAAGGCCTAATTTCAAATTAGCCGAATACGTACTGGAGATGTTTAGAATATCATTTGTTAAACCTGGCAATCTTTGATAGGTCAATCCTAAAGAGGCATTCAAATTGTTTTTGATTGATGGAATCAGTATTCCATAGGTTGAGTTGTTTCTCACGGACCAAAATCCATCTAAATTAACAGGAGTATTTACCTGTGCTCCTTCTACAAAAGTGACACCTCCTTGTGCTACTGAGTCTGCTGCAATAATTGATGTCCCGGTGGTAATGTAATCACTACTGGCCTGCACACGCGTCAGGTTTGAAAATGTGATGTTTTTGTCAAGATTATTTTTCTGCAATCGCATGGTCAGTGAATGCGAGTACGTTTGGCCCAGATTGGGATTTCCTAGCGACAAAAAGAGTGGGTTACTATTATCAATCACATTCTGCAATTGACTAACGGATGGTTCTGTGGTTGATGCAGCATATCTAAAGAAAAAATTGCCGCTTTTAGATAATTCAAATCTTCCAGAAATAGAAGGAAGAAGGTTTCCGAAATTTCTATTAAAACTACCTGTTTCAGGAAGTACCTGATTATTATTCAACTGGGCATTTTGATATGCCATCGAAACGTCGAAATGATTTCCGAATTGATTATTAGAATAACGAATGGAAGGCGTGTGTTTGGTGTAGCCGCTTTCGAACGTATTGGATAAGGACTCATTCAGCGTCATTAGTCCATTAGTCCCCTCCAGTACAAATGTTTCCTTTTCTGATTCCCTAGCTGTGTGGCTTACTTCATATCGTACCGCAACTTGACCTGATATGCCAACAGGCTCGGTAAAGGTCGCTGTTGATCCTATAGTAAACTGATCTTCATTCGTATAATAATCAATCAACGAATCTAATTCAAGATCCTCATAGAAACTCTCTCTTGTAGTTGGGTTTATCCTTGTATTCAAGTCTAAAGAAAGTGTTCTCCCGACCTTTTCAAATTTGTGTTGAAAGATGAAATTATTACTAAAGTTCAGTGCTCGATTTAGGCTGTTGTATTGATTAAACGTGCTATTCAACACCTCATTAGTCGATCGAGTGGTTTGTCCTGTGGTTACTTCATCGCCTTGATTGTCTTGATAGCTTACTGACGTTCGCACCAAAAGATTGTTATTGTCATTGATTTTATAACCAATCCTCATGTTCAATCGATGGTTGAAATTATCCGTGGTTGATTGCTGATCTTCTTCGTATAACTGACTACCATTTGCTAAAAACGATTCTCTAGTAAGCAATTGATCGTTGTTGTTATTCGATTGATTGAAGAAATAGCTTCCTTCAAATGTTGCTTTGGTTCCCCATTCATCAGTAAAGTTGGTGCCTATTGAATTTGTCTTCGTGATTCCATCTTGTGTACCAGTAATAAAATTCTGATTTCCTCCTCTTCTAAATCCACCTCGACCACCCCCTCCACTTATACCGATTAGGTCCTCACTCCCAAAGTTTTGCTGATTTATGTTATTACTCATTCCTAGAACGGTGAGTCTCTTTTCTTTACTAAATGAGTTTAATGCGACACCAGATTTGTACAATTCATTTTCTCCAAGTCCGGCATAAACCTTCCCAAATTGCCCATTACGTTTGTCTTCTTTAGTGATCACGTTCATGGTTTTGGTTGTATTGCCATCATCAAAACCTGTAAATTGGGACTGATCACTTTCTTCGTCATAAACTTGCACTTTATCAACCACATCCGCAGGGATTGTATTTAAGGACAATAACGGATCTTGCCCGAAGAAACGCTTTCCATCAAGCAACACTTGCTCTACATTTTCTCCATTAGCAGTGACTCCATCGCTATCCACTACAATGCCTGGCATCTTACTTACTAAATCACTTGCTGAAGCATCTGGGTTAGTTTTAAATGCCGCTGCATTGTATTGAGTCGTATCTCCTATTTGCTGAACAGCTATCACTTCACCCTCTACTGTCACTTGCTCTAGCAGGGTTAGATCAGGCTTAATAGAAATAGTCCCTAGGTTGATTTCTGGAATACTAACTCTCATGAGTTTGGTGTACGAGATATATCCTACACTGGAAACTCTAAGCTTATAAAATGCACGTTCCAGCTTGTCAATGATGAATTTTCCATCTCCATCTGCTACGGCAAATTGTGAGCGGGTAGAATCCTTAATGTTTACCATAATCACAGTGGCACCTACTAAAGGAGACATATCTGAGTTGTCAATCAAAATTCCTTCTACTCTGTATACTGGCTCTTGCCCAAAAGAATAGAATGTGATAATTAAAAAGCTGAGTACTAAAAGAGTGCTTGCAATGTTTTTCATTGCCCATCTCCATTGGGATTGCCTTCTTGATTCCTTAGCCCCCTTCGTGGAGCACGAATACTTGTATAAATCTTGTACTGTTCCTCGTTGAGTACATCTTTGACTAAATCATCTTTTTCCTTTCTTAACGCCAGCATTTTTTCTCTTCGTCCCTCACGATCATTGCTTGCTCTCAGTTCTTCTATTGATTCCTTGAGCGTAATGGTGAACTCATCATAGATGCCATCTAACAACAGTTTTTGGTCTTCGCTTAAGTCTGTGATTTTTTTGTAGAGCGTTTGCTTTTCCCTTTTCACCATTTCTTCTGGACCTCCTCCATTTCTCCTCCCTCCTGGTGGCTGGCTAAATGAGATCAATGTGATCATGATTAAGGAAGCATAGAGTGAAATTCTAAATGTATTCTTCATAACAATTTTGATTTCCTCTTTAGACTCGGTTTCTCATTAAATCCCTCATTCATCATGAAATTTCTCTAAGTGATAGGGAACTACGCTATTGTAGATCTTGGGATCAATCCATTTAGGTAGTAATCAGAATGATTCCATCCATTTTACTTACAAAAGTGAAACTTTATCTTAGTAATTTCGATATAATACTTACAATTGTGAAATTTATAATAGAATTGACCTTTAAAGACATCTTTTCTTAGGTTGTTAAATCAAAAACCACTAGATGAGCATTAATTCGAAACCTCAGCCACCTGAATTGGCTGTCCGTGTATTCCGATGGTATTGCAATGCTGATAGACTGGAAGAACTGGAAGGCGATCTTGAGGAATTATTCTATTCAAGACTTAGAAAGGGCAATTCATCCTGGAACGCTAAACTCTTCTTTTGGTGGAATGTTCTGCGCTGCTATAGAGCATATTCCAAGTCACAAACTCAAAAAACACCAAACACTATGATCCCTCTTTTCAAATCATACTTCAAGCTAGCTTTGCGTCATTCATGGAAAAATAAAGGTCCTGTTGCAATCAACATCGTGGGACTTGGGGTAGCTCTTAGTATGTGCATGTTTGTATACATGCTTTATGCCTTCAATCTGGAATACGACTCATTCTACAAAGACACTGGTAATTCATATAGAGTACATGCTGTCACTTTACACAATGGAAAGGAAAAACGAAACGAATTTTCACCAATCGCATTAGATGATAAACTGCGAAATGAGATAAGTGGGATTAATCAGGTGAGCAGCTACTTTTCGGAAGGAATCACTATAAAAAAAGATTCAGAATTTTTCAAAGAAAGGTTGGGTGTCGCATCATCTGATTTTTCTGAAATGTTTGAGCTGCCTCTCTGGTATGGTTCATTTGCTGAATTTGGCAATAAGCCTGTCGTATATCTTACCAAACCACTTGCTATTAAATACTTCGGAGATAAAGTGGCCCTAGGTGAAAAGCTCACTTTGTATTTAACCGATGAAAATAAAATTGAGGTGACTGTAGGTGGAGTTTTCGAGAAAATTCCTTCTAATTCAAGTTTTAGATTTCAACTATTGATAAGTCAAGGTGATTATTTAAGAACACTAAAGATTGACCCAAATGATTGGTCAAGTGAAAGGCTAGTAGGTCATTACCTAAACCTCTCAGCTTTACAAAAAGATCGTATCACATCTGAGATTAATCGTCATATTGCTCGTCAAAATGAAAGCCGTAAGGAATTGCGAATTAAACGCTTTGAATTGGTTCCCTTCTCTTCTCCAATGCCAACGGACCTTATCATTGGTGCCACCTATGTTGGCCGACGTGCTGGTACTGAGGTATTGATCATTTTTACCACACTTGCTCTTATGGTATTTCTGATAGCATGTTTCAATCTTGCGAATACTTCAATGGCCTTAATTGCTCGCCGACTCAAAGAAATTGGCATTAGAAAAACACTAGGATCTGGAAAAAATCAGATCCTGATTCAATTCTTGTTCGAAATGAGTATCGTAAGTTTCTTTGCTTTCATCATTGCCATATCTACAGCTAACCTCACTTCGAAATCCATCATGGGTCTTTTCGGTTCCAGTTTCCTTTTGCAGGATATTGACCTTATCGGTATTATCCTTTTTGTTGCTGGATTTTTGGTTTTCACAACGCTTGTTGCGGGTTTGTTACCTGCTTTATATGCTTGGAAATTTCAGCCTGTAGCTATCATGCGCAAGTCTGTTAAATTGAAAGGAATAAACTGGCTCAATAAAGGGCTGACCATTGCTCAGTATAGCTTTTCAATAGTTGTATTGATGCTAGGAGTAACTTTTTCGCAAAATGCAGACTTCTTAAGTGAACTAGATCTGGGATATCAGGAAGAAGGAATTTTTGACATCCCGATAGAAAATGAATATTTCACTCAGGTGAAAGGAGAAGTAGATCAACTTCCCGGTGTAGTCACAGCAGGGGCAACAAATCATCTTGGAAATTTCGGTCAATATAGCAGGCAAGTTTCACTTCAGATTGATACTTCACTACATGAGGTAAGGTACTACGCCGTTGGAGAAAATTATTTGGATCTTATGGAAGTTAGAATTGTTGCTGGAAGGAATTTCCTCAAAGGAGGTGGTAACGAGAAAGGCACCATCCTGGTGAGTCAGTCATTTGCAAATCAATACTTTGAGGGTGAAAACCCCATAAACAAGGTGGTGAAAATTGAGGGGGAACGTAAAACCATCGTGGGGATTACAGTAGATGTAATCGACGATGTAGTCAAAGCAGCAGAACTTCTACCCACCGTCGTTGCGCTTTCTGCAGAAGAAGATTTTAGACATCTGATTGTCAGAACCTCTAATGAAGACCTGAATGAAGTAGAGGATCAAATAAAAACGATTTGGAAACAGTACATTGATCAACCTTACACTGGAGTGCTTCAAGCGGACTTTGCACTGGGGACGGCTGGACAGGAATCCAAGAATCTTCAGAAAGTGTTTCTTGTCATGGCAAGCTTGAGTGGATTACTCAGCATTATTGGAATTTTCTCTTTAGCCAAACTCAATGTAGCCAAACGAATCAAAGAGATCAGTATCCGAAAAGTTCTTGGTTCTTCTTTGAGCGATTTGTTACTCACAATCAATAAATCTTTCACGATTACACTAGTTCTCGCATTGACATTGGGAACGGGATTAGGCTACTTAATTACAAATGCTGTTTTAGATCTCATATATAAATATCATGTAGAAGCCTCTTTGCTGACTAGTTTATTGAGTGCCACTTTCATCATTGTGGTTTCATTGATTATGATCTCAAGTATTGCGCTGGTTCCTGCAAATTCGAATCCGATCAATGGATTGAAAGATGAATAGTGATGGTCTGTCTTGCAAAAAACAAAGGCTAGGGTATATACAAGATAATCATTAAGGAAAAGCAAAAAATGAGCCTTCAGGTTTAAAAATCGTTGAATGAAGAAGAACGGGGAACTAGTCAGAAGGCTCTAAAAATCACTAAAAGCTTGAAATCAATCAATCCCAAATTTTATATACCAGAATAGGGATCTTTGATTCGTTAACCACATCTTCTGCAATTGATCCTCCAATAAGATGAGCAATCCCCTTCTTTCCATGTGTTCCTAAAACGATTAGACCTGCTCCTACTCCTTCTGCAAACTTAATGGCTCCTTCATCTGCAAAGTCTGCTTCGATCGAATTGAGCGTAAAATCTTTTAGGTGGTTTCGTTCTGCAAAATGATCAAGCTGTTTTTTTACCTGAACTTCATCAAGCCAATTGTAAGGAGTTTTAACTTTCACAACATGCATATTCAACTCCAGCATGTCTTGCATATCTTTTACATGATCAGCTATCAAATCTTGTTCCTCGCTAAGGTCTGTTGCAAAGGCTAAGCTTTTCATATCATTTAAATGGGTCTCTCCTTTAACTATTATTACTGGACACTTTGCAAAGCGAATCATTCGTTCAGCATTAGACCCTATAAAAACCTCTCGTAAACCAGACGATCCTTTAGATCCCATGACGATCCAGTTTGCTTTTTCCTCGGAAATCAGTTTACTGATATTCGTAAATGCATTTCCGTACTTCATATGCATTGAAACTTTCTGACCTGCATCAATCACTCTTTTGGACCACTCATCGAGCTTATTGTGAGTCGCTTTCACAAACTCACCTGTATAGAAGGTCTCCATACTTGAAGTGTTTACCTCACCTGAAAAGCTTAGATGACCTACAGGTAGCTCAATTACATGTATGAGGACAATTTCGCCTTTCACTTTTTCATTAAACTCAACAGCGAAATTGAGTGCATCAGATGCTTGATCTGAAAAATCTACAGGAACTAATATTTTTTTCATCTTATTCTTTTTAGCTAATCAACCGTTAAAACTTCTATCTTTTTATATTCAGGTTTACCGTGTGCATTTCTCACACTATTCAGTACGATCGGTTTCTCTTTTTTATCCAGCTTAAATGTCCAAACAGGAATGTCTATATGATTGACAGTATCTTCGGTAAGGCTTCCTGAAAACCAATGTGAGAGTCCTCTTCTTGCATGTGTAGCCATCGCTATCATATCAGCCTTAATATCATCAGCATGCCAGATAATACCATCCGATGGAAACACACTATTTTCTATTGTCAGTGTTGATCTTTTTATGCCATAGGAAGCAATAATCTTTGACAATTCTTTTGACACAACTTCTTCATTTTCAATGTTATGTGGTGTTTTTACCCACAGGAAATCAAATGTCGCATCGAACTTCTCCTGGAGCTTGGCTACTTCTTTCAAGAAAGAATCTTTGATCTCTCTGATGTCAATTGGAACCATGATTTTTTCAATCTTTTTTAATGAAGATTCCTTAGGAACAGAAATCACAGGACATGGAGCGTGTCTCACAATCTTTTCCGTGTTAGAACCAATGAATACTTCTTCAAGTCCTGAGCAACCGCTGGTTCCTATCACCACAAGATCATACCCTTGATTATTCACCATCTCCTTAACAGCTGTAACCAGGTATATCGAATCGACTACTGTATTGATTTTTATTTTGGCATCTAAACTTTCTACAAGCTTCTCCATCTTTTCTTCCATGGCATCTTTCACATCTTCGAGTAGTGATTTTGCAGCAGAAAATGATGCAAATTGGTAATCCACGGAATAGTTAAAATGAACACTATTCAACAATGTTACTTCGGCATCATTCCTCTCGGCAATGTCAAGAGCAAACTGTGCTGCTTTCACACTTACATCTGAGAAATCAACGGGTACAAGAATCTTTTTCATGGCTTTATCTCCTTTTGGTTGAATATCTCAAAAGTATTTCTACCCTTTCATCAGTCTTATGACAAACGAAAGCTAGCCACTTGATTTTCATCATTCTACTGACTTAAATCAGTCTGATCACTGTTAACGATCAACATGAAGAATGGGTAGAGACGCTACCTTGAAATCAAAAATCATGGATATAATAGTTACAGTAAATCAGTTGGTATCTGCATTAGATGAGTGTACAAGAAACAAGTCGCATATACTTGATGTGATGAGTAAAACTGCAATTCAACGAACAGAATTTGAGCGCTACTATTCATGGAATGATGATAGATATACACGGAATGTACTTGCTAGAAATAAGGAATTTGAGGTTTTATTAGTTTGTTGGGAGAGAGGTCAATCTTCTCCTATCCATGATTTCAATGCACAGGAAGCATGGATTCATCCAATAGAAGGAATGCTGAGGGAAGAAAGGTACAAAATCAATTTTGACGATGAAAAATTAGAAAAAGTAAGCAGTGTACTACTTGGCACAAATGAGTTTTCCTATATGAAGCAAGTAGGCATTCATAAATATTCGAATGCCTATAGTAACAGATCAGTGACTTTGAATATTTACAGAAAGCCTGTAACTCAATGGCATGTATACAAAGAAACTAGCTCAGACAGTACTCTGATGAAAACATGGGAAGATAAAAATCATAATTTACTGGATTAAAATTCAGCATCCTTGACCATTATGAGCATCATCTTAAAAGCCTCAATGGCTTCTAAAGCATGAGGAATTGTTGCTGGCATAAGGATCATTTGTCCCTCTTCAAGCTCAAAATTTTTACCATCAATCGTAATGCGACACCTACCATCTACAATGGAAGCTATAGCATCATATGGTGAGGTGTGCTCGGCCAAACCTTGTCCCTTATCAAAAGCAAAAAGTGTGGTGCTCCCATTCTTATTTTTAGTTAGTGTTTTACTAACCACAGCATCATTTGCATAGCTGATGTACTCCTTGATAGTAAACACACTGGAAGGTTTGATTGAATCCATAATATTATTAAAAATCTTTCTGAGCAGCTTTTCTAAGTATTAATCCAAATGGGATAGCTATCCAAACCACAAGAATCCCAACAGATGCAAAAAAACCTAGATTTGTTCCAAAGAACTTCTGAAAAAGGGCACCAGTATAGCCTAACAGAGCTGAGATCTCAAGTTTCAATAGAATCATTATTCTACTGAGGTCAATTGGATTAAAAAGCGATGCGCCTAATGCAAACTTATCCAAAGGATAATCTCCAAATACTACCAAAGAAATCATAAACAAACCATCATAGATCACTGCGAAGAAAAGCCAGAGCAAAATGGCATAACCGAAACCCTTGATTTTGTTTGAATTGCTGAGGCCGATATTGAGCGACAATGCAACGAAAATGAAGGTTAGGAAGGTTCCTGACATGAGTAAGGTGACAAAGTTGCCAACAGCATCAGATTGACCAATACCATACACAAGGAATGGAATACCTAGTCCTACAATCAAGCTCATAGATAATGAAAGCGAGAGTCCTAGGTATTGTCCTGCAAAAATGGTCGACCGTTTAATTGGTTGTGAAAGAAGTAGTTCTGTAAACTCTCTGGAGTTGTAGAAATACATGATGCCGAAGATGGTACCGATCATAGGTGTGAGTACCACAATAATATTCATTAGGGTAATGGTCGCTTTGGATAAGTCTGAATTGAGGAAGAGTAAAACAAATCCTAAAAGCATATAGAAAGCGAGATAAACGTAGCTCCACCTACTCCTGATCAAATCATAAAAGCTATATTTTAGAATCTTAATCATTGCTTTAGCATTGCTGCGATTGCGTGTTCCAAATTTGTCTCGTTGGTCTGCTTAGTTAGCTCATCAATCGATCCCTGAAAATGGATTTTTCCGTCAAGCAAAAAAATTATCTGCTCGGAGAGCTCTTCCACTAAACTCATAATGTGAGTAGTGATTAGAATGACCTTTCCCTTCTGTCTTTCTTCCTCTATCAATTGCTTAAGTTCAATAAGAGCTACAGGATCTAATCCCGCTGTTGGCTCATCTAAGATGCAGATCTTTGCATCAAACATAAAAGCAAGTACAATATTTACTTTCTGTCTTGTACCTCCTGAAAGATCCGAGAGCTTTTTATCTAAAAATTTCTCCAGCCCAAAGCGTTTAATCAGTTCTGCCTCTCTTCCCTTCTGATTACGAATATCTAAGATCATGTTGATCAATTCATTCACTGTTAGGTTATCAGGAAAGCGTGCGATTTGCGGAAGGTATGCGATATCCTTCCGATACTCCCAGCTCTTTTTGATAGTCTCACCATTTACCATTAAATCACCACTATTAGGCATCACCATTCCAAGAATAATCTTTAGCATGGTAGTTTTACCTGAGCCATTGTGACCAAGTATGGCGAACACCCCAGGTCTGTCTACTGAAAAGCTTACTCCTTTAAGTACTTCAAGCTTTCCAAAGCTTTTATTCAGGTTGGCTACTTGTATCATTTAAAGGATTTCATTGATGGTGATTGATCCACCAGATTATCGGGTGTAAAAACTGGAGAGACCCTCTCTGAAAAATTCATGATATCTACAAACAAGCTTCTGAGTAAGATGATCGTCTCGGGCGTTTTATTGACTATGTATGAAAACAGTTTTACCGGACGATAAGGTACATCTCCTACTCCATCCTTGTCTAGGTCATAGCCTGTATAGTCTCCCCAGTAGTTTCCGTCAAACGTGTTGTCATTCATTTTTGAATTGTAGGATACATCGAAGGAATTACCTAAGAAATCATTACCATAAATACGATTGGCATAGCATCCACCTGATACTTTGATAGCCCAGCCATTTCGCTTGAAAACATTCTCAGTGTAGTTGATTCGTGTAGTGCCATCAATGAAAACGGCCATCGTGTTTTCAATAAATTCATTGTCGATTACCTCTGCATCATAAATTTCCTTTAAAAGCAACCCGTAACTAGCTGGCCCCCAGTTATTGACAAATTGATTCTGCTTCATCACAATGAACTTAGAAAACATCACTGCCACACCTGCCCCATTCCTCTCAAATCTATTGTTCAAGTATTGATCATGATTTGAAAACATGAAGTGCAGACCGTAGCGAATATTATTATGTGAGTGATTGCTTTTGATTTCGCTTTCATCTACAAACTCGAGGTAAATCCCATCTCGCATATTATAGATTTCATTGCTATATATCTGAAGGTCCGAGCAATGCCATCCATGAATGCCATTCCCGGTTTCATCTTCTTTAACAGAGGTACCATAGACCACATTATTCCTGACTATTCCATGTTTTGACTTCTCAATGAGCAAACCAAAGAATGGATCTACTATTACGTTATCTTCTATCAAGAAATGATTAGCTCTGAAAGTATAGATAGCAGCAAAATCTTTCGTATAGCTCCTTCCTGCATTAATGATTTTCACTCCGGAGATGGTAATGCTGTCAGCTAACAACTTTAGTACATAGCCAGTCATATTTCCATCCAACACAGCTCCTTCTTCACCAATGATTACCAGTTTTTTGGTCAGCTCTAGGTTTTCGCATAGATAGGTACCCTTTTCAATGAATATGGTATCTCCAGAAATTGTAGCAGCTACTGCTTGCTCTATGCTAAGATCACAGCTTTCACAAACACGAATGGTCTTTGCATTTCCTAAACTGAACCATACTAGCAATATAGAAACAAACAATAATCGCATGTCAAATAGAGTACCGTAACCCTGCAGTCAAAGTATTTTTTTGCTTCATTTGAATCCCTTCCATTTTTTGATAGATCGGCATTCCATATGATATGCCTGCCTTGAAAGCACGTAAGATTGGGCTATCTCCAAAAGAAAAGTTTAGCGCCAAATTAGAATTAATTGTTGTGAAACCCGTATTCCTTGCATCTGCTGTGGTTACCATCATTGGATTAAGCATTTCATCACTTCCTGTCATGATTGCTTGATTTTTTCCACTTATCTGAATTGCTGTACTTACCCAATCAGTGAGTTTGTAACCTACCCATGAATTTATTGTGAATTCATTACCCCATCTATAATCTTCTGAGGACTCTCCTGTTCGTATGGTAAAAAGTGGTTGTGCTCCCCAACTGACTGCTTCAAAGGTTCCTTTATAGGTTCCTCCTACAGTAAAGTCTATTGTCCCGCTACCAAGCTGCATTGGATAAGGTAATCTTATTCCTTCAGCCATAGGGGTATCGTCTTGACTCTTGATGCTCCCCGTTGGAAAACTCACTTTTGCATTCAAATGCAAAGAGGAATTTGATTCACTAATAATTCCATACAAAGCACTCACCTTTAGATCGCCTATGCCTTCGCTTTTCGTACTGAAATTCATCCCCATTCTGGTACGTAGATCCATTTCATTTCGCCTGAAATTTTGCATAATCATGAGTGTCAAGCGATCTGAAGGGGCGTACATCACACCAATCATCAACATGTCCATGCGCATTGCTTGGGGTGCCACCATATAGCTTTCGAAAATTGTAGCATTATCAATGTCATTCGATCCCTGAAGATTCCCTTCCATTTCCATTCGCATATATCTGGTAGAAAGCATGAATCCGCCCTTATGATGGAGGTGATCGCCCATAATACCAATAGGTGCATAAGCATCTGGTCGATTATGATGATGGGTTGGGTGATCGAGTAGTCCAAACTTTGAGTCTTTGAAAAGTTTTTTTAGTTCATCCCAATCATATAAATCACCACCTTGCGTTTTTTGGACTCTCTCTGCAACTTCTCTTGTAGAATAAGCAGACAGGTATGCCCCCATTGGACTAGCGATGTTCTTACTTTTTAGGTAGACTGCTGATTGAGCCTTTATCAGGGAACCATTTTTTTCATAATCCGCTACCAACAACTTGCTGAAAGTAGATTCATCTTCCTCTTTTAAATAATTAACCAAGCATTCAATGGCGTCAAACTTTTGAGATGAGTTATTTTGATCGACAGCTACTGCTACAAACTGTTGATCTTTGATATACATATTACAATGAGCGCAGGCATCCTTTCCAAGGTTTATAACATCTTGAGCCAAAACTGACCCACACATTACTAGACAGGTGATTAGAGAAATAAAAGATTTCATATCAATATTTTTTTTATTGTAATTCAAATTCAGACTTGAGTTCTGTCCAATCCAGTGATCGCCCTGAAACATCCTTCATTATTTTATTTCGTTCTTCATCGCTACTAAATGCTGTCAAGAACTCCCCCATTGGGCTGGGGATCGATTGAGATATGAGATATGAAGCAGCTGTTGCATCTGATAGTTGTCCTGGGTTCATATAGTCAGCCACCAAATAATGTCTCACTTCCGGATGCTCCCATTCTTTTAAGTCATTCAACATGCATTCGATGGCATCATACTTAAAAGCTTTTCCTGTTTCAGTGACCAATTGACCGGAATGCTGCTTGTCCACAATAGTCATCATACAAAAAGCACATGCATCTTGTCCATAATTGATCGGTTGCGGACCAGAGGAACAACCCGTAACTAACCCGACTATAAGTAATGCTGTAGCCATTTGTATGGTTGGTTGTTGTATGGCTATTCGCTCCTTTTTCGCCTGTATAAAGGCGAGTACCGATAGTCCCATTCCAAGAAACATCAAGTAAGCACCGAGTCTAGGCATAGAGATTGCCTTGAAATTCAGAATCATTTTAGCGCCAATCAACGGTGGTTGATACGCCATAGGTTGACCTTTATCGTCCGTGAATTTGATGGCCGCATTTTCTTTAAGGTCATGACCATAATCGTACTCCCATTGATAAAAATCATACATGGCAATAGTTCCTAAAACTAGCATTATTGCAAACCAACTTATGTATAGTGATCTCCTTCCAATAAAGGCGATAATTATCCCAAAGACTATCATACCTATTGCCACTTTGGGGAAGATGCTAAACTCAGGAATGGTCTCAGGGATATCTTTCATCCCCACATAGTGATTCATGATATTGATATTCTTAATATCATTAGGGTTGGCATCCTCAAACTTATTGATATGAATATCCATCCCTATTGCATCTGGATACTGCGGTGCTTCAAGTGTGATATTCCAAAGTGGCCACACAAAGAGCCCTCCAAGCAGGATCGCTCCCACCAACATATATAGTTGAGATCGTTTCATCATATTTTCTACTTTAATGGAAATGGTGGGCTGCCTTACGAATCGTAAGGCAGCCTCATTAAAACCTAACTGCTACTCTCCGTCCAGACTCCACTTCAATGGTACGTCTGCACCTTTTGCAGAAACCCTGACGTATCCCTGCATTTCCTGGTGCAGAGCAGAGCAGAAGTCAGTACAGTAGAAAGGCCAAACGCCTTCTTTTTTCGGCTCCCAGATAAACGTCTCTGTTTGCCCCGGCATAATTAGAAGCTCAGAAGTGTTCGCTCCAATCATACTCACCCCATGAGGTACATCATAATCTTGCTCTAGGTTGGTTACATGAAAGTAAACTTTATCTCCAGTTTTGATTCCCTCAATATTATCCGGAGCAAAGTGACTTCTAATCATTGTCATATAGATGTGTACTTCATCGCCATCTCTCTCTACACGTGCTTCTTTCTCATTCTTAGCTGCATATGGATGCATGTTTTCCTCCAGCTTGTAAAACTTGGTTTGATTTGGTTTGATCAAATCGGCCGGCGCGCCTGCTGCATAGTGAGGCTCTCCAATAGTTGGGAAATCAAGGATCAATTCCATTTTGTCCCCAGAGATGTCATAGAGCTGAGCTGAGTGTGCAAGCTCTGGTCCTGTTGGCAAGTATCTATCTTTTGTAATCTTGTTCATGGCTACCAAGTATTTACCAAAAGGCTCCTGAGAGTTTCCTCCAGGTATCATCAAGTGGCCTACTGAGTAATAGGTAGGTTGACGATCTAGTACTTCCCACGTACCTAATTTCCATTTCACTACCTCAGAACTAATAAAGAACGTGGTGTACGCATTTCCTTTGGCGTCAAATTCTGTATGCAATGGACCTAAACCAGCTCCTTGAACCACTCCAGCTACTACATCTTCATAGTTTAGTACTGGAATACCGTAAGCTTCACCATCAAATTTCTCATTCTCAATTGCATCCAACATTTTAGTAAATGAGTGAGCTGTCAATGCGGCAGCAAGCTTACCACTACCGATGATGTATTCTCCTGATGGGTCTACATCGCATCCATGAGGTGACTTTGGTGTAGGTAGAAAATAAACTAGTCCTGGATACTTAGAAGGGTCTAGAATCTTCACTTCCTTCTTCATGGTCGTTGTAGCCATGTGAGTAGACTCACTGTAGATGTTATGTGCATACTCTGTTTCCATTGTTTCGAATTGACCACTCGCGATTAGCTCCTCTGCTTTTTTCCAGTTAATCGCAGCGATGTAATCCTTATCATTTTGAGAGGCGTTTACTTCCAATAGTGAATTTGCTTCTTCCGTATTGTAGGTAGAGAAGAACATCCATCCATGAGATTTTTTTCTTCCAGGGTGAGCCAAATCAAAATTAAAACCAGGCATCATTACTTGAAATGCCAGATCCATTTCACCACTTTCCTGATCTACGCTCAAGAATGTTAATGCTCCTTTGAAATTGCCTTTATATTCATCGATCGGTAAATCTCGCTGAGGTACGGGAACAGAAAATCTAGTTCCTGCCACAACATATTCGGTATTTTCAGTTACAAAAGATGAACTGTGATTACCAGCACTATTCGGAATTTCAATGATCTCTTCTGTCTCAAAAGATGACAGACTAATCCGCGCGATACGTGGCGTGTTGTTGCCATTGATAAAACACCATCTACCGTCCACTTTACCTTTGGTTTGAGAAAGGTCAGGGTGATGGGCATCATCCCATGGCACAGGGCCAAAGGAAGTGTTTAGCATTGGCTTGGTTTCTTCATTGAAACCGTACCCTTTTTCTGCATCCACAGAGAATACAGGAACAACTCTGAAAAGTCGTCCTGATGGAAGTCCATATATGGAAAGTTGGCCGCTGTAACCACCAGAGATGAATGCATAAAACTCATCATGCTCACCTGGAGGGACAAAAGATCGCTCAGCCATGTTGCTACTTAGTGCTCCTGACTGATTACCACCCTGGCCACATGATGTGACAATAAACAGCGTGGCGATCACCAATGCTTTTAATAAAATATGCATCTTAATCTTCATGATTGATAATTGTTATTTGTTTAGTTAGGTAAAATCACTTTGTCCACTACATTGATCACTCCGTTGGAGGTTTGTATGGTGCCAATCACTTTGGCTCCTCCCACGGTAATCTCATCGCCATTAACGACTACTTCCAGATAGTCTCCGGTAGCCATATAGAGTTTCCTTCCTTTTCTTGCTTCCTTCTTCAGCCCTTCTACATCATATGATCCAGGAGCTGCATGACGGGTAATGATTGTGGCCAGATCGCTTTTATTCTCTGGCTTCAAAAGGTTCTCTAGTACACCTTCAGGTAGCGCATCGAAAGCATCGTTTGTTGGTGCAAAAACAGTTAGCGGTCCTGCATTAACCAGTACATTTTCTATCTCTGCTGCCTGAACACCTGCAACAAGTGTTGTATGTGCGTCTGACGACATGGCTACTTGTAAGATGTTTTTTGCTGATTCGTCATCCTGAACTGAAGCTTGCCCCATTGGGTGGCTAGATGGTTGTTCTTCGGTGCTCGCCGTATCGTCTGACGGTGTGGTACATGATCCTATCATGACTGTCATGAATAGAATCATCATTAGGTTATTGAAGTATTTCATATTCCTGGTGTTTGGTTGCTAAAGGGTTCGGAAGTATTCGAGAACTGCTCGTGCCTCATCCTCCGTTAAGTTCTGGTTGGCCATTGGTGATCCATTGAAATCTATCAAGAGCTGTTTAGCCATTGGATCATTCTTTACCATTTCTTCCGGGTTTAAGATCATATTCATCGTCCACGCAGGAGTCCTTCTTTCAAGAATTCCCTTTGGAGACGGTCCTATGAAACGCTTTTCTGCTTTATGACAAGCTGTACACTTGGCGTCATACACTTCTTGTCCTTTTAGGGCAAGGTCTTGATCAATTTCTGTCGGGAGAGTAAACGCTTTGATTGGTCCAACGCCATGGTTTTCCTTCCAGTTTTCATAGGGATCAGCAGGTTCCATTTTCGACTGTTCCTTGATTTGATCGATTTTACTTTTACCATCACCTCCCCCGCATGAAAACAGAAAAGATGAGATTATTGAGATATAAAGTAGTTTTTTCATATTAAAGATATTAAGATCATTTTATCCGTTATTAGTTTAAAAAATTAAGCTTTTAGCTTACTTATGTCCTTTAATAAATTCTCATCTCTCAAATCTGTTGATAGTAGGGTTTCTTTTAATTGGTTTCTTATTAAAAGAAACTTATCATGTACTGGGCAAGGATTTCTGCTCGAACATGAAGGCAATCCTAAAACACACTCTTCTAGCAATTTCTCTCCATCAACCGCAATGACAATATCTATCAATCGTATCTCCTGATTCTGCGCCAACTCAAAGCCTCCTGCAGGCCCTTTGAAAGAATTTAATAATTTACTTTTCACTAACTGCTGCAAAATTTTTGCTGTAAATGCCTCTGGTGAATCAATTGCCTCAGTGACTTCTTTAAGTCCTGTGCGCCTACCCTCCAGTTCTTTTGCTGCTATATAAATCATAATTTTTATAGCGTATTCGCAAGCTCTTGAAAACATTCCTACCCTTTAATTTCTGCTAATTTACTATTTAAATAATATCGGACAAAAATATCCTTTATTATTTATTATGATTTAAATCAGTCAAACACTCATTTACACAGCTTTGCTAAATTGATGTTCTCTCTTACTACTATTCATGCGAGCGTCTAGTGCAGAGCAAATCACTCGAATTACTTCTTTTCCTTCAGGTAGTACCATCATTCCTTCATCGCTATAAGTGATTAGCCCTTCATCTTGAAGTTGATCAAGCATTTCATAATTCAATAAGATGCCATACTCCAGAAACTCTGCCTCGTGCCATCTGGTCTTAAAATCACACATGAGATGGAGTATATGCTTCCTGAAAAATAAATCTGCTTTCGTGTGAATATGTCCTCTTTCAATTGGAAGTTGGCCTTTATCCAGAATCTCATAGTATTTAGGAATACTCTTTTCATTTTGAGCAAAACCAGACCAGCTATCGCTAATCGCGCTAACTCCCAAGCCGACCAAAAGCTTACTGGTGAATGGTGTATAGCCCATAAAGTTTCTATGTAACTCTCCTTCCTCTCGTGCTTCTAAAAGCTCGTCACCAGGCAATACATAATGATCCATACCTACTTCTTCGTATCCAGCTGCTTTAAAAGCTTCTTTACCCAGTTGCATAAACTCCCATTTTTCATCAGCGTTAGGCAGATGGGATTCATATGATTTTTGAGCAGGTCGTAATACTGGTACATGCGCATAACTATAATAAGCAATACGCTCTGGTTTTAGCTCAATGATTTGATCGAGTGTATTTTGAACAGACTCAGGTGTCTGACCAGGAAGGCCATAGACTACATCGTAATTCACAGACGTGTAACCAATTTCTCTAGCTTTTTCAGTAATTGCTTTTACCTGCTCAAAAGATTGCATACGATTGATGAGCTTTTGTACATTCAAGTCAAAATCCTGAATACCAAAACTTACGCGATTGAATCCAATGGCATGCAAAGTCTCCAGATGGCTGGTTCTGGTATTTGCAGGATGTCCTTCAAAACTCATTTGAAATTCTTTTGACAAAGTTGCTTTGCTGATGATGCCTGACAGCAGCTTATTCAAATTTTCAGAAGCAAAGAATGTGGGGGTTCCTCCTCCCAGGTGAATCTCCCGGATCAATGGTTTTTCCGGCAACATTTCAAGATACAGCTCCCATTCTTTCAATACATGATCCAAGTATGGACCTTCAACCTGATGGTTTTTGGTGATACGTGTATTGCAGGCACAATAGGTACACAAACTTTCGCAAAATGGAAGGTGTATGTAGATACTTACTTCTTTACTGCTCTCCCAATAGGCAGACTGAAGTGTTTTTTTGTAGGCTTCTATGGTGAAGCTTTCTGGCTCCCAAAAAGGAACTGTCGGGTAACTTGTATATCTAGGAACAGGCTGATTGTATTTCTTTAGGTCTTGCATTGATCGAAATTTGACCCAAAGCTAGAGGGATAAAGAAGGGTGTGGTTTGATGAATGGAAGGGGTGAAGATGACTTATGTCATGAAAACTTATTTATGTGTCATCCTGAGTGAACGAAGGATCTCTTACCCATCGCTCAAATGCTTCGATAGACTCAGCATGACAGCCAACTCACGAGCACCTACAATCCACATACGGTGATCAAACCTGCAGCATTGGCCTGCACCATCTGATTGAACTGAGGAAAAGTGGTCAGCAATCCTCTCATGATAAGCAGCGAACCAGAAAGAATAGCAATGATTGAAACCGATCGTGGGATTAGCGATTTTAGTTTTTGCGAAAATATGTTTCCTGCAAAAGATAAAGTAACGAGAGCCGGCAATGTACCCAAACCAAATAGTATCATGAATAAAGCCCCTTCCACAGGGTTAGCCAAAGCAACAGCTCCAGCAGCCGCAACATAGGTGAGGCCACATGGGAAAAAGCCATTTGCCACTCCACTTAAAAACCAGCGCTTTCTCATGGAAAGATTTCTGGACATGAATGATTTCAGGATTTGATAGAATCTGGATTCATAATAGAATTTCTCCAAACTATGGCGAACGGATGGAATTCCGTAAAGAAGTATAAGTCCAAAACCCAAAACAAAAGCCATGATCTTTTGAACTTGAAAGAGAGCTGCTGTAGCTCCGATTAATCCAAGTAAGGTTCCAATCAAAACGTAGGTTAGAATTCTCCCTAAATGATAAAGAGCAAACCCGGATTTGGGCTGTCTGGGTCCCATGAATGCCATCATCACCGGTCCACACATGCCAACGCAATGTAGACTACCGAACAACCCGATGATGAAAGCTCCAATCATTGGATATAAATACTTGACTGTTGATAGAAATCTTGCTCATCTGTTTGCCAGGTAATATTCACACGATAGTTACCTGCAACAAGCTCAGAACGATCTATTTTTTGTACTTGATCAGTCAGGGAGATTTCAAATGTGCGATCAAAAATCTTTCTTGAAGGGTGATAGAAATGGATATTACCTGTTGCTTCCTGATCCGGAAAAGTCAATAAAATTTCTCCCCCTTTTTGTTTCACGAGTACAATCTTTTCTGCTTCTACTGCATTTGAAAGCTTATTGAGCTTTTGTTGATAGTTGATTTCCTGTGCATAGTAGTCCTCTGCAACCAAATCAAAGTCTTCTTGAAATGCTCTGACTACCATATACCCAATGAATGTTGCAAAGAGTATAAATGCTATTACGATTTTATGTCCCCAGTTCATGTTTTAAGTATTTAGGAGTCAGGATTTTTGCTCTTGTTTCCAAATGCTAACCCTTTACTCATTTTGTCTTTTTAACTATTCATTGTCAATTGCCAATTGACTAGTTGGTTGGTCCTAAAAATTTAGTTTCTACAGTCTCTACCAATTCATCTCCTGAATACACACCAACGGAGATCATTGTACTCATTTTTGAAATATCAGATGGATCTATGATCACAAAAAAAGCGCCTTCTCCTATGCCCTGTTCAGCTAAATCAATTTCACCGCCTACCATTTCTATCTGCCCCTTAGGTTCCAAAAGCTCAAACCTTACATCCATAGCATTATTGGTCTTATTCACCATTTTCACCTGATATAGGTTAGTGATCATACCATCATCTCGCTCTTGATAGAGAATACCAGGAGTTCTCAATATGGTAGTTTCAAAATCTGAACGTACAAGTAATAGTGTAATAAGTACACCAACCAATACAATCAATACACCTGTATAAGCCTTCATCCTTGTTGTGAACTCAAAAGGCTTTTTCTCTGCAATATTTTCTTCTGAGGCGTAACGTACCAAGCCTCTGGGTTTACCAATCCGATCCATGATGGAATCACACGCATCTATACAAGCAGTACAGTTCACACATTCTAGCTGAGTTCCGTTTCGAATATCTATGCCGGTTGGACACACAAATACACATTGCTTACAGTCAATACAATCTCCTTTATCTAATGCCTCGCGATCTTCATCTTTTCTGAATTTACCACGCTCTTCTCCTCGCACGTGATCATAAGCCACAACCACACTTTGCTTATCTAGCAAAACACCCTGAAGCCTTCCATACGGGCAAATGGTTGTGCATACCTGCTCTCGCATCTTGCTGAATACACCATAAAAGAGACCTGTAAAAACGACCATGGCTATAAACCCACCCGTATTCTCCGCTGGACCGCCCTGAATAATACTCCAGACTTCATTAACCCCAACCAAATAAGCCATGAAGGTGTGCATGATAATTATGCTGACGAAAACAAAGAGTGTATGCTTGATTGTTTTCTTAGTCACCTTTTCTTTATTCCATGGCTGCTTATCTAGCTTTTTTTGAGCCATATAATCTCCCTCTATCCAATACTCAATTTGGCGAAAAACACCTTCCATGAAGATGGTCTGTGGACAAATCCACCCACAAAAAATGCGTCCAAAAACAACTGTAAATAGAATAATGAAAACCAAAGAGGTTAACATTCCTATTACGAACAGGAAGAAATCCTGAGGCCAGAATACCTGACCAAAGATGATGAACTTTCGTTCGAAAATATTGAATAATAAGAATGGTTGTCCATCAATCTTAATGAATGGTGCACCTAATAAAAATAAGAGCAGTAAGTAGCTCACAAGTGAGCGATAGTTGGTAAATCTACCTTTTGGTTTCTTAGGATACACCCACACCCGCTTTCCATCCTTATCTACTGTTGACAGGTGATCACGAAAGGTCTCCTCAGCACTTTCTTGCTCCTGATATATGTCTTTTACATCTGTCATGCTAAACATCAGCCATCTAAATTCTCATCAGAATTGGCATTAATGAATTTAGGTTAACTATTATCTCAACTATTTAATCCCAAATATGCAGTTAGCAACATTCACCATCTTCTAGTGCAGCTTCATCATCTACAAAATCAGGATTAGATTCTGCGTCTTCTTCACTATGTTCTTCATCTACTTCCACGCGTTCAAATAGCTCCCCTTGTGAATCCTTCGGATTTGCAGCTGTGTTGCCTTCCATCATGTAGATATAGCTAGCTACTTGCTGCATTTTCTTAGGCGAAAGTTGAGTTTCCCAGGCAATCATACCTTTTGCCGGAACACCATACTTAATAGTCTTAAAGATGGATGCCATATCGCCACCATGCAGCCAGTACTGATCGGTGAAGTTTGGGCCTACCCCGCCACCTCCATCTGCAGCATGACATACAGAGCAATTTGATTCATAAATAGCCTTTCCTGCATTTATATCTGCAGTTTCTGTTGCAAGCGTCACATTACTTTCATCAATTAGATCACCCAGAGATGCTAAGTATACTTTTACGTCTTCTTCAGCTTGCATCATCTCAGCTTGAAACTCCTCATCTTGATGTTGTCCTGTACCAAGAACTTCATAGTTAATCAGGTAGACAACACCGAATAAAATAGAAGCATAAAATCCATAAAGCCACCATGGAGGTAACCTATTATCAAGCTCACGAATACCATCATACTCATGATCAGTCGCAACTTCATGTTCTTTAGCAACGGGTACAGAATCATTAAATCTGTTCCAGAATTTCCTCCAGAACCCCATGCCTTCTTCACCTTCGATAGCAGGAATTAACTCTTTCTCTTCCTCCTCTATCCCCATTTCGGCACGTTTGAGCTTAAGCACTACTTTTAGTGCAATCAATAGCACGTACATCGCTGATACAGCAATAATGCTTATGAGAACAGTCAACCCCAATACAATCTCCACTTTGTATTGTTCAAAAAAACTCTGTTGTTCTGCTGCTTCTTGCCCGAATGAAAGTACAGGTAAAGCAACTATTAAGGCTATAATAATATACTTAAGCTTCGTCATGGTCAGTATCGTTTGAGTCTAGAGGAATGTTTGAAATGTCATTGAATAATTTCTTATCTACCTTAAGAACATACACTGTCAGTGCAATAAAGAAGACAAAGAATATGACAAAGGAGATCACAGGAAAGATTTCTATCCCTGCGATGGTCTCCATATGATGTTTAATAAATTTCAGCATAGTTGTATGTTTTAGTTCCCTTCGGCTACTCCTTCTACATTCTTAATATCAGTTCCAAGTCTTTGCAGGTAAGCAATCAAGGCTATGATTTCAGCATCACTCGCCATCTTGATTCCTTCCAGCTCTAGCCCTTTGGAAATCAATGCTGCCTGATTTTCCGCATCTGTTACGGCTTGTTCATCATATCCTTCTGGGTATGGCACACCTAGCGTCTGCATAGCTCGGATCTTCTTTGGAGTTCGTGCTTTATCCCACTCCTGCTCAAAGAGCCAAGGGTATGGTGGCATAATTGATCCTGGCGACATACTCGTTGGGTCAAGCATGTGATAGAAATGCCAGCTATCCGGGTACTTCTTACCTACTCTGTGAAGATCTGGCCCTGTTCTCTTAGATCCCCATTGAAATGGATGATCGTATACGAACTCGCCTGCCTTGGAGTATTCTAAATCCACAGGATCATATCTCATCACCTCTGATCTAAAAGGTCTAATCATTTGTGAGTGACAGGTATAACAGCCTTCTCTCACATAGATATCACGTCCGTTTAATTCAAGTGGTGTATAAGGTTTTACTGTTGAAATTGTAGGAACGTTGCTCTGAATAAGGAATGTAGGCACAATCTCAATGACGCCACCAATAGCTACCAGAACCAAACTCCAAACTAGCATTCGCATCGGTTTCCATTCAAATATTCTTCTATGCCAGTGTTCGCTCTTCTCTGGCTTGTAATCTTTCATCAACGGTGCTGCTTGAGCCTCAGTTGTTGGTTGGAAGCTACCAGCCCGTGCTGTTTTCACCAGGTTATATACCATTACAAACACACCAGATAAATATAACAGTCCACCAAATGCTCTCAATGCATACATTGGCATGATCTGAGTGACTGTTTCCAGGAAGTTGCTGTAAACAAGTGTCCCATCAGGATTGAATTGTTTCCACATTAAACTTTGAGTGAAACCAGCCCAATACAATGGAATCGCATAGAAAAGGATGCCCATGGTTCCGATCCAGAAGTGAACATTAGCGAGTTTCTGTGAGTGAAGCTTTGTTTTGTATAGCTTAGGAATAAGGTAGTAAAGCATCGCGAACGTCAGGAAGCCATTCCATCCCAATCCCCCTATGTGCACATGACCTACAATCCAATCCGTAAAGTGACCGATCGCATTTACGTTTTTAAGTGACAGCATCGGACCTTCAAATGTGGCCATACCATAACAAGTGATTGCCACTACCATGAATTTCAGGATAGCATCTTCTCTAACCTTGTCCCAAGCTCCTCTTAATGTCAATAATCCGTTCAGCATACCACCCCATGATGGAGCAATCAGCATTACAGAAAATACCACCCCTAAAGATTGCGCCCAATCCGGTAGTGAATTGTACAATAAGTGATGTGGACCTGCCCAGATGTAGATAAAGATTAGGGCCCAGAAATGAATGATTGAAAGCCTGTATGAATAAATGGGACGACCAGATGCCTTAGGGATGAAGTAGTACATCAAACCTAAGTATGGAGTGGTGAGAAAGAACGCTACTGCATTGTGTCCATACCACCATTGTACCAATGCGTCCTGCACTCCAGCATACCATGAGTAGCTTTTCATGAAGTCAATGGGAAGCTCAAATGAATTTACAATGTGTAGCATAGCTACCGTCACAAACGTGGCAATGTAGAACCAGATGGCTACATAAAGATGACGCTCTCGTCGTTTGATGATAGTCATGAACATGTTTAAGCCGAATACTACCCAGATCAAAGCGATCGCAATATCAATAGGCCATTCAAGCTCAGCATACTCTTTGCCGGATGTCATCCCCAATGGGAGTGTTATAGCAGCTGAAAGAATGATTAGCTGCCATCCCCAGAAGTGAATCTTACTGAGAAGGTCACTATACATACGCGTTTTACACAATCGCTGAAGAGAGTAGTATACTCCAGCAAAAATCCCGTTCCCTACAAATGCGAAAATCACTGCATTGGTATGCAATGGTCTCACACGCCCAAAGGTGGTATACTGTAATCCGAAATTGGCTTCTGGCCACACAAACTGACATGCAACAAGAAGCCCCACCGACATACCGATAATTCCAAAAATCGTGGTAGCGATCAGGAAGTTTCGGACCGTGGTGTTGTCATAATGAAAGGTCTCAAGACCTACTTTTTGGTTGTTTTCTGACATTGGTCACTAGGTTTAGTACTTGAATCGTTTGCAGAAATCTGCGCCTCTTCCTCGTCGAAGAGGATACGGACCGATGGTGTATAGTCATCCTCAAACTGCCCCGAACGAGACGCCCAAAGGAATGCTCCTAGGAAGCTGCCTGCTAGCAGTAAACTGCACGCGATAAGGATAAAAATGACACTCATAATCCGAAGACAAGATTAGTGGAGCATCGTAGGTTGGCTAATGAGAGGTGTTAGTGGGAAGGATGATTTTTGTCAGGTAATGATCTGTGGCAAGATCATGAATTGAGACATCTCTTATAAAAAGGACTACTTTGAAACCTTGGCAGAAAGAACATTAGTGTGGAACATAAACCTTAGTTTAAGGTCATCAAATATCAGCTGGTCTGCTGATGAATGTCATTCAAGGTTGAAATAGGAATTGAGACATTTGATACAATCAAAATTCACGTAATCATGGATGTCTCGATCATTATCGCACGAGTTATTTGCATTTTATACCTTTCACTAGGAACAGGTTTTGCCTTTAGCACTTCGTATTATAATTCTGCTTTTAAGAAAATTGTAAATGATACCACTTATCTTTTTTTAGGGGGATGGATTGCTACCTGCTTAGGTGCTCTACTTGTTCATATTCATAATTTGTGGGTTAATGATTGGCGGTTGATGATTACCTTAATTAGTTGGAGCATTTTATTAAAAGGTATCGCCCTTCTTGCATTTCCGCGAGTCATCAACGTTTTTGAAGAATGGTTTACTCCCAAAGGGATTCAGAATTATTTTTTACCCATGGTTATAGCCCTGGGGATGATTTTCGGATATTACGGATTCTTCGCTTAAAGACATAGAGCTATCCATTTACATATAAGAAACAAGAACTAAATAAGCTATCATTAGTGTTATATCGATATGTCTAAGTTCGATGAATTAATTAATAGTGATCAACCGGTTTTGGTTGATTTTCATGCTACCTGGTGTGGCCCATGTCATACAATGGCTCCTATTCTTGAAGAGTTAAAAGCAGAGATTGGGAGCAAGGCTCGGATCATTAAGGTAGATATCGATAAGAATCAAGCTGCAGCTCGAAAGTTCAATGTAAGAGGTGTGCCTACCTTTATTTTATTTAAGAACGGTCAGCAGCTTTGGAGGCAGTCGGGTGCTATTCCTAAGCATATGCTAGAGCAGGCTATTGAAAGTGCCTAATTTGCAGGTATGTCAATACCTTCCATCGTATCTCCAGAGTGGCTCCATGAAAACTTAGAAAAACCAAAGTTTATTGTTTTAGACGCTACACTTGCAAAACCTAAAGCTGCCGGTGAGGTACCCTATGAGAATGTGCAGATTCCAGGAGCTCAGTTTTTTGATATTGATGGTGCCTTCTCAGATGCCTCTATTGATCTTCCTCATATGATGTGTAACGCTGATCAGTTTGAAAGAGAAGCTCGAAAGCTTGGAATAAATCAAGATAGCCTGATCATTGTCTATGATAGCCACGGAGTGTATTCTGCTCCTCGTGCTTGGTGGATGCTGAAATCCATAGGTCTTGAAAATGTAGCCGTACTAAATGGTGGATTGCCGAAGTGGATTGAAAAGGGATTTCAAATAGAAAAGAAGAAGAAATCTCTCCTAAGAGAAGGTGAGTTCACATCCAACGTTGAATCAACTTGCTTTGTGGATTCAGCATATGTTTTAAATCACATCAATGATAACAAGGTTATTGTCTTGGATGCAAGATCTGAAGGACGATTTATGGCGACCGAACCTGAACCACGACATGGACTCAGAGGTGGACATATCCCGAATTCCATTAACCTTCCTTTTACAGAAGTGATTGATGGTCAACAGGTAAAAGATCATTCCGAGTTAAAAAAAGTCTTTGATCGACTCAACATAAAAGACAAAAAACTAGTCTTTTCTTGTGGCTCTGGGTTAACTGCATGCATCATTCTTTTTGCTGCACACTTGGCGGGTTATATAAACCATGCCGTGTATGACGGTTCCTGGAGTGAATGGGGACAGCCGTCTGATTTGCCTGTAGAAACTAATTAATTCTACGCCCTACCCATGCCACCATCAAGGTAACGAAACCAACGACGGTCACAGAGCTGATTGGCATCAGTATAGCCGAAATAAGTGGAGTAAGATGCCCGCTCATCGCAAAGGATAAACCCACAATGTTGTACAGAAACGAGATACCGAATGCGATGAAAACTATATTTATTACCCGCTTGGAAAACGAAAGGACCTTTGGAAGGTCCGTTACTTTATCCGAAGTAAGAATAGCATCACAAGCAGGAGAAAATTGATGTATATCCTCAGACACTGCAATACCTACAGATGCCTCTTTTAAAGCGCCTGCATCATTTAATCCATCTCCCACCATCAACTGATTCCAATCACTATTTTTGAGATAATCTAGTTTATCCATTGGTTTTTGCGCAAAGTGAACTTCATCAAAATGAGGCTCAAGCTTAGTTTTTTCAGCCGCGTTATCTCCCGACAATAGCGTCAATAGATAATTTACTTTCAAGCTTTTAAGCATTTCAAAAATGCCTTTTCTATAAGAAGACTTGATTGTAAATCGTCCAAGCTTACTACCTACTTTCACATAAACGTTAGATTCATTGATGGCTGAATTATTGTCAGTGATTTGAAGAAATTCAGCTGAACCTATTTTGAGCAAAATACTATTTATCTCTGCAGTAAATCCTCTTCCTGTCTCTTCTTGAAAATTGACAATCGGAAATTTTTCACACGCTGGAAGTTCATGGTGAATCATTCTACTTAAAGGGTGAGCCGAATTGCCAATAGCCGATTTAAGATATGATAGATCTATTTCACTTAAGACATCACCTTCATATCTAAGTCCAGCTTCAGTAGATGTAAGCGTTCCGGTTTTATCAAAAACGATGGAATCAACATGAGCCAATGATTCAATTACTTCAGCATTTTTTAGATATAGTCCCTCTTTGCCTAGCTTTCTCATTGCATGACCGTAGGTAAATGGAAGGACAAGTGCTAGTGCACATGGGCATGCAACGATTAAAACAGCGGTGACCGAATTCCATACGAGTGTTGGGTCATTGATCCACCAATAAAGTGCAGTATATCCTGCTAGTAGGATAATTGTCAGCGTAAAGTATTTGCTTATTTTATCAACCCAGGTGTGTAAGTCCGCATTTGTCTTTTTCTTGAATGAATCAGTATTCCAAAGTCTCGTAAGTTCACTATTATCAACAGTTTGTATAAGTTCAATTTCTAACTCCCCTCCTTTCTGTCTCCCTCCTGCATATACCTGCTGTCCTATCTCTCTATACTCTGGCTTAGATTCTCCGGTAACAAAACTGTAGTCAATGTTTCCTTTTCCTCCTCTAATGACGCCATCAGCAGGGATTAATTCATCATTATGAGTAAGCACTAAATCTCCTTTTTTCAATTCTTTTAGAGGTCTTTGGATTTCTTCACGCTCTACTTTACATGTCACAGAGACCGGAAAATACGAGGAGAAATCACGATCAAAAGAAAGCGCCTGATAAGTCTTGCTTTGATACCATTTTCCTATTAGAAGGAAGAAAACCAAACCAGCGAGTGAATCCACATATCCCATTCCCAATCCTGAAATAATCTCATAAACACTTCTCCCAAACAACGTAAGAATTCCTAAAGCAATGGGTACATCAATATTTAGATTTCCATACCTGATGCCTTTGCAGGCTTTTGTGAAATAATCGTTAGCTGAATAAAAAACCACTGGAAAAGCCAGTATAAGGTTTATCCAGTTAAATACTGTTTTGAAATCTTTGGTAAGCAGAAAATTCTGATCCAGATACTCAGGCATGCTCATCAGCATGGCATTACCAAAACAAAAACCAGCCACCGCTATTTTTGTCCCAATATTAGATTTAGAAATCTGTTTTTTGGTTTTATCTAAACTATCAAGCGAAATTCCAGGTGGGTAACCCAACTGAGACAGTAGGATTACAAGCTCTTTAAGTGACTTTTGCTTGTGATCAAATGTGATCACTACTTCTCTTTTCACAAAGTTTACTTCTGAACGAAGCGCTGCTTTCTCCAGTTTTGGTAGATGCTCAAGTAAATAAATACATGAACTACAGTGAATTCCTGGTAAAAACAATTTCACCACGGATACTTCTTCACTTTTGAATCTCAATAGCTGCTTTTGAATATCCTCATTATCCAGGAAAGCATATTTTCGCTCCGCCTTTATTTCAGATAATGATCTATTCTCTTGGGAAGTTTCAGAGTAGTATTGATTCAAATTGCTTTGATCCAAAAGCTCGTAAACAGCTCTGCAGCCATAGCAACAAAAAAGATGATCCTCGATAGCTATAGAGTCATCACATACATCACCACAATGATGGCATTTCAGTTCTTCAGCTTGCAATAGCTCCATTCTCAGAACGATTTGGGACAATCATGACTGGAACTCCGCTTTCTTTAATCACACTGACAGTATGACTTCCAAGCTCATTATTTCTTCCATTACTATTGATTCCTACAATGACTAAATCAAATTGATGTTCCTTGATAAACCGAAGTGTTGTATTTTCCACATTCCCTGATAAAACCACATTCCGGATTTTTTCTTCCGCACGATCCAATAAGTTCTGTGCCAATTGGTTCATACGATCTTCTACTTCCTTAATTTTTGAATCATGAGATATGAGTTCGTTTGTATATGCATATTTTGCTGATACGGGGAATACATGAAGAAATGATATGATAGCCTCATCATTTAATCTTGATATCTCCAACCCAAATTGGGCGGCACTCCAAGAGGCTGGGGAAAAATCTGTAGGGATAAGTATACTCGAGATCACAGGTATTCTAGTTTAAACATCAAAAGTAGATATGACCTACATGCTGTAAATTGACATTTGTCAATTGCGCTATTGAATTTTGTCACTATAGCTATGCTTGGCTTACTTTGAGCGATAATACTATGAACAAATCAGATTCAGTGGAAGGATTAGAGGTCCTTGAAAAACTATTCCAAAGCTCAGGTGAAGGAATCATGCTTTTTAACGGGCAGGGAGAAGTTGTAATGGTGAATCCTCGAGCACGAGAGATGTTTGGCTACTCAGATGGTGAGCTTTTGGGCCAAAAAGTAGAAAAATTTGTCCCTAAAGAGGTACAGCCTAATCATGAAAACTATCGAAACGAATACCTAAAAAAACCTGAACCGAGGCGTATGGGTATAGGACGAGATCTATCTGGTCTGAAGAAGGATGGAAGCACTTTTCCATTAGAGATTAGCTTAAGCTACATGCAGCATAACGATAAGAAACTCGTAGTTGCCTTTATCACAGATATCTCCGTAAGAAAGGAGAATGAGAAGAAACTTGAGGAGCAACGAAAAAAACTCGAAGAATACACATCTAAGCTTGAGAAGAATGTGAAAGCCAGAACGAGTGAGCTTGAACATATGAATCTTGGTCTTCAAAGTCAAATCCAAGAAAGAAAACTAGCAGAGGAAGCTCTCAAAAAAAGCTTGGAGGATCTAAAAAAAGCGGAACAAGAAATACTTAAGTCATTGGAGAAAGAAAAAGAACTTGGAGAACTGAAATCCAGATTTGTTTCTATGGCCAGCCATGAGTTCAGAACACCTCTAACAACTGTACTCTCCTCAGCAAACCTCATTGCGAAATATACAGAGTCTGAACAGCAAGGGGCGAGAGACAAACATATAGAGCGCATAAAAAATAGTGTTCAAAATCTAACCAACATTTTGAATGATTTCCTTTCTTTGGAGAAGCTGGAAAGCGGCGCAGAAAGGGTTAACTTGACCCAAGTCGACATTCAATCGCTTTTAGAGGAAGTCATTGAAGAAATGAGTCAGAGCCTAAAGAATGGTCAGAAAATCATGTTTGAAGGACAAGCACCTTCAGTTCGCACAGATGCTCATATCCTGAAGAATATTCTAATCAATTTGATTTCAAATGCAAGTAAATATTCCAATGAAAATGATCGAATAGAGATACTTGTAGACAGTCAAGATGCGCTAAACATTCATATTGTAGATCATGGAATAGGCATTCCAAAAGATGAGCAACAAAATCTATTTGAACGTTTCTTCAGGGCAGGTAACGCCATCAATATTCAAGGGACAGGTTTAGGGCTCAATATTGTAAGGAAGTATACTCAACTGCTTGAAGGGCAAATTCAATTTAAGAGTGAAGAAGGAATAGGAAGTACGTTTAGTCTTTCGCTTCCTTTGAATTAGCTTCGATAGCAGTCTTACTGAAAAGATATACCAAAGGTCCCAGAATAGGAATCAGGGCAACAATGGCAAACCATACCATCTTTTTATTAATAGAAAAACTTGCCATAAGAATGTTTATCATCGAATAAACAGCAATTGCAGCGGCAAAAACAGCCAAATATGTCCAGTTACTCATCATTGATATTTTTATCAAATTGACTCAGATTGACATTCATATCCGATGATATTCATTAGACTTAACAGTGATTATCATCATACATTTTTACTAATTTGGCCAAAACGAAGAACACCCATCAAAATGAATAAATATCAGATCTTAGTCATCGAGGATCAGGAAGATGTAAGAGAAAACATCGTCGAATTGCTGGAACTCTCCAACTATCAGGTAACATCAGCACCTAATGGGAAAGAAGGTGTGAAAAGTGCCTTAGCGTCTCCTCCACATCTTATTCTGTGTGACATCATGATGCCGGAGATGGATGGCTATGAAGTGCTCTATTTGATCTCAAAGAATCCAATGACAGCCTCACTTCCTTTTATATTTCTAACAGCAAAAGCTGAAAAAAGCGATTTCAGAAAGGGTATGAATATGGGAGCAGATGATTATATAACCAAGCCTTTTGAAGAAATGGAACTTTTAGGGGCCATAGAAAGAAGGTTGAAAAAGTACGACGAACTGTCAAAAGTATCTGAGGTAGATGAATTGATTCAACAAGCGGCTAAGTATCAAAACATTGAAGAACTTGAGGAAAAACGCAAGTCGCAGGTTTTTAAAAAGAAAGAGACTATTTACAGAGAAGGAGATCTGGGATCATTCGTCTATAAAATCAAAAAGGGCAAAGTAAAGACCTATCGAATCAATGAAGACGGAAAAGAATTTATACATGATGTGAAAAAACAAGGTGATTTTCTAGGAGAGCGAGCAATGATCCAAGATACCGCAAGAACAGAGTTTGCTGAAGCTATGGAAGATGCTGAGCTCATTCTAATTCCAAAAAGTGATTTTCAAGAGCTTATTTTCAAGAACAGAGAAGTATCAGGTCAGTTTATAAAGATGCTTTCAAATGATCTTTCTCAACGTGAGCATGAGTTAATGGAAATGGCTTACAATACCGTGAGAAAGCGAACCGCAGATTCACTAATCAAGCTTTATGAAACCTATCCAGAATCAGATCAAAAAGTTACCATTGATATTTCAAGAGCTGATTTGGCAGGGATGGTAGGAACCGCTACTGAATCTGTAATCAGAATTCTATCTGAGTTCAAGAAAGATCATTGGATTGAGATCAACGGCAGTGCTATCTCTATCCTCGAACCTGAAAAAATTAAGAAAGTAAGATTCTGATTTTAACTCATATAGTTAAAAAAACCTTCCGTCGGTATGTACGAACTGAAGGCTAATCAGCTTATCAAAACATACTGTTATTATGAGCAGAAGTGCCAGGCACTTGCTGAATGGAATCCCAATGCTCAACTATTCTTCCATTATCATCGAAACGGAAAAAGTCCATCGTCACATATTGGTCGTTTCCAGGCCAGGTTTGATGTGTGTGCAAGGCAACAAGGTCTTCCTCTTCAACTGATCTTAGAAATTCAATTTCCTTATTAGGATATTCTTTTTTCATTCTTTCAAAATATTCGATAAAGCCCTCCGGACCATCCTCTACATCAGGATTATGTTGAATGTATTGATCTCCCACGTAAAGCTCAACTGCTTTCCTGGGCTCACCCATGTACGCCATGCGATAAAATTCGATTGCAGATTTAGTTTTATTCATAACTACTGTCTATTTCATTTACTTTCGATTTCAAGCAGAAAAATATCAGTATTGAAGATGACATCAACTACCATATCTTCTTTGCTAAGATCGTCATTTCCAGACTCAGTAGCACAGTTGTCAGAGTACTTATTTAAAGTAATTGGTTTTAAATTACGATGATAAGAATCCTGACTACAAATGAAGTATCTGAAAAAAATATACGCCGTTATTTTTGTTGTTCTTTTATTTTCTTGTGACAAACAGACTCAAGTAGAGGTCACCGACTTAAATGATGGTTGGGAATATAGAAGTGTCAATGATTCAAGCTGGCGCTCAGCCTCAGTGCCCGGAACAGTCCACACAGATTTACTTCAGAATGGTGAAATTGAAGATCCATTTTACCGATTAAATGAGCATGACCTACAGTGGATAGACAAGCGTGATTGGGAGTATCGAACGGTGTTTGATGTGAAAAAAACCGACATGAATGCAGATCGTGTCGAACTGGAATTTTTAGGGTTGGACACCTACAGTAAGATATACTTGAATGATAGCCTGATCCTCGAAACCGACAACATGTTTCGAACCTACAAAATTGATGTAAAGTCTCTCCTGAAGAGCCGTGACAACTTGCTTGTAGTCACCTTGGAATCCCCAATCAAAAAAGGGATAGAAAAGTATGATGCGTTGGGTTTTACCATCCCAGTATCTAATAACGACCTGGCTGAGATTGGTCAAGTAGAAGAAAATAAGCAAGTCAGTATTTTCACCAGAAAAGCAGGGTACCACTTTGGTTGGGACTGGGGTCCTCGGCTGGTTTCCTCTGGAATTTGGAGACCTGTTCGTCTTAGAACATGGAATAATCATAAAATCAAGGATCTTTTTATTCAGCAGAAATCTCTTAATGAACAGTCTGCCAGTATGATGGCACAAATTGACCTAGAGGTGGAAGAATCTGATTCCGAGGTAGTTATCGATCTTTTGCTGGAAGATGAAATAATTCAATCAAAAACCTTAGAAGTAACACAAGCATCCAGCCTTATAACCATTCCTTTTACCATCGATAATCCCAAACGATGGTGGCCTAATGGCATGGGTGATCAGCACCTGTATGAGATTACAGCGAGAGTTTCGACGGAAAGCAGCAGTGATACAAAAACCCGCCGGGTAGGTTTACGGACCATTGAGGTAGTTCAGGAGAAAGACAGCATTGGAGCTTCTTTTTATTTCAAAGTGAATGGGATCCCCACTTTCATGAAAGGAGCGAATTACATTCCTCAAGATGTATTCCTTTCTCGAGTTGATGAGCAAGATTATGATCGTGTATTGAAAGCGGCGAAAGATGCGAATATGAATATGCTACGAGTATGGGGTGGTGGAATTTATGAAAATGATGAATTCTACGATAAATGCGATGAGCTTGGCCTTTTAGTTTGGCAGGATTTCATGTTTGCATGTGCGATGTTCCCAGGTGATCCTGCTTTTCTTGAAAATATTCGCCAGGAAGCGATCGACAATGTCATTCGAATTCGAAACCATCCTTCTGTAGCATTGTGGTGTGGAAACAATGAAGTCCTTTCTGCTTGGGAAAACTGGGGTTGGAAGAATCAGGTAATTTCAGAGCAGTCTGAAGAGGTAGCCAACACCATTTGGAAAGCATATGACGATATTTTTCATCAGATACTTCCTGAGGTGGTAAGCGAATATGATGGAGAAAGATTTTACTGGCCATCATCTCCCGGAAGCGAGTTTGGAAAAAAGGAAAACCTTGTGGCAGGTGATGCGCATTACTGGATGGTTTGGTGGGGGAAAGAGCCTTTTGACAATTACAATAAAGCTATCCCACGTTTCATGTCGGAGTTTGGGTTTCAATCCTTCCCAAATATGCCTACAATAAACAAGTACACCACATCCGAGGATCATGATATTTATTCAGAGGTAATGAAGTCACATCAGCGCTCAAGCATTGGTAATGTGACCATCGATGAATATATGAAGCGTCATTATCGTCAGCCCAAGAATTTTGAAAGTTTCATTTACGCCAGCCAGGTATTGCAAGCACACGGTATTCAAGTGGGCATTGAAGCTCATAGAAGAAATAGAGCAAGATGCATGGGAAGCTTATATTGGCAGATCAACGATTGCTGGCCGGTAGCTTCCTGGTCTAGCATTGATTACTTTGGTAATTGGAAAGCACTACATTATCAGGTGAAAAGATCATTTCAGAACGTTATCATGAGCTTTGAGCAAACAGATCAGAAACTGAATATTCATATCGTTTCTGATTCCTTAAAAAATCTGGATGCTGAATTGAAACTTGAATTGATTGATTTAAACGGAAATACACAAAAAACCTGGAATGAATCTCTAATTGTAAGAGCAAATACATCAGATGTTTATTATTCCATACCTGCCGATGAACTGGATATCAATACAAAAAATACCTTATTGACAGGTGAATTGAAAGTTGGGAATAAGATTTTGGCTTCTGGTAACTTGAACTTCATTCCTTTTAAAGAAATGGAATTAATAGACCCTGAGCTTACCTATAAAACTACGGTTACCAAAGATGAAATCATTATCGAACTGAGTACCAAAAACTTTGCTAAGAGTATTTATATGACTGATGGGACCGTCAACAATTTCTCTGATAACTACTTCGATCTGCTTCCAAATACCAACAAACGGGTAAGCATCCCAAATAATGAAAATTATGACCTTGCGAGCTTTGAGGAAAAATTCAAAGTAGTCACTCTTTTCGATTCCTATGAGACAGAGGTAGATTCATTGATTAATGATGAAGTTCAATAACAAATTTATGGAGAACTTGTGATTTTAAGGGGTGTGCTACCCAGTGCTGTTATCCAGTATTTTCTTTGCCCTCAAAATTTTCACAGGGTCTGAAACATAAATCTCACCTTCTGGGATGTCTTTTGATCCATTCATAGGAATTGTTGAATCAACTTTAGTCTGCCCTTTTGTTAAAGATTTTGCTGAAAAGTGAAATTCCCGACATCCTATCTCATACAACCTTGAGATATTCTTTTCATCCACACCTCCTCCGGGTAAGATTTGAATTCTTTCTTGCGCCAAGTCAATTAAACTTTTGATCGTCTCCAATCCCGCATTTACATTCATCTGCTGTCCAGAAGTGAGTATTCTCTTAACTCCACAATCAATAATTTCCTCTAAGGCTCTTCCGTAATCAGGAGTGAGATCAAAGGCTCTATGGAAGGTGAATGGTAATGGATCCGTAAGGTGGATCAATTCCTTCGTTCTATTAATATCGACATTTCCATCAGGTGTTAATACCCCTGAGACAATTCCTTTTGCACCTGCAATTTTAGCATGTTCAATGTCTCTTTTCATTACTTCGAACTCGTTCTCAGCGTATACAAAATCTCCTCCTCTTGGCCGGATCAATACAAAAACTGGGATACTAAGTTTATCACAAGCTAATTCGATAGCTCCCAAACTTGGTGTCGTGCCTCCCTCCCAGAGGTTATCGCATAGTTCAATTCTATCAGCTTCTCCTTTTTCCGCGTTCAAAGCCGACTGAATGTTACCTGCACAAATTTCTATCTGATAATCCATGGCTACTTCACACTAAATTCATCAATAAAGAGCCATGCCTTACTTCCAGCCGCATCATGCCAAGCTGGACATATACCAATGTTTTGGGCTTTGAGTTTAATATATCTAGTATTCAAAGGTTCTTCTAGCTTAAGGACAAACTCTTGTGTTTGTTGTTCTTTCTCCTTGATAGAATGTTGATTTAGGACTGTTCCAAGCTTCTCAAAAGTGACTCCATCATCGGACTTCAAGTATGACACTTCAGTCGGAAAGAAAATCCAGGCATTATTGTATTGTAAAAATCCTGAAGATAGCTCTGAAACTAATCGATCCTCTCCGAGATCAATCATTACCTCTACATCATCTCCCCAGTATCCTTGCCAGTTTCCGTCTCTAAATTGATTACTTCCTTTAAGTCCATTGGTAAGTCCAGTGTCACCTCCCGCAGCATAGTTCTCATTGTAATCAGAAGCAATCGTAGGTTCTATTCCATTTGCAAAATGAGGTTTAAACCGCTGAAAAATAGTATCGCTAAAGGTGGATTTACCGCTTTTAAAAGTGATTTTCCATACTGATTCCATACTTTGATGAACAGGTCTTTCGTATAATGCCCTTTCGCCTTTTGACGTGTAAAATACTTGAATGGATGAATCATAAGCCTCTAGATTCACCATCAATCGACCATCTTCATTTTTTGTAAAAACCTTTACTGGAACAGTTTCAAATCCATAATTAACACCCAACTCATCCAACACTTTATAATTCCCCCTCACTCTACCTTTAAACATTTCAAAATCTCGATCAGCCGGGTTATTCCATAAAACTTCCGCCATAGCAAGTAATCGAGGAAATACTTTGGAATCTATTTTTGACTGTGGCGCTTGCTCACTCCACATATTACACTCTCCACCAAGAATTAATTGTTCGGCTTCTTGTGATATACTCTCGGGAATGGGATTGAATGAATATACTTTTTCTAAATCAATGTCATTCAGACCATAATCAAAATAGGCGTGAGAGGTTGGTGATAAAATAGCTTCATTGCCTGATTTTACAGCCTCAATAGCTCCATCAAATCCTCTCCAACTTTGAACAATCGCTCCTTGTGGCAAGCCCCCTTCAAGAATCTCATCCCAGCCAATCATCCTCCTGTTTTTAGATTCCAGAAAATTTCCGATTCTAGTTATAAAATAACTTTGTAGCTCATGCTCATCAGTAAGTCCTTCTATTTCCATTCTTCTCTGACATTTATGACAGTGCTCCCAACGAAATTTAGGCACTTCGTCACCACCTATATGGATGTATTCCGAAGGGAATAATTCAATTACTTCGGATAAAACATCCTCTAAAAAAATGAAGGTTGAATCATTACCTGCACAATAGATTTCCTTAAAAACTCCCCATTCAGTCTCTACCTCAAATGGACCTCCCGTACAAGAGAGTTGAGGGTATGCGGCAAGTGCTGCTTGTGAATGTCCGGGAAGTTCAATTTCCGGCACTACAGTAACTCCTCTTTCAGTGGCATAGGCCACTATTTCACGAATATCTTCTTTCGAATAAAATCCTCCGTATCTCCCTCCCTCTCCATCATCACGCCAGGCCCCAATTTCAGTGAGCTTAGGATATTTATCTATTTCTATTCTCCACCCTTGGTCTTCAGTCAAATGCCAATGCAAAACATTCATTTTGTATAAAGCTAGAAGGTCAATGTAGCGTTTGACAAAATCTCTCTCCATGAAATGGCGGGAGCAATCCAGAAGTAATCCTCTCCATTCAAATTTTGACTGATCAATAATATGGACAGAAGGAATAGTCTTTCCATCTCCTAGTAATAGTACTTGTCTCAAAGATTGAAAAGCATAAAGAATGGCCTGATTGCTACCCCCCTTGACTTCTACTCGATCAGGGGAACTTCTGATTTCATATTCCTCCCCGGGTCTATCATCTAACATAAAAACGATCGTATTTCGATCACTTTCGTCACTTAAACCTAAGTTGAAACCCGTAATAGAATTCAGATAATCCTTGAAAAGGTCCGAGTTTAATTTAGTTTCAGAACCAAATGATAATTGAGTTCTTTCATTGATCAGAAACTTTCCCGATCCCTGTTTTAAAAATTTAGGTTTGGGAATAATAGAAATAGAAACTTTTTCAATATTGCTATCACAAGAAATCAAGCTGAATAATAACAGAATTGATACAACAAATATTTTTATTCTCACAACGCTAATTTAATCTGTCATTGAGATTTAGTAATGAATATCTCGATGATAGGCTCCACATGTTATCCTACCTTTGCATTCTATGAATACAAAAAACGAAATTGTAGAAAACTGGCTTCCACGATACACAGGAACTGAGCTTAACGAATTTGGTCAATATATACTCCTCACTAATTTCAAGAACTATGTAGAACTCTTTGCAAAGCGTTTTGGCGTAGAGACTAAAGGCAAGGCTGGCGCGATGCAAACCGCTACCCACAAAGATATTACGATTATCAATTTCGGTATGGGAAGTGCTATGGCAGCCACTATCATGGATTTACTTTCTGCAATCACTCCCAAAGCAGTGCTCTTCCTTGGAAAATGTGGCGGACTAAAATCTCAAAACAAGCTTGGTGATCTGATTCTTCCAATAGCTGCGATTCGTGGAGAAGGTGCTTCAGATGATTACATGCCCGCCGAGGTTCCTGCCTTACCTTCTTTCCGACTTCAAAGAGCAATCTCGCACGTTATCAAAGCAAAAGGATTCGATTATTGGACTGGCTCTGTATTCACCACCAATAGAAGAGTATGGGAACATGACGAAGATTTCAAAGAATACCTTCGATCCATTAGAGCTTCTGCCATAGATATGGAAACTGCCACTCTTTTCACTGTAGGTTTTGCTAATAAGATTCCAAGAGGAGCACTACTACTTGTATCAGATAATCCTATGGAGCCAGATGGAGTAAAAACCTCTAAGAGTGACAAAAAGGTAACTGCTCAATTTGTAGACAATCATTTAGATATAGGAATTGATGCACTATCCGAACTCATCAACTCAGGTGAATCTGTAAAGCACATGCGCTTCGAATAATTTTTTTTAACTACGATTAAACCTTTTGCAATCTGCATGATCTAAGAATAAACTAAATTTTTTAGATGATGAGAAAAACTGCATTAATAATCGGACTAATGGTAGCGGCTAATATTCTCTTTGCTCAAGGCAAAAGAGATGCTATGAAGGAAAAGGCGCAAGTGAAAATTGAGGAATATAAGGATCGTTTGAACCTCACACCTGATCAAGTAGCTGAGCTTAAAAAGATGAGAGAATCTACGAAACCAGAAATTGAAGCGATTCGCAATGATGAATCTAAATCAAGAAGTGAGAAAATGAGAGCTCATGCTGATGTCGTGGAGAAAAGAGAAATGGAAGTAGCCAAAATCCTCAATGAGGATCAAATGGCTGAATTGAAAGTGATAAAAAAAGAAGTAAAGGCAAAAAGAGGAGAGCGGAGAGATAAAAGAAAAGAACGCCGTGATGGTGGCCGATAGGCTTTCGGTAAAAACTTTACGCTAAAGAGAGTGTCTCAAAAGATCTTTCTGTTGCTAGAATGTCATTCGGACGAAGGGAGAATCCTTATTATATATTTAGTTAAACTCAAATTATTAGTATGAAATCCTTCATGAATTCAGGATGACAGGCCTTTTGAGACACCCTCTTTTGCTTTCTACGTGAAAAACGTATTCTTTCAAAATAGGCATCTCACTCATGCATGGCTACACCAAGCCCCCTAGCTTAGCATCATAATAAAACAAAAACATATAAAGTAAAATCCTCATAGTGTAAAATAAGTTAGGTTAATTAGGTTATCGAAAACTCCAGCTCATCCTGGAGTTTTTTTTGTTTAAAAAAGAGAAATGATTGTAAAGAATCTTATGCCGATGAACTTGATATGACTATTTTTTTTAAGAATAATAAACCATTCGTATCAAACTCAAACAACTATGTAAATAACGTAATCTTTTAAATACGTATCTCGCTCATGCATGAGTCTATCCATACCCCTAGCTTAGCATTATAATAAAACAAAAACATATGAAGTAAAATCCTCAAGTGTTAATAAAGTTAGGTTAATTAGGTTATCAAAAACTCCGACTCATCCCGGAGTTTTTTGTTTTTAGAACAGGCTAGCCTGATCCTGACCTACAGGAATGGTCAAGTTTAATCCTAATTCCTTATTTAGTTTTTGTGTGAAGTAAGCTGACAAGACTGGTGATTCCTTCTCCAGATTCTGATGAACGAAAAAATACAAGTTTTCCATTCCTCCATCAGTCCAATTTTTCACTCGTTTCATCCAGGTATCCAATCTTGAATAATCGCTTTCGTGATTTGCTCCCACATATCTTACAAATACATTGGGAGAAGTTAGTCTCATATGTAATAGATCCCTTCGTCCTGCTGTATCCGTCACAATGTTAGAGATCCCATTTTCTTCAAAAAGAGCATAGACTTCATTCGCAACTTCAGCATCATTAAACCACTCCGTATTTCTGAGTTCGATTCCCAAAGGAACGTCTTTTGGCCAATACTCAACTGCTGTTACCAGACGTTCCATATTTTGAGGTTTGAAGTTATCATGCAGCTGTAAAAAACACATACCTAGTTTATCTCCAAATGCCCGGATATTAGTTACATAGCGCTCGATTGGCTCTTCTACATTATTTAGGCGCTTTATGTGACTCACCATCTGATGAACTTTAGGAAAGAACTTGAAGTTGTCCGGCGTTTTTTCAACCCATTTTTCAATTTGTTCAATCTTGAAGTGGTTATAAAAAGTGGCATTGAGTTCAATAGAGTTGAACTGAGTTGAATAATACGCTAGTTCATCCTTTGTACCTCTAGGATAAAATTTCTTTAAATCCTGCTTGTTCCATTTCGCACATCCAACAAAAACATCCTTTAGACCACCTCCCTTCTTCAATACTCTTTCTGTATCATGGTGGTCATCTGGGAGACTAAAATCAATGGCCTCAGGGTTATCTACACTTCCAAATTTCATTTGATCAATTTTAATTTCTTGCCTATTGCTTTGTCAACTATGCGTGTAGAAAGAATTTTTGGTAAAGTCCAATTCTTAAAACGCTGTGGAACAAGAGCATATCGCGGTTTTGATTTCTTTGCTTCAAACGCTCCAAATATAATCTTTGCAGCTTTTTCTGAAGTCCAAGCATTCTTCACAGCATCTCGAATAATCGAATTCTGAAAAATATCCAGTGAATTTAAGTAGGCGGAATTTTTAAATTTTTCCTGATCACTCTCAGATACTCCCTTATTCCAGATAGGTGTCTTTATTGGTCCCGGCTCAATCAATACTACATCTACACCGTATTTAAGCAACTCTCTTCTCAAGCTGTCCGAAATTCCTTCTAGTGCATGCTTTGATCCTGCGTACGCAGACATAAAAGGCATTCCAAACTTACCTGCTACTGAAGAAATTTGAATAATTTTTCCAGGTTTCACGGGATGATTATGTTTCGCACCAAGTAAAGGAAGAAACGCTTGCGTTACCTTAATTAGTCCAAAAACATTTACTTCAAACTGATGACGGTAGTCATCTATAGACAAATCCATTAAAGGTCCTCCTATGGCTATTCCAGCGTTATTAACTAAACCACCAAGTCCCTCACTTCCAATTTTCTGACTCAATAATTCAGCAGCTGTATCTACAGATTTGTGGTCCGTCACATCAAATAGCAATGGCTCAAACTCCTCTCCTAAATCTTCTGAGAGCCTGTCTCCATCCTCTTTCTTCCTCACGCTCCCGTAAACCTTGTATCCATTTGTCACAAAGACTTTTGCCAGATCGTAACCTATACCGGTAGAGGCTCCAGTGATTAAAATATTCTTAGATTTAGTCATTAATTAAAATTATTGAAGTGTGAGTAAAATCAATGAAACAATACGAGCCCGAAGGTCGGTGTATCCATTGCAATTTATAGATAAGGACATACCAAATGAAATCATTCATGAGTTGCTTGTCAATGCAAACCATGCACCGACTCATAGACTTACGGAACCATGGCGTTTTAAAGTTTTCAAAGGAGCAGGAAAAACCAAGCTTGGTTCTTTTCTTGCTGACAAATACAAAGAGATCACTCCTGAATATTCTCCTGCTAAATATGAAAAGATCATAGGAAACTGCGAAAAAGCAGGTGCTGTCATTGCCATCATCTTGCATCGTGATCCAAAAGAGCGAGTACCTGAATGGGAGGAAGTTGCAGCCGTGGCATGTTCGGTTGAAAACATCTGGATTGCACTTCAACAGTACCAAATTGGAGGATATTGGAGTTCTCCCGCATTAACTAAATATCTAGGAGAAATGGCCTCTATGGAAGAGAATGAATCGTGTATTGGTTTTTTCTATCTGGGGTACTGTGAACCATCAGATCGCATCATTCAAAAAAAACCTATTGAAGATAAGGTTGAGTGGATTGAATAATAAGGTGAAATTTTATTACATCTTATAAATTCAAGACCTTTCTGTAAGATCCCGCAACAAGTGCGGGAATACTTGGATCATCCTAAGATTAAAGAAGCAACCATTTAATTGCATAATATGAAATTAGAAAAGGAATCAATACGGTTATTATCAAAAGCTATTGAAAAGTTGGAGTCTGGGTTCAATCTTCCCGATTTTAATCAACACCTGGATAGCTCAAGAATGGAAGAAGTAATGATGAAAGTTGCTGAAAAGATGCAAGACAACTACCCCTACTTTCATCCATTGTTTGCAGGGCAGATGCTCAAACCCCCGCACCCTATTGCCAAAGCAGCCTATATGATGGCTATGTGGATTAATCCAAACAATCATGCCATGGATGGCAGCAAGGCTAGCTCTCCCATGGAAAAAGAAGTGGTTGCTGACTTGGCAAAAATGTTTGGTTATAAACAACATTTGGGTCATTTGACAGGTGGTGGTACCATGGCTAATCTTGAGGCACTATGGGTGGCTGGTAAGAGTCATCCAGAAAAATGCATTGTTGCATCGGACCAATCGCACTATACACATGAGCGGATTTCTGATGTATTGAAACTGAAATTCCAAAAAATCAAAACTGATAAAGAAGGTAAAATGGATTTATCAGATCTGGAAGAGAAGTTAAAAGCCGGAGACGTGGGAACAGTTGTTTGCACCATGGCCACTACTGGACTCGGAGCTGTTGATCCTCTTGAAGGGCTATTGAAACTCCAAAAAACGTATGATTTCAGAATCCATGCAGACGCAGCTTATGGGGGCTACTTCAAGCTCATTGATAACCTTGAAGAAAACACAAGAAGAAAGTACCAACTTCTCCATGAAGTTGACAGCATTGTAATAGATCCGCACAAACAAGGATTACAGCCTTATGGTTGTGGATGCATTCTATTTAAAAATCCAGAAGTAGCAAAATTCTATATCCATGATTCTCCGTACACGTATTTCACTTCTGATGAATTGCATCTAGGAGAAATTAGCCTTGAGTGCTCACGTGCTGGTGCCTCTGCTGTTGGACTTTGGGCTACACATCAGCTATTGCCTCCTGTAAGAGATGGAGAGTTTGCAAAAGATCTTTCAAAATCGCGAAACGCTGCGATCCAGTTGTTTGAGAAACTGGATGCAAGCGACCAATTCTTAACACCCATGAAACCTGAAACTGATATTGTGGTGTGGGCCGTTAAAGGAGGCAGTGTAAGTGAAATGAATGAGAAGGCTAACCTCCTTTTCAAAAATGCGGAGAAAAATCAGCTCTACCTTTCCCTTTACAAATACCCAACATCAAAACTTATGGATCCTGATTTCGAAATTGATTCTGAATATCTTATTTGCTTAAGATCATCTTTGATGAAACCAGAACATGAGGAGTGGTTGGAAGAGATTTGGAAAAGACTGGAAATGAGTATCTAAGAGGAGTTAAGTACTATTATCACTAAACATTGATTCATTTTAATAAACCGTTTCTTGAAATAATCGTCCTAGTTGAACCACTAAATCATAAAAAAAGCTATCTTAGTTAGTAACGGTCTTAAGACTATTACTTGCCTATGCTCCACAAAGGATTAATTGCTGTTTTTTTTGTGTCTATTTTCTTTTCTGCCTCTAGTCAGGAAGTTGCCACTGATTATCGTAATACCGGATTCCTAGATTTTAATGGATACTATGATACCAGAGAGTTTAGCACGCTTACATTGAACATGCTTGCCAATCTCAAAAATAAATTCCAATATTTCTCCCTGACAAATTTCGAAGGGGCAAAACATAGTTCAGACCTAGGTCAATACTACACGGAACAAAATGTACGCTGGAGTATAAAAAAGAATGGACCGTTTATCCTATCAACCCAATGGGTATCTAAAAGTGGGGCTAAAAACGATAATTTAAAGTTTGGTCTAATGGTAAATACACACAAACTGAGTTTTGTCAAAGATCTTTTCACGAGGCTTAATTTTTCATACGCTCTAAGCCTCTATACTATACAGTTTAATGAAGGTAGCCCCACCAAGCTATTCACCCAATTAGAGCATGTGTATAAGTTTTACCCATTTTCAAAAAGACTTAAAAAAAGAGCTTACATCGCAGGGTTTGCAGACCAAAGTTTTGTCAAACGAGATGATGGGAGCGTCAACACAGAATGGGTAACTGAGCATCAGCTAGGAATAGAAATGCTAAAAAATTTTTATGCAATAGTTGAATATCGAATCAACGATTTTCTTTCTTCAGGTAATTATGGGCTTGGATATGGACTTGAGTATAAAATAAACTTTGCTGGTTTATGAAATCAAAAAAAGATATACACCAAATTTCTACTCCCTGGTTTGTCAAGATCTTTCACAATAGAGTAACTGCCTGGGCCATTCTTGCTATATCTCTTACACTTACTGTTTCAGCTGCTCTAATCTCAGTATACTATGCAGGAAAAGCTGCAGAAGAAAGGTTCAGTGCCAGAGCAAACGAAATCGAAGAAGGGATAAAAACAAGGATGATTTCTTATGAACAAGCTCTTCGCGGAGGAGTAGGATTATTTAATAGTCGCAAAGATGTAACTCGAGCTGAATTTCGAGAATACGTTGAAAGTTTAAGTATCAGTGAAAATTTGCCAGGTATTCAAGGTATAGGTTTTAGCATCCCAATAAAAGAAGAAGAAAAGGAAAGTCATACCGCATTAATACGATCAGAAGGATTTCCCGAATATGATATTAAACCAGATTTTGAAAGACAAGAGTATTCATCCATCATCTATCTAGAACCATTTGATTGGAGGAATAAGAGGGCATTTGGATATGATATGTGGTCTAATGAAATGAGAAAAGAGGCGATGACTCGCGCGCGAGACCAAGGAGTAGCTTCCAATTCAGGCATAATCACTCTAGTGCAAGAGACGAATGAGGATGTTCAGAAAGGATTTTTGATGTATCTGCCTGTTTATGAAAATGGTATAAGTCCTCAAACTATTGAAGATAGGAAATCAAAATTTAAAGGATGGGTTTATAGTCCATTTAGAGCTGGGGACCTAATTAACGGGATTACTGGCACGTCAGACATAGAATATGGCTTTGAGCTATATGATGGAGAAATCACCAATCAAGAATCTTTACTTTTCAATTCTGATTCAATCAATCATCTATTAGAAAAGAAGTCACCCAAACTATCCAAACTAGTCAAAATCAACTCACAAGGAAGAGAATGGACACTTTATATCCACACTACACCTAATGTTTTATCAAAACAAGAGAGTAGCCTCCCTCTATTAGTAGGTGTTTCAGGATTTGCCGTTGATATTATTCTATTCATTCTTATCTACTCTCTCAATTTGGAGCAAAGGGAAACAAAAAGACTAGCCAGACTTTTAGAAGATCAAAAATCAGACATTGAAATTATTAATAAGGATTTGTCTCAATTCGCTTATATCACTTCTCATGATCTTCAGGAGCCCTTGCGAACAGTATCTAACTGTGCTAAACTTTTAAAAGATGACTATGGCGAAAAGCTTGATGATGAGGCTAATTACTTAATTCAAACGATGACAAGAGCGACTACTCGAATGAGCAGTCTCATCCATGCCATTCTAGAGTATTCAAGATTGGGCAAAGAAGTGGATATGAATGAGTCTATCAACTGCAATAAGCTGATCAATGCGCTAAAAAGGGATATGAATATGCTCATGGAAGAAAATAGCGTAAAAGTGATCTATCAAAATTTACCTACTATAAAAGGAAATAAGATCATGATAAAACAGCTATTTCTTAACTTAATTACCAATTCAATAAAGTATAGAAAGAAAGATGTTACCCCAATAATCGAAATCGATGGGTTTACTCATCCCGAATTTCATGAATTCACCATAAAAGACAATGGAATTGGCATAGAGCCAGAATATCGGGAGCGAATCTTTGAAATCTTTCAGAGACTGCATAACTCCGCTGAATACACCGGTACTGGAATAGGACTGTCTTCTTGCAAAAAAATAGTAGAAGTTCACAATGGAACAATAGAGGTAAGTTCAAGTTTAGATATGGGTAGCATTTTTAAATTCACAATCTCAAAATGATATGGAAAAAATAGTTAACTGTGTACTACTAATTGATGACAACTTTGATGATAATTTTTTTCATAAAAAAGCTCTTGAAAGGAATGGAAAAGTGAATATCATCCGAGTAGCTGAAAATGGAATAGAAGGACTGGAATACTTAAACAATCAAGGAAAATTTGAGGACAAAGAAGCTAACCCCCGACCAAACATAATTTTTCTGGATATCAATATGCCTAAGATGAACGGATTTGAATTTTTGGAGAAATATAGAAACCTAAATGTGACCCAAAAGGCTGAGATATGCATAACAATGCTTTCGACTTCCAAAAATCCTGACGATATCGAAAAAGCAAAATCATTCGGTGTGATTGAAGAGTTTTTCACAAAGCCGTTAGAAAATGAAGCCATTGAAGTGGCGATAAAACGTTATACTGATAAGATAGGACAATAAAGAGAACTTCTCAAAACTCTATCATACAGCCATTCTCGCATGTATTTAAAACCAGAATTAGGTTGATTTACTCTTTTCTATTGCCTTTCTATCGGCAGTTCCCATTTGAAATTGCCCCATGTAAATACCAAGTTTACACCGTTTTTGATCTCGACTGCATCGATGGTAAATTGCTCTACATGTTCATTTCGAGACAATGGCACTACAACGGTTGCTAGGTCTTGCTCATAATCAGGTTCTGTGTATCCCCAAAAACGCAGATCTGAATTCAGTATGATCTCCATTTCTCCTTTACGCGGAAAGGCATAAATAACATACTTTCCTGCAGTAATTTTTTTTTCTCCAAACGTAAAACTCTCACTCACCTCCAACAATGTCGGTTCATTTGCTCCTAATCTCCAATATACACCGTAGGGCTGCAAAGCTTCTTCTTCCACTTCTCCAAAAATCATTCTATTGCGAACGGAAGGACGTGAATAGTTAACACTTACTTCCATTCCCTTTCCTGTAGCATTCGTGAGTCCAGGAGGACTCAACGTACGGTTGCGATTGTTCGCATAGATCATAAATGCAACTATTAATACCACAAGTATCCCAAAGCCAATTAGTAATTTCTTTTTCACAATCGCAGATAATTAGATTTTTAGTTCTTCCCTATTGTCTTTCAACACACTAATGATAAAGTTAACCTGGATTATTCATATCATGAATAACTGACGATAATCCCATTAAAAAAATTAATAATCAATGGATTATGTCAGGGTTAACCCTGACATTTATAAAACATTCGTTCCTCAAATTTGAGGAACGAGTTTTCCTAACAGATCTGACAGCTATTTCTGTAATTAATGAATTTTAATGTTTTATGATCTGTCATATCTACCTCAAGTAGATCTATTCCTTTGGCGATCTCATCTCGCTCCACCTTTGCTGCGAAACTTGCTTGCTTCAACTTCTTTTTCACTGATTTAGCTGTAAGCGTTTCAATACCTTCAGGTCTAACCTGCGAGCATGCCACTATAAATCCGGTTAGTTCGTCACAAGCCAAAAGAGCTTTATCCAATGTTGTTTCATACGGCACATTCCACTTTGTGTAATGCGCAGAGATAGCATGTGCTATTTTTTCTTCTCCCTTCTCTCGCAGCATTGCAACAATTTTATTAGGGTGTTCTTCGGGATATTTTTCATAATCAGCATCATGAAGCATTCCTGTAATAGCCCATTCCTCTGGATCCTCATCTAGCTTTTTGGCATATGCTTCCATGACTAATTCAACTGTACGAGCATGCCTAAGCAAGCTATCTCCTTCAGTCATAGAAGTAAGTATCTCTTTGGCTTCCTCTCTGTTTATATCAGCAAAATAGCAAGGTTTTAGAAATCATTCATTCCTCAACATATCAGCGGGATTGGTTTTTGATGCTCGCAATGTTTGCCATCCAATTGTTGCTAGCGCCACAAAAATGATTAATAATACCCCAGGCAAAAGCTCTGTAGGTCCAATAGTTATTCGCTCTCGAAATTCTACTAGGACATAAGTATCGAAAACATAATACGCTAGAGGAATGGCAATCAATGATGATATCGCCAGAATGATAATAAAGCCTTTGGATAAAATGTAAATAAGGTTTTTTTCTGAGGCTCCTAGAACCTTTCTGACGCTTATTTCCTTTGTGCGTGCCTCTGTTGTAAAAACCGCTATGCCAAGCAATCCCATTAAAGAAATACTAATAGCAATAAGGGAGAGAAAAGTAAATAACCTAAACATGGTCTTGTATTCAGCATAAGCTTGCTGAAGTTGATCATCATAAAACTCTGCTTCGAAAGGATGAACCTCATCTACACTTCTCCACGCTCCTTCAAGCTTATCCATCAGCTCAATCATATTGTCAGACTTTACCAAGATGTTTAAGTAATAGGCTTTGTCATCATAATTTTGAACTAAGGCTGTAGGACCCAACGTATTTTGAAGATCCGCATATTGATAATCTTTCATGACGCCACTGACTTGAAGCTTCCTCCCATCGTTTGCGTTCTTAAAAATTTCGCCAATGGCATCTTCAGGTTTTTCAAAACCGAATTTTTCACAAATTTTTTCATCTATTACAATGTATGCAAGGCTGTCTTTTCGCTCCAATGGAAACCCCCCTCCTACTAAGTAGGAAATTTCATGAAGTCTCAAATACTCCGCATCCACTCTATTATAATATATTCCCAAAGAGTCTTCCTGATAATGGACATCCAGCATATACATCGACTGTGTTCCAGGTAGCATTATTGCAGTTGAAATATCTAAAACTTCAGGAATCTTTTCCAGTTCCGTCTTAAGTAATTCAACATCCAAGTCCGTATCACGCAAACTAACGTTTAACACATTTTCTGATCGAAAACCTAAATCATAGTTGATAGAAAATTCATATTGACGGTAAGAAATGGTAGCTGAAATGATTAAAGCCATGGATACCGTAAACTGAAAAACAATCAGTACCTCCCTTAAGGTTAACCCCTTAAAAAGTTTGAGACGAGAAGCATCTTTTAAGATGGATATAGCTTTTAATCTTGACAAAATTATGGCAGGCAGCAAACCTGCAAACACTCCGATCAGAACAGCGAAAGTAAAATACCAAAGCACATGATTGATCCTAAAAGAAAGCTCGACACTTTCAGAATCAACGACTTCTCTGATAAACTCTGGCTTAATTAAAAGATAAAGACCAAATGCCAGGATCAGAGCTATTATTGAAATAAGTATAGCTTCGAGTAAAAATTGACTTAACACTTGTTTCTTACTAGCTCCCACTACCTTTCTTACACCAACTTCTTTCACTCTACGAAGTGAACGCGCTACTGAAAGGTTCGTGTAATTGAAGCAAGCGGTAATCAGTATAATGGCTGTTAGCACCAATAGTTTATTGATATCAGTCCAATTTATGTAAGGCCCTATATTATTTGATTTGCCAGTACCAGGAACAAGATGCGCCAAATTTACAAGGTCAAATGAAAGCGTATAATGATCTCTTTTTGCATTTTCCTCGCTGGAGATCTCTTTTAAGTAATTATCTACAGTTTCAATAGAAGTGTTTTCTTCTAGGAGAAGGTATACATGATAATTCCATACATTTCCCCAACTAACAAACCCCTTACTATCCTTAGCTTTTTGCCTACGAGTAGCAAAAGATTCAATCATTTCAAATGATGGAAGATGGGTATTGGATGGCATATCTTTCATCACTCCTGTAATTGTATAAAGGTCCTCTCCAGATTTAAAGACTTGACCTACAGGACTTTCATCATCAAAGAATTTTTCCACTGCTGATTCCGTCAATACGATTGTGTAAGGTTCAATAAGAGCCGTAGCTGGATCACCTTCAATCATTTCAAAGCTGAAAAGGTTATAAAAAGATTCCGACCCATAGATTCCATCTAATTGCAGTGTCTTATCATTAAAAGTGAAATCTTTGTCTGCCCACCCTTGAAGAGTCAGCACATCCTCTATTCCAGGATAATCTTTTTTTAGAAGGTCGCCTATGTAAACTGAGGTAGATGCAAGATCAATGACATCTCCATCATCCAGGTCTGTATAATGAGTGCCTATTTTATATACTAGTTCCTTTTTCTCATGAAATTCATCATAGTTAAATAGCTGAGATAAATACGTAATCATCAGAATACCTATTGACATGGATACAGCAAGCCCAACAATGTTGATTGATGAGAAGAGTTTGTTTCTTGCAATACTTCTAACAGACGTTTTGAAGTAATTTTGCATCAGGTTAAAAAAAGTCATTTGTCCTATTAATTTGGGTTTTCGAATCGTGTAAAGGCGGCAAAATTTTAGTATATCCAAAAAGAAAATCAGATTGGCTTTGCGTCTGCTTTTATCAAGGTTTCGCGCATAATACTCATGGAGATCACCTTGTAGATCTTCGAGTAAATCTTTGCGACAGTAGAATTCAATAATTCTATCCATCCAGCGAGGAGGGCCATGATCTCTCTCCTTCATCTGATTCCTTGAAAAACGAGTTCAGGAATATTATTCCAAAGCTTATCTCGTTGCTCTTTGGCTTTCATTAACGATACCTTACCGGTATGAGAGACTGTGAAAAATCGTTTTCGCCTCCCTCCTCTTTCCTTGGTAGGTTCACCGAGTTCAGAAGTAATTAGTCCTTTATCTTCTAAACGCTTAAGAACAGCGTGAACAACTCCCAGCTTAGTTTTTCTCCCAGTTATATCAGCTATTTCATCCACGATATTAACGCTATAAGCTTCGGTCAACAATGAAGCAATGGTTAGTAGCACGATCTCTTCAAACTCGCCAAGATTGGTTCCTTTCATCTTACAAATTTTTATTAATTCATTAAATGTATGAAAAATAAATACGAGTCTCTATTATTTAAAGTTTTATTTTTTCATGTTTTGTATAAAATATGTGCTAACTCATTTTAAAACTAAATGCTATAAATTCACCTCGAACAAATTTTTCTTAAAATGAGACATGCTTTTTTCGCCCTCATAATTCTTGGATTTTTCTATGCGCAAGCTCAAGAAGATTTCTTGGTCACGGTCAAAAAAGACACCATCTACGGTCAGATAGATTTTCGCCAAAGCACATTCTATGATGAGATAGAAGTTAAAAGTGATGACGGTAAGAAAACGTTTAAGGCTTACCAAATTGAGTTGGCAATACGCAAAGGAGAGATTTATAAACCGGTATCATATGGCAATAAAAAAGCAATAGGTAAACTCATAAAAGAAGGAAGATTAAGTCAGTATCTATTTCGCTCTGATGGTGAAAATGCATTTATCAATGAAGTTCTTGTAAAAAGTGATAATGAGACTCTACTTGTCTCAAATATTGGATTCAAAAAAAGATTAATAAAATTCTTAAGTGATTGCGAAGAGCTTTCTAGCAAAATTTCAAACAAAGAATTGGGGGCTTCAGATCTTGATAAGATCATTAATATCTACAATAATGACTGTGAAGAAGAAGTAAAAAAAATAGACATTGCTAAAAAGGATTTTAGTCAAATCACAGAATTAGCAGACCTACTTAAAGACATCACTGGCAAGCTCAATGCTGGAGAGCAAATACCTTCCTATATGGTAGAAGCCCTAGAAAGACATTCTAACACGAATGTTAACTTAAAAATCAAGGAGCTACTGGAGCATGTTAAAAATCAGTAATTCCAACCTGATTAAAAAAAGTAATCGTAGATCTGCTGAATTAAGGTTTTATTTCAGATACAATTCAGCTAGAAAAAATCACAATCCAATAGATTGATAGCACTCTCCAATAGAAACCATAGGTAGAAACACTACAAAGATCGTGTCTTTTGTATACCAAATCGAAAATAACACGACTTATGAAAAAGCTAATCTCATTGTTAACTCTACTTCTTATTGGAACAGTAGCGCTCTCTCAAAATTTTGAAGCTCCTAAAACAGGCGCAAAGGTCTACACCGATAATTACACCATTAACCTGGATGTAAATGGGGAAGAAACATTTGACTTATGGATAGTAAGATCTAAAAGAGCAAGGCGAGCAAAATTCATGACTCCAACAGTCTTAAATAGTAATGGAATTAAATTTCAGGTAACCCCTGATCCAAATAACCAAGACCACTTTATAGTAACTGCTAGCAGCGAAGATGTAGTCGAAGGGCAATACACAGCTACTGTTGCCGTAAGAAGTATTGGAACTCAAAAAGTAACTGGAACAACCCTATCTTTCCATATTAACTCGGCAAAAAATATTGCATCCACGGATGGGGAGTAAATTTGTTTTATGAACTACTATCGTTTCAGGTTTATCATTGCTGTCTTCGTTTTCATCTTTTTCAAACTAACAAATGTTGATAGTTGGGTAGATTTCATTACATGGAATTTTATTTCAACCATATCGCTCATTTACATAATTACTGTTGTTTTAACGCTGTGGGAGGTATTGTTCAGATACATCATAAAACAAAGAAGAACAACTGATCTTACTACGAACAAAGGGCTTTATATCATTTCAACCAAGGCAACACTTTTAGCGTTACCCTTGGTTTTTTTGTTTGCCTTTATCTATAATGAGATTTTAGTGAAATTCTTGATTGATTACGAATTGTGTACCGAAGATCAAAATGAAGGTGGTTTTCTTGTCAATAGCGCGCTTGGATTTGTCATATCTTTATTAATTATAGCATATGAAATTATCCTTTTGTACGTAAAGAATGCTATTAAAAATGCACGTGAAAAAGAACGAATACAGAAAGAACTAGCAGCTGCAAAACTTGAAGGGCTTAAGAATCAGATTAATCCTCACTTTCTTTTTAACAGTTTTAGTGTATTGACATCACTAGTTGAAGATGACTCAAAAGCCGCGGTAAAATTCATATCTAAGCTTTCTGACATGTACAGATATATACTGGAGAATGATGAGAAAACTGTAGTAACCTTAAGGGAAGAGCTCGATTTTGTGGACAGTTATATCTTTCTATTATCCATGCGTCATCAATCAGCAATTGTCATTGACAAAGTCTTAGACCTCCCAGATAATCAAATTCTAGTTCCTCCAATGTCCATTCAGATCCTTATTGAAAATGCTGTAAAGCATAATTCTTTTGCAATAGACGATCCGCTCCACATTACCATAAAAAATCACGGAAGTGGAGCCATCATTGTTGAAAATGAAAAGCGGAAGAAGGAACACCTTACAGAAAGCACTAAAATAGGTCTCAAAAATCTTTCTAACCGATTATTGCTTTCTGCTGGCAAGGCATTGGAAATTTTGGATAATGATAAAATATTTCAAGTGAGATTACCTCTGTCTAAAGCATGAATGCCATAATCATTGAAGATGAACAGTTAACTGCGGATAGATTACATAGTTTAATCAGTAAACACACTTCTATTGAAGTACTTGAAACATTTTATTCTGTTAAATCAGCCGTTTCCTGGCTACAAGATCATTCGATTCCTGACATCCTATTTCTTGATATCCAACTTGGGGATGGAACAGGTTTTGACGTTTTAGAATCTCTAGATGCTTATCCCCAGGTGATTTTCACTACGGCCTTTGATAAATATGTTCTAGATGCTTTTAAGTATAACAGCGTTGATTACCTACTCAAACCGGTAAAAGCAGAGGAGCTTATGAAGGCGGTAGGCAAGTTGGAGAAAATGAAAAGTCAAAATGAGATGAATGCCCTCATGCAATCACTCCAATCTCAAATTCAAACTTCATACAAACAAAAATTTCTTGTGAAAATTGGATTAAAGTATCAATCGATATCGATACAAGATGTAGCTTATTTCTACAGCGAATCAAGTTCCACCTATCTACGTACTTCAAAAGGAGATTCTTTAATCATTGATCAACCACTCGATGAAATTCAAACACTCATTGATCCAGCATGTTTTTTTAGAATAAACCGACATATGATCATATGTGATCAATTCATTGAGTCCATAGACTCGTTTTTCAATAACCGCTTGTTGATAGGTCTTAAACCTAAGTATGACCAACAAGTCATAGTGAGCAGAGACAAAGTAAAAGTCTTTAAAGAGTGGTTAGATAGATAATTTATCCCTAATACTGACTTCCATCCTGCTCTTTCATTTCTCTTTTTCGCATAGGCATGCTATCAATTAAAGCAAATAATTCTTTAGTGGATACGATATCATTCTTTCTCATCTTCACTCCACCATCCTTGCCAACAAGAATAACTGAGAATTCATTTTCCGAGATATTATATGCGTGTCTTATGCTTTCAGCTTCTGCCTCCGAAATAGGTTTCATCTGATGATCTAACCAATGATCATTGTAGAGACGATAGATAATTAAATCCCGATCTTTCATACCTCTTTTCTCACGCTTGAGCGACTGCTCCTGCTTCTTATATCCAATATTTGTAGGAGATTGAGCAGAAAATATAAGCACTCTTTTTTCCCATTTGTATTGTGTAATTGGATTCATTTGGAATACCATTAAAAGTGAAAATAAAAAGTATATGCGAGGCATATTTCTAAAACTAGAAAGAAGCAAAATTGATTTACAAAATTTAAAATACAGACATGTTATCGGTCATCATCAAAACCAATAACATTCATTCCAGAAGACTGCTAAGAGTCTAATTTAAGTCTTCAAGGACCAACTAAATCAAGAGGCTTAGAATCCCTCCTGAACTTTAGCTTTTACAGGCACATCAAAATAGCTTGAAAGAGTTTCTGGTAAGAATTCAACGTTACTTACCTCAATCTTAGTAATGTGCTCCGCAACTGAATCCCCTTTAAACCAATACGTATTATACCCTGTTGACATTTGAATACCCTCAACTTCTTGATAGTCTTGGATCCACATAAATTTCTCAGGGCTATGCCCTCCTGCTGGGAAAAATCCTGGATAAGAGACAATATATCTCAATCCTGCCATTTGCCTTGTCTCGGGATCAAGATAAATGACATAAAAATCATCCGAGGCATCTCCAGTACCTGCCTCATAAGTTGCTTTTACCAGATCATATGTCACTCCTTTGTATTCCTTTTGACCAAACTCTTCCAGCACTACGCCTTCATCAGCTAGCACAAACGGGAGTCCAATGAAATAATAAGGTGTCGTTGACCAAAAGCGAGGATTGACACCTACATCAACAGAGTCAGGCAAGCTCCAAGCATTTTCGCCATCCCAGCCGTATTTCCAATTTCTATTGCTAGATACTTCATGCGCTGCTCGTACTGACCAATTATCTACTAATTGATAGCTATCTCTTTGCTTGGTTCCGTCCAGCGGTTGATAGTTGAATCGAAAAGCAATTGGTCCATTTGAAAACCACTTTTCCAATCCTCCATGTGTTTCTATCGATTCCCAAATCTTCTTTCCTGCCGCATTCGTAATCAAACGTTCTTTTGATTTCACCACTCGATCACTGATCCAAGATGAATCGGCTAATGCAAGAGTCTCTGAAGATAATTTATCCATTCTAGCAGTTTCCAATTCATACCCCACAAAAATCCCAATTGCAAGTACCAATACAGATATGTAAACAAGTGTATTTACAATAAATAATAAAAGAGACTTGACAACAGAACCAAAATTTTTAACACTAAAAACGCGGATTATTAAATAGAAGAAATAGGCTGTAGAGAGTATTCCCCAGACATTGACCATCCCATTCACTCCAATGACCAAATGCAAAGGGAATGTGACAATGGCAATCACATTCAGCGCACAGATATAAAAACTCTGGATGACTAAGTGTTCAGCATAATTGTACCCTTTCTTTGGAAAAAAGAGGAACGTGAAGAAACCGTAAATAGGAATAGCGATCCAAAGAAATAGATTGTACCAATCAAAGAAAAGCTGCTGCATCAACCCAGATAAATATCCTATCTGTCCTTCTTCTTTCTCAGTAAGTCCCTTATTAAACCCTTTTTCAAACTCTAACAATAGATCATCAACACCTGCCAAATACATCACAAAGAGGCTTACTGCTGTCGTCAAGATGAGGAGTCTAAAGACGTTGAATATTCTAAATCTCCCTTCTCCCAGGTAGAATATCACAATTTTATCAGGATTTACAAAAAGAAGCTTCAGGGTATATATGAGCCCTCTTTCAATATTGAAAGCATTCAATAAGTCCAGCACTGATTGCTTTAATGTAATCCTATTGATCTTGCGTTTCTCTTCTACCTCTATGGGATACTTCATAAGGGGTGAATATAATAGGAATCAAGAAATTTTATTGATCCAACCACTGCTTAAATGAAGTGGCTTTCTCACTACTCACCAATATTTGTTCTTCTGAAGACAAATGATTTAGTTCCACCAGTAGCTTACCCTTGAAGTGCTTGTGTACCGTAGTGATATACTCCACATTGATAATGAATTGACGATTTGCCCTGTAAAAAAACTGTGGATCGAGTTGATTGATTAATTCATCAAGTGTAAAATCTGATAGGTAAGTCTTTTGATTTTTGGTGACAATATGAACCACTCCATGCTTGCTTTGAAAACAAACAATATCTTCTGACTTAATAGCTAGCATCTTGTCGCCTTGTTTCACTAAAAATCGCGATTTAAACTTTGTCTCTGTAAGATTAATCTGGCTTAGCAGTGCAGACATATCTACTCCACTTTGATTAAAGCTTTGGTGCAGCGTTTTATACTTTTCTATTGATCGTTCTAAATCCTCTTTCTTAATAGGTTTCAGCAAATAGTCAATGCTATTGACTTTAAATGCTCGAAGCAAATATTCATCAAAGGCCGTAGTGAAAATCACTGGACATTTCACGTCAATCTGATCAAAGATCTGAAAGCTGATTCCATCGCTAATTTGGATATCCATTAAAGCTAAGTCAGGAAGATCGTGATTCTTCATCCACTTCACAGTATCCTCTACCGTATCAAGCACCTCCAAAATTTCAATATCAGGATCTATATCCATAAGAATTTTCTCCAATCTTCGGAAAGCAGGTGCTTCATCTTCAACAATCAATACTTTCATGTGTATGTATAATTTTTAGCGGCCACATCGGTCCGCCGAAGCGGGAATTCGCATGAACAACATTCAACCTCGATTGGTATGTGCGCACTTATGCTCATTTCATACAAACTGTAAGTCTTTTTCCTCGACTAAGTCAATGAGAGGAACAGCTACCATGTAATTCGTCGCACTCGTAATAATATCAATTTCCTTTCCTCCTAAAATACTGTAGCGTTTTCTAATATTATCTAACCCTGTTTTTGTGGATTTGTCCAGCGCTTCCTTTCGCTGAAGATTGTTTTTCACAATCACTGATGTTCCACTCTCAATATAAATAGAGATATGAAGTGGCTTGGCTTTCGAGACCACATTATGTTTGATCGCATTCTCTACTAGCATTTGAAGTGTCAATGGTGGAATGGTCAACTCAAGGTATTTTTCATGTATATCAAATTCAAAGGAAAGATTATCTGGATATCTCATTCGCAATAGAAAAAGATACGACTTAACAAAGTCCAGCTCTTCATTTAAACTAACCAGTTCACGCTCTTTATTCTGAAGAATATATCGATATACTTCCGAGAGTTTTTCTGTAAAAGCTACAGCGGCATCAGCATCTTCAGGTATAATGGTTGTCAATGTATTTAGACTATTAAATAAAAAATGGGGACTCATTTGATTCTGTAAAACTTCGTATTGAGTTCTAATTTGCTGACTCTTCAATTGCTGATTAAGCGTGAATTGCTCTTTCCATTTCTCAAAAAAGTACGCAGCTTCATAGGACAAGGATATCACTGTAGCAGCAATAAAATTGAAAGGCAAAAATTCCGTATGCTCAGAGGGCTTAAGCAAATCCTGAAAAGAACTGATCTGAAATAGCAACTTTAGGGGTAGACCTCCGATGCTCATCCAGATAATGATGAACAAAGAAGTAAGAAGTAGACGTTTTTGAACCTTGCTTATCTCTGGGAGTTTTCTTCTGAAAAAGAAAATGACGATACAGGCTCCATTCCAATAAACAGCAGTGAAGCATACTCCTACAAGATAAGCAAACCAAAATGGCGAATCATGCATATGATCACCGTTGCTCAACGTAGCTGCAATGGCAACCAGAAGAATGCCTATCCAACGAATATGTATTTCTTTCAATTTCACTTTTTAAAGATAATCAAGAGGAAAGATCACCATAAGATGTAAAAAGTTAAGACCAGAATTATTTGGGATGAACCCCTAAAATATTCACTCAAAACCTAAACATCACTTCAATAGGGTTTTACTTCGATTCATTGCTGTTTTCTGCGGCTTCAATGGAATTTCCATATGTCTCACGCTCTTTTACGTTTTCACCTGTAGAACCTACGCTTAGGTTAGCTGAAAAATCAACATCATGAACGCTAACAAATCACTTAACATCATTATTCTAATGGGTTTATCCATCTTTTGGACAAGCAATGTGTTTGCACAAACCCAAACCGTAAAAGGAATAATTCTAGATGCTCAAGCAGAGTATCCTTTAATTGGCGCTACCATCAGCTTAGTTGGATCAGATCCTATTCAAGGGTCTATTACAGAAGTAGATGGGTCATTTAGAATCGATGAAGTGCCTATTGGTAGGCAAACTCTTTCAGTTCAATATATCGGATACAAGAGCATCACTATTCCGAATGTTTTAGTGACTTCTGGAAAAGAAGTCGTGCTTCGTTTACTCCTGGAAGAATCCGTAGAGCGACTGCAGGAAGTGGTCGTTACCGCAAATGCAGATAAGGACTTACCCATCAATGATCTGGCGAAAGTAAGTGCACGAACTTTCAGTATTGAAGAAGTGACTCGCTACTCAGGAGGTCGAAATGATGTAGCCAGACTTGCATCAAGTTTTGCGGGTGTGAGTACTCCGGATGACTCTAGAAATGATATCGTGGTTAGAGGCAACTCCCCTACCGCACTTCTCTGGAGAATTAATGGCATTCCAGTTAGCAATGTCAATCATTTTTCCACATTAGGAACTACCGGCGGTCCTGTAAGTGCTTTGAATACCAATATGTTAAGAACATCAGACTTTATTACTGGAGCTTTCCCTGCCGAGTATGGTAATACCTATGGAGCTGTTTTTGACATCAACTTCAGAGATGGAAACAAAGACGCATACGAATTTACCGCTCAGTTAGCCGCATTTTCTGGTTTGGAGTTTATGGCAGAAGGGCCCATCTCTAAAGCTAATAATTCTTCTTTCCTAATTTCTTATAGGTATGGCATAGCAGGTGCTGCAGCTCCTGGCACCTCAGGAATTCCAGCTTATCAAGATCTGGCCTTCAAAATAGATTTAGGAGACAGCCCTGTCGGCAATTTTGAATTGTTCGGGATGGGCGGAAATAGTAGCATCGATTTTCTGGGAAAGGATATCGATGACAATGATCTCTTTGCCAATCCAAATCAAGACGCATTTGTTGAAAGTCGATTAGGACTGATTGGGCTAAATCAAACATTGCGACTTGGAAAAAATAGCTTTCTGAAAAATACGGTTGGTTACTACACCAATCAGAATGACTATTTGCAAGACAATTTCATACGTGATAATGAAAACAACATAACTGCGGTTTATCGAGCTACCGAAGTAGAAAGTGTAGAAGATCGTATCAATGCATCTACCCAGTTCAACACCAAGCTAAGTGCTCGCACAAGTCTTAGAGCAGGTGTTCTAGCAGAATTTTTCAACATCAAGTCAGACGTAAGAGATAGAGACAATAGGCCAGCCGGGCAGATTCCTGATGATAATAATGACGGAATACCTGATGACTTTTTTCAGGTAAGAGATGCGGATGATCAATTGGCTTTGTGGCAACCATATGCTCAAGGTGAATACAAATTCACTGACGACATTAGCGTAACTGGCGGTCTTCATGCACAGTATCTAGACATCAATGAGAATTTTGTTTTGGAACCAAGAGTTGCGGCAAGCTGGCAGTTTACTCCAACTCAACGAATCAGTGTTGCCTATGGTAGACATTCTCAAAATGTTCCGTTCCCAATACTCTTTCTAAACGAGGAAACTTCTACTGATAATTTTGAGAAAACCAATCTGGATCTGACGTTCATTCGAAGTAACCATTTTGTGGTAGGATATGACAGGAAAATTGGGCAACAATTGAGGATAAAAGCTGAGGTCTACTACCAAAACTTGTTTGATGTACCGATAGAACAAGCGGACACAAGTTCCTACTCAGTGCTCAATGAAGGAGGTGATTTTGTATTTGATGAAAGAGGCTCATTGGTAAATGATGGTAAAGGAGTCAACTACGGTCTTGAACTGACATTAGAGAAGTTCTTCAGTAATAACTATTACGGTCTACTCACTACCTCGCTTTTTGAATCCACATATGAGGGGGCAGATGGAATTGAAAGAAATACAGCTTTCAACAATAACTATGTAATAAATCTGCTCTTTGGGAAAGAGTGGTTGGTGGGCAGCAATGAAAAGCGCGACTTCATGCTTACGTTTGACACCCGTTTTTCCAGATCAGGAGGCAGACCTTTTACTCCTATTGATCTACAAGGTTCAATTGACAATAATAATGACCAGGTGGAATTTGAAGACAGGGCTTTTGCAGAGAGCTTGGATGCTTACATGAGACTGGATTTGAAATTTGGATTCAGAATCAATAGCAAGCGTAAGAAAATATCACACCAATTCTTCTTAGACCTACAAAATGTAACGAATAGAACAAATCAGTTTACGAGAAGATACAATGAGGTGACTCAACAAATAAATACCGTGGAGCAGATTGGCTTCTTCCCAGATATCTTATATCGAATTCAATTTTAAGACCTATGTGGACACTTACCAAATCCAAGAAAGACCTAAACGTTCTGATTTTGAAAAGCAATATCAGAACCAAAAATGATGTTGAGAAAGTCAATCAGATATTCAGTCAGATCGAATGCATAAAACGTTGGATAGTAGATTTAGATGATTGGGAGCATGTTTTGAAAGTAGAGTGTTTTGTCCTCTCATGTGAGAATATCTCCGTTATACTGGAAAGGTTTGGGTACAAGTGTTCGGAATTAAATCATTAAGCCGACGTTAATGTCAATGAAAATAGCCCTTCGTAAGTAGGGCTATTTATATTTAAGCTCATGACCAAGCCATTCTCATATGACTTTGCAATTGTAGGTGCAGGAGCCGCAGGGCTTCAACTTACGTTGAAGATGATCAACGATGATTTCTTCAATGAAAAAAGCATACTCCTCCTTGACAAAGATGAAAAAAGCGCCAATGACAGAACATGGTGTTTCTGGGAAAAAGAAGAAAGCATTTGGGATCAACTGGCTATCCAAAAATGGAAAACGGGCTTATTCATCAATGATAAAAAGACCATTTCCTTTGATCTCGCTCCCTACCAGTATAAGATGGTAAGGTCAGCAGACTTTTATGCTTATGCTAAGGCCATCATTGAGAAAGCTAAAAATGTTGATTGGGTAAAAAGCGAGGTATCAGACATCAAAGAGCAAGAGATTCTAGGTGAGGAAAAAACATACCATTCACATCACATTTTTGACAGTAGAATTCCAGAAGCTTTCCATGAAAAAAAGTCATCCTACCATTCTTTAATCCAACATTTTAAAGGCTGGTTTATCGAAACTGAAAGTCCCGCTTTTGATCCAGAGGTATTCACAATGATGGATTACCGCCTTAAATGGAAGGAAAGCACCAGTTTTACGTATGTTCTGCCTCTTTCCCCTACTTCAGCACTTGTAGAGTTCACCCTATTCAATGATCAACTCCTACCTGATGATGAGTATGATCACTATCTCAAAAAATACATAGACACCTATCTAAGCCTTAAAAACTACACGATCAAAGAAGTCGAGCAAGGGTTGATTCCCATGTCTAACTATCCATTTCACAAACATCACTCAACATACACCACTAAAATTGGAACTGCTGGCGGTTGGGTTAGGCCTTCTTCAGGATATTCATTCAAAAATGCTGATAGGTATTCTTCCATGGTTATTGAAAACATTAAAAAAGGCCATCGCCCAGAAAAGGGCATAGCTACTTCTCGATTTAGAACATACGATTCTATCTTTCTAAATGTGCTTGCTTCCAGAAATGATTTAGGTGAAGATATCTTTACAAAACTGTATACCAAACCGGAGATACAATCAGTCTTTCGATTCCTCGATGAGGAAAGTAGTTTTTCAGAAGATTTAAAAGTTATGTTTTCGTTGAATCGTCCACAGTTTTGGAAAGCATTTCTAGATACATTCCGGAGTTAGATCAAATTTTGCACCTTAGCCCTATTCTGTAATGCATGAGGTTATCAATAGCGGGGACAAACACATTCTCCATATCGTCTCGAAGCTGTACATCAGAAAATACAGTTCGCGTTACGTTCAGATAAGATTCAATGTGTTTTGAAACCTTATATTCATACCTCAGTCCTGTCAGAATCAACAACATACGCAAACGATTTGCTCGATCCATTTCATTCACGATAACTCCATTTTGAATATGCGCATTAAACCCATCACCTTCTGCATAAACCTTAATCCGATGCTTTTCTGAAATATGATATTGAACATTGGAGACTGGAGCACCAACATTATAAGACCACTTCCGATGAAACTTTCTGTAATAACTAATAAACGGGAATGGAATTGGCCGACGACTATTTGTTGAATACGATAAGCCTGCAATGATTCGAAAAGGTTTCTTTGCTGAATCACTATTCTTTTTATCCTTAACAAATACAATGACACCTGACATCAATAAGTCCTGAGACATAAGTCCATCCTGTAAATTGCTATTGACAGATGGCGTAATTTGAACACCAAATCGCCAATCATTATTCATCATGGAGGTGTATGTAAGATTCAGATCTATTTCAGTGAAATTATCTGTATCACTCTTATCATAAGAGTCCATTTCCTCTCTCAAATTAATATTGGTAGCTGTATAGTCTACTCCTGCAAAAAAATAGGCTTTATCATGAATCCTGAATGGAACATTAAAAAGAATCCTTTTACTGTTGTAGGAGAAGTTAGCATCATCTCCCGGAGCTACGGTATACTCGACCTTAGCTAAATCCAGGTATTGACAATTGGCACCAGAATACAGGCAAAAAACGATGACTATAGAAAGAACTATTCGCATTGAAATAGCGAAGTTCGGTAAAAAAACAAGCCTAGCATTTAGATATTTTACTATTTCGATAAACGAATGACATAGGGCTGTCACTACAACCGATTTCTTTGACATATGTTCAATTTTAACACGTAAAACATGACAACTGAAGAAGTAGCAAATCAATTGGTAAAACTTTGCCGAGAAGGAAAATTTGAAGAGTGCATTCGTGAGCTCTACTCACCAGACATTATCAGTATCGAGCCAGAAGGAGGGCCATGGGAATCCAAAGTACAAGGTCTGGATGCCCTCGCTAAAAAAGGACAACAATGGAACGAAATGTTAGCTGAGTTTCATTCCAGTGAAATATCTGATCCTGTGGCAGCAGAGAATTTCTTCTCAATCACGATGAAATCGAAGGTGACACTAAAAGGAATGGATCATCAAATAGATATGGATGAAGTGTGTGTGTATCGGGTAGAGGATGGGAAAGTTGTTACAGAACAGTTTTTCTACACTCCTATGCCACAGCCAGCATAATCACTGAAATGGAATCATAAGGCAAAACCGTCCCAAAAGACGGTTTTTGTTTGAACACTCTAATTTTACATTGGAATGAGAAGTTTCGAAGAAAGACTAAAAGGTGGACATCCTAACTCCCTAGGTAATACTATCGAGGTAGTAGAGGAAGTGTTAAACGATAATCATCACTTCGATGAACTGTTCAATTGCTACTTCAGTGACGATGAACTCGTTCGACTGAGGGTTTCGAGTGCAGTGAAGAGGGTTTGTATCTCTAAAAAAGAGATGGTTATTCCGTATATCGATATTCTGCTTAAGAAAGTATCCAAAATAGATCAAGCCTCTACACAATGGACTTTAGCATTGCTCTTCCAAATGCTGGAAGACGATATGAATGAAGAACAACTGGCAGAGTCAAAGGCAATCCTTCGCAGAAATCTTGAAAATCACAAAGATTGGATTGTTTTGAATAACTCAATGGAAACACTTTATCATTGGTTGGAAAAAGATAGCCAATTGAAGCAATGGCTTCAAAAGCTTTTGAAAAAGCTTACTTCAGACTCTCGAAAATCTGTTTCAAAGCGAGCAATGAAGTTGTTGAAAAAACTTTCTGAACAAGAAAATACCTAAATGAAAAGCCTCCAAATATCCTCCAACCCAGAAGTTGAATCAAGATTCAATAACTATTCGGATGAAATTCGAGATAAAATCCTAAATCTAAGTCGCTTGATTATTGAAGTGGCAGAGGAGATAGAAGAAATCAATAATTTGGAAGAAACGCTTAAATGGGGCGAGCCCAGCTACATCACCAAGATTGGCAGTACGATTAGAATCGACTGGAAGGAGAAAAATCCGGATCAATATGCTATGTATTTTCAGTGCACAAGCAAACTTGTACCCGCTTTCAAAGCTGCATTCAAAGACTTGTTCCAATATGAAGGCAGTCGTGCAATTACTTTTCAGCTAGAGGAAGAGATCCCTGAAGCTGAATTAAAAAAGTGTATAAAAGCAGCTCTTACCTATCACCGAGTAAAAAAAGAGCCTTTATTAGGTCTCACCAATTAGAATACCAGTAGTAAATATTTAGCATATGCCTAGACCAACCTCAAAAGTAGAACTCATTTCTTTAAGCAACGAGAATCATCAAAAACTAATCAATTATATAGATCAGTTATCATCCGATCAACAAACTGCCGAATTTCCCAAAGGAACATTGAACAGAAATATCAGCGATGTGCTAGCTCATCTTCACGAATGGAATACGATGACATTGGGATGGTACGAGGTGGGCATGACAGGAGAAAAACCAGATATGCCTGCTCAGGGATATTCCTGGAAGGATCTCCCTGATCTGAATAAAAAGATTTGGGAGAAGTACCAAAGTATTACTATTTCAAAGGCTAAAGAGATGTTTAATGACTCCTTCAAGAAACTTCAAGAGGTCATCGAGAAACATACCGACGAAGAGCTATTCGAAAAGAAAAAATACAAATGGACTGGGACGACATCCCTTGGCTCGTACCTCATATCAGCAACATCCAGCCACAACGTTTGGGCGTTGAAACTGATAAAGAAGGCTACAAAATCTTAAGAATAGGCGTTGTGAGATACGTTTTATTCGAATTCAATCGAATCTAAAGGACTCTCAATTGCAAGTAGACGAGGCTCTGAGATATGGGTATAAATCATGGTTGTCTTTATACTATTATGTCCAAGCAATTTCTGAATAATTCTTATATCAGTCCCATTTTCGAGTAAATGGGAGGCATAACTATGTCTGAACGTATGAGAAGATACTTTTTTCTGGATTCCAGCTTTAGCAGCATATCGTTTTATGAACTGATTAATACTTGAAGAGCTATAATTGGACACTCCATCTTGTCCCTCAAAAAGATAGACACTAGGTTTATGTGAGATGTAATATCTCCTAAGCAATTCAAGGAGTTTGATCGATAATGGGACTAATCTATCCTTAGCTCCTTTGCCACCCTTCACAAAAATTGTCATTCTACTTGAATCCACCTCATTCACTTTCAGGTTGAGTAATTCTCCTACTCTCAACCCTGAACTATACAATAATCCAATAATCGCCTGATGCTTAATATTTTTAGGAATAGTCATTATGAGACGAACATCATTTTTACTTAAAACCACGGGTAATGTTTGAGCACCTTTCCGTGGTAAAAGGAACTGAAGGTTTACTTCAATATTCTGAACTTCGGCATAATAAAGTTTCAGCGCACTCACTAATTGTTTTTGATATGATCTGGAGATTTTTTTAGCGTGTATCTGATGGTAGATGTAGTCATGAAGTTCTGTTTCGCTGAGATCCTGAATTGATTTGCTCAATGCACTCTGAACAGAATTTAACACGAAAGCATAAGCATCAATCGTATTATCGCTGTAGCGTTTAACTTCCAATATTTTCTTAAAATCAGCTATTGCCATATAACCTCTAAATTAGTAGGTAAAATCAGAATAGCATTTATAACCTCTTTTTGAGGGTGGTTATAAATGTATTTGATATTATTGCGTATAAACAGATGTTGGGTTGAATGGCCTGCGGCTCATCCATCTACGCACGCGTAAACGCGCACTCTCGATGAATTCATTCAACCCAATGTGATCGAGTGTAGCTCGTCCCTCTTCAAATCCCATCTTTACCTGCTATATTTATCCTCTCTTGCAGGCAACTGCAAACCAACATAACTA